>JANOAJ010000172.1:0-25030 GCA_031411035.1 Sphingomonadales bacterium
AGATTGCTGACCAGTGAGCCGCCGGAAAAGCTTACCCAGACATCCTCGATATTGGTGCCGGCAATCCGTTCGGCCTGCTCCACGGCTTCGCGCACGGCCGCTTCAGTGGCCGCCATATCCGCAATATAGCCGCGTTTGACCCCCCGGCTTTCGCGCTGCCCCGTGCCCAGCACGTTCAGATCGCCCGTGGCCGAACGTTCGGCAATCAGCGCTGACACTTTCCAGCTGCCGATATCAAGTGCCGTGATCAGCTTTTCATTTCTAGGCTGGGCCATGATCCTCTTCCTCCTTCTTCGCAGCGTCGGCGGATTGCGTTTCGGGTTCTTCACCTTCGGGCTTGTCGATGGATTTCTGCTTGGGACGGAAACGCGCCGTCAGCTTTCCGGCGTTGCGCATATCGAACCAGATGTAGCGCCCCCCAAGCAGATGCTGCACGCCTTCCACCCGCGCGAAGCGGAGCAGCGCGCGGCCTGCTTCATTTTCGCCTTCGGGCAGCGCCAGCGTCTCCCCCGTCTGGAATCCCAGATCCCAGCGGCGGTTGCCCACCCAGCTAGCCGAGGCGATCATCGGCTTGAGCGCGGGCGCGCGCTCCATCAATTCGTTGAAGGCAATCGCCTGTTCATTGGCATCCGCACCAATCAGCAGCGGCAGGTTCGGCGTCGGCTCATCGGGGCGGACCTTGTCCAACACCCGGCCTTTCGCATCAACCAGCGAAAGCCGCTGGTTATGCTGCCAGATCGCCGCAGGCTTGCGTTCGACAATATCCACCACCAGCGTATCGGGCAGGCGGCGCGAAACGCGCGCATCCTCGATCCAGCCATATTGCATCAACTGGCTGCGCACCTTTTCCAGATCAACGAGCGGCATTGCCATCGAATGCTGGTCAAGCGCGATGGCATAGACTGTCAACCGTTCCATCCGCTTGATGCCGGTCACTTCAACCCGCTTCACCTCGAACCCGGCACGGCCAACGGCATGGGCGAATTCCGTGCCGAGATATTGCGGCACGCCCAGCATCGTTGCCCCGGCAATGGTGACGCCGCCCACGATGACAACCATCGCCCCTGTCGCGATGCGATCAAGAGTTCGCTGGCTGACGGGCAGCACAGCCTTGAAGCGGCTCCACAAAGAGGGCTTGCTGGCCACCCGCTTGGGCCGTTTGGCGACGCGCGGACGTTTGCGCCCGGCCTCACCGCGCCTGATCTTCGCCTCAGCCACCTTGCGCCTCCTTGACCAGCCGGTCCACCAGCTCTTCGTATGAAATGCCGCAATATTTCGCCTGCTCCGGCACGAGGCTGAGCGGCGTCATCCCTGGCTGGGTGTTGACTTCCAGCAGATAGATCCCGGCCAGCCCCTGGCTGTCATCCCAGCGAAAGTCCGAACGCGACGCCCCCTTGCAGCCGAGCAAACGGTGCGCCTTGAGCGCATAAGCGAGCAACGCTTCGGTAACTTCAAAGGGCATCTGCGCCGGGCAGATATGAATGGTTTTGCCTTCGGTATATTTGGCCTCGTAATCGTAGAAGCCGCTGCTCGTCTGAAGCTCCGTCACGGCAAGGGCGCGATCCGCCAGCACCGCAACCGTCAGTTCCTTGCCCTTGATAAAGGGTTCCGCCAGAAGATGTTCGAACTGCTGCCACGGCCCTTCGACATCGCGCCCGATGGGATTGCCGTAATTGCTGGCATCCGTGACAATCGCCACGCCGACGGACGATCCTTCATTGACCGGCTTCAGCACATAGGGCCGGGGCAGCGGATCACGTTCGAACACGGTCTTGCTTTCGATCACCTGCCCGCCGGGCATCGGAATACCGAACGGTACCAACGCCTGCTTGGTCAGATGCTTGTCAATCGCGATCACAGAGGTGGCAAGGCCGGAATGCGTGTATTTCAGCCCCATCAAATCCATCATGCCCTGCACCGTGCCGTCTTCGCCCGGTGTGCCGTGCAGCGCGTTGAACACGACATTGGGCTTGGTCTCGGCCAGTCGCGCTGCAATATCCCGGCCCATATCCAGCCGCGTGACGCGATAGCCGACGCGTTCCAGTGCATCGGCAATCCCGGTGCCACTGGAAAGCGACACGTCCCGCTCCGCAGACCAGCCGCCCATCAGGACGGCCACATGAATTTGCCCGCTCACTTGGCCACTCCCACGCGCTGTATTTCCCATTCCAGTTCGATGCCCGATCGCGCCTTCACCCGTTTGCGCACTTCCTCACCCAAAGCCTCGATGTCCGCGCTGGTCGCAGCACCGGTGTTGAGCAGGAAATTGGTGTGTTTTTCCGAAACCTGCGCGCCGCCCAGCGTCAGCCCGCGACAGCCCGCCGCATCGACCAGTTGCCACGCCTTGTGGCCATCCGGATTCTTGAACGTCGATCCGCCGGTTTTGGAGCGCAACGGCTGTGAGGCTTCGCGCGAAGCGGATATGCGATCCATTTCAGCCTGTATAATTTCGGGCGTTTCCGGGTGCCCCCGGAACGTGGCCGAGATAACGATGGCTCCGTCAGGCAGTTCCGAATGGCGATAGGTATAGCCGAGTTCATCCAGCGCCAGTATTTTGCGCTCGCCCGACCGCAGAACCACTTCGCATTCAACCAGAATGTCCCTGACCTCGCGGCCATAGGCGCCGCCGTTCATCCGCACGAAGCCACCCACCGTGCCGGGGATGGAGCGGAGGAACTCCACGCCGCCAATGCCCGCGTCGCGCGCGGAGGAGGACACCAGAATGCCACTGGCCCCGCCGCCGCATCGCAGCGTGGTTTCATCCAGCCGCGTCACAGTCGCGAACGCTTTGCCCAGCCGCACGACAACCCCGGTCACGCCGCCATCCCGAACGATCATGTTGGAACCGAGCCCCAGCGCCATCACGGGCACCGAAGGATCAAGCGCGAAGAGGAAATTGGCCAGATCGTCTATATCGGCGGGTTCGAACAGCCATTCTGCCGCCCCACCCGATTTGAACCACACGAGCGGCGCCAGCGGCGCGCCGTGCGTCAGCTTGCCGCGCACGGAGGGCAAGGCATAGCAGACGGTCACTCCCGCACCGCCTTGATGGCGTCAGCCAACCCGGCTGCCCATTTGGTAATATCGCCCGCACCGAGGCACACGACCATATCGCCGGGCTGCGCGACGGCGGCAATCTCGGTTGCAAGCGTCGAAGCGTCAGCCACAGTTGCAGCCGCGCGGTGACCGCGCCGCTTGATTTTGCCGACCAGCACCTCGGCGTTCACATCCTCGACCGGCGCTTCACCCGCCGCATAAACCGGCGTGACATAAACGATATCGGCGTCGTTGAACGCCTGCGCGAATTCCTCCATCAACCCGCCAAGCCGCGAATAGCGGTGGGGCTGGCAGACAGCGATCACCCGGCCTTGCGCGCCTTCGCGAGCGGCTGCCAGCACGGCACGGATTTCGACCGGATGATGGCCGTAATCGTCAATGACCGTGATACCGTCCACCTCACCAACCTTGGTGAAGCGCCGTTTGACACCGCCAAAGGCCGCAAAACCGCTGGCGATCCGGGCATCATCCACGCCCATCTCCAGCGCCACAGCGATCGCCGCCAGCGAGTTCTGGACATTGTGCCGCCCGGACATGGGCAGCGCGACACCCGGGATTACCCGCATCGCGCCATCGCGCCCACGCACGGACACATCAAAGCGGTTGCCGCCAGGAACCGGGGTTACATTGTCACCGCGCACATCGGCCTGCGCGCTGAACCCGTAGGTCACCACCCGCCGGTCACGGATGCGCGGCAGGATGGCCTGCACTTCGGGATGATCAAGGCACAGGATCGCCGCGCCATAGAAAGGCACATTCTCGATAAACTCGACATAGGCATCCTTGGCCGCGTCGAAGCTGCCATAATGATCGAGATGTTCGGGATCGATGTTGGTGACGACCGCAATCGTTCCGTCCAGCCGCAGGAAGCTGCCATCGCTTTCGTCAGCCTCTACCACCATCCATTCGGACGTGCCGAGCCGGGCGTTCGATCCGTAGGAATTGATGATGCCGCCATTGATCACCGTCGCATCAATCCCGCCCGCGTCCAGCATGGCCGCCACCAGAGACGTCGTGGTGGTCTTGCCGTGCGTGCCGGCGACCGCGACGGTGGATTTCAGCCGCATCAGTTCGGCGAGCATTTCCGCACGGCGGACAACCGGGATGCGCCGTTCATAGGCGGCCTCAACTTCAGGGTTGCCGCGCTTGATTGCAGTGGACGTAACCACCACCGCCGCGTCGCCCAGATTGTCGGCATTCTGCCCGATCATCACGGTAATGCCGCGTTTGCGCAGTCCGTCAATCACATAGCCTTCGGCCATGTCGGAGCCCTGCACCTTATAGCCCAGATTGTGCATCACTTCGGCAATGCCGGACATGCCGATGCCGCCAATGCCGATGAAATGGATCGTGCCAATGTCTGTCGCGACGCCCTTCATGCGCCTGCCCCCGCCAAAGCCGCATCGCCCCAATCGTCGGCGCGGACGCCATCAACCACCGGCGGACGGCCAAGGTGTTCGAGCAGGTTTGCCAGATCGCGCGTGGCGTGGGGACGGCCACAGGATTTGGCGGCTTCGGCGGCCAGCGCAAGACCCGCAGGCTGGAGACCGAGCTTCTGCATCTGCTTGGCCAGTTCCTTGGGCGTGAACAAAGTCTGTTTGATCGAACGCGCGCCACCCGCTGCCACCATTTCGCGGACGTTCGCGGTCTGGTGATCGTCCGTCGCAATGGGCAGCGGCACAAAGATCGCCGGACGACCAGCGGCCGTCAGTTCCGCCACAGTGGACGCCCCCGCCCGCGCGATCATCAGGTGCGTCCAGGCCAGCTTTTCGGGAATGTCGGTCATGTATGTGGCAAGGTCTGCCGGAATGGCGAGTGCCTGATAGCGGGCGCGAACAGCTTCGATGTCTTCTGCCCGGCATTGCTGCGTCACCTGCAGGCGGCGGCGCAGCGCTTCGGGCAGCATGGCGAGGCCATCCGGCACAACTTGTGAGAGGATTCCCGCGCCCTGCGATCCGCCGATCACGAGCACCCGGAACACGCCATCCTCCTCAAGGGGCGGATACGGCTCGTCGCGCAGCGCCACGATCTCGTCACGCACGGGATTGCCGACCAGTTCGACCTTGCCTTCCGCGCCTGCCGGGATGCGCTCCACGTCCGGATAGGCCGTGGCAATCGCCTTGACCTTGCGCGCGACCATCCGGTTGACCCGGCCCAGCACCGCATTCTGTTCGTGCACCGCTGTCGGGATGCCCATCGAATGTGCCGCAACCAGCGCCGGATAGGCCGGATACCCACCAAAGCCGATCACCGCAGATGGCTGAAATTCCGCGAACAGTTTGCGTGCCAGCGAACGGCCAGACCAGATCGCTTTGGCCCCGGCAGGCCAGCTGAGCGGGTTTTTGGTGATCCGCCCCGCAGGCAGGAGATGCGTTTCCACACCTTCAAAAAGCCCCGGAATCTTCGCCCCGCGCGCGTCCGTGATCAGCGCAACCTTGTGCCCGCGCGCGACGAGTTCTGCCGCCAACGCGTGCGCGGGCATCATGTGCCCGCCCGTGCCGCCTGCAGCGAGAACAAAGTGCCGCACGATGCTCATCGCGCATTCCACTTCACGACATAGGGAGAACGCAGCAGATAGGGATTCTTGCGCGTGAAGGCGAGGAGCATTCCGAACCCGGCGCAAAGCGCCAGCATGGAAGAGCCGCCATAGCTGATAAAGGGCAGCGTCATCCCCTTGGAGGGTGCTATGCCGATATTCACGGCCATGTTGATGAAGGCCTGCACGATCAACTGCGTGACCAGTCCCGCCGAGGCCAGAACGAGGAATCCGTCTTCCTCGTCCAGCAGCTTCACGAACACCCGCACCATGATCGCGACAAAAATCGCGGCGATGGCGATACAGGCCAGCAGGCCGAATTCTTCACCGACAACCGAAAAGATGTAGTCCGTGTGTGCTTCGGGCAGATGGAATTTGCGTTCCCCGCCGCCCGGCCCGGTGCCCCACAGTCCGCCTGCCGTGATCGTCGCGCGGGCCATATCCACCTGGTAGGTGTCTCCGCTGGCAAACAGGAAATTGTCGATCCGAGTGCGCGCGACGGGATAGAAGAAATAGGCCGCAATGATGCCCACGAACCCGCCCGCGCCCAGCAGCCCGACCGTGCGGAAGGGCAGACCAGCCATCATCACCAGTGCCATCCACACACAGCAGAAGATGATCGTCTGGCCAAAGTCCGGCTGCATCATCAGCAGCATGGCCACAACGCCGGTCATCGCCCCGGTAATCGGCACCACCGGCAGCGACTTGTCATGCGACTTGAGGGAGAGAATCCACGCGAGCGCCACGACAAAACAGGGCTTCAGAAACTCGGACGGCTGGAACTGGCCGATGCCCACGCCGATCCAGCGCATCGCGCCATTCTTTTCTACCCCGATCAGCGGCACCATAGCCAGAAAGACGCTGAAAAATGCGGCCGCCCCCAGCGCCCAGCGACGCAACATTTGCTGCGGCATCATCGAAATCACCAGCATGATTGGCAGGCCTATCGCCACCCACATCAACTGTTTCCAGAAATAGGCGAGGGGCGAAACGATAATATCTCCGCCGGAATAACGCTGCGCCGCTGCCGGGGAGGCCGCTGCGACCGCAATCAAACCGACCGAAATCAGAACGGTAAGAAGCAACAGGAGAACCCGGTCAATCTCCCAGAACCACAAGCCCAGCGGCGAACGATCCGCCCGCCCAAGCCGCGCGGCAACACGGGCCTTGCCTTTGGTCAATCTGGCAACAGCTGCTGGCATCAGAGCGCCTCCACCAACGCGCGGAAAGCATCGCCCCGCGCCTCGAAATCCTTGAACTGGTCAAACGACGCGCAAGCGGGGGAAAGAAGCACTGTCTCTCCCGGTGCGGCAGCAGCAGCAGCCTGAGCCACCGCAGTTTGCAAGTTCGCACTGTGCGTCACGGTCATATGGGGCGCAAGAAGTTCTGCAAACATCGGCCCGGCATCGCCAATCGTATAAGCGGCGCGGACATGGGGGTAATGCGGAGCGCAGGCATCAAGTTCATCAGTCTTGGCCTGCCCGCCCAATATCCAGTGGATCGCGGGATAGGCGGCAAGGGCAGGCGCGGCCGATGTGGCGTTGGTCGCCTTGCTGTCATTCACATACAGAACGCCACCCACTTCGCGGACGCGCTCCATGCGGTGCGGCAGACCGGGATAAGTGGCAAGTCCGCGCTCAATAGCATCTGCATCGATCCCGAGCGCTTTTGCAACAGCAACTGCGATGGCCACATTCTGGGCATTATGCGGGCCTTGCAATGTCGGCCAGCGGGACTGATCGGCAATGTCCTTGCCCGCCACCCGGTGGAGCCGGTGGTTGACCCGGCTGGCGATCATCCGGCTGGGATTATCCTCCGTTGCGATCACGGCGACCTGATCGACATGCTGGAGCGTGAACAGCCGTTCCTTCGAGGCGCAATAATCGGCAAAACCATCATAGCGATCCAGATGATCGGGCGTGATATTGGTCAGCACGGCAATATCGCAGGCCAGACTATGCGTCAGGTCAATCTGGTAGCTGGAGAGTTCGAGCACATAGACCCCGCCTTCGGCCAGCGGATCGCGGCCCAGAATGGGCAGCCCGATATTGCCACCCATCAGCGCAGGGATGCCGGCCGCTTCGATAATGTGCGTGATGAGCGCGGTCGTGGTGGATTTGCCGTTGGTGCCCGTGATCCCGACGACCTTGTGCGGCGGCAGACTGGCGCGGGCCAACGCGAACAATTCAATGTCGCCGATCAGGGGGACGTTCGCGGCATGGGCTGCGTCAGCAATCGGGTGGCGGTTGATCGGCACGCCGGGAGAAACGACCACGCCGTCAAAGCCTGTGAGATCGATGGTAAGTGGGTCGGCCAGTTTCGTTCCCGTCGGAGCCTTTGCCCGCGCCGCTTCATTCGAATCCCACGCGACCACTTCGGCGCCGCTTGCGGTGAGCGCCTCGACCGTCGCGAGCCCGCTCCGCGCCAGTCCCAGCACCGCATAGCGTTTGCCGCGAAAGGCGGGGGTGACAATCACCGCAGCTTCAGCGTCGAAAGGCCCGCGAGCGCGAGCACAAAGGCAACGATCCAGAAACGGATAACGACAGTGGCTTCGGCCCAGCCAAGCTGTTCGAAATGGTGGTGGATCGGGGCCATGCGAAACACCCGTCGCCCGGTCCGCTTGAACCAGAAGACTTGAATGATGACCGAGAGCGCTTCCACCACAAACAGCCCGCCAATAATGGCGAGCACGAATTCATGCTTGGCCGTCACCGCAATCGTGCCCAGCACACCGCCCAGGGCAAGGCTGCCGGTATCCCCCATGAACACGGCGGCGGGCGGCGCGTTGAACCACAGGAACGCCAGCCCCGCCCCGACGATCGCGCCGCACAGCACCGTCAGATCCCCCGCGCCCTTCACATAGGGAATGCCCAGATAATCCGCATATTTGATGTTGCCCACCAGATAGGCGATCAGCATGAACGCGATGCAGGCGATGATCACCGGCATGGAAGCAAGCCCGTCCAGCCCGTCGGTCAGGTTCACCGCATTGCCGAAAGCCACGATCACAACCGTCGCGAAAATCATGTAAAGCCAGCCGAAATCCGCCACGGGTCCCTTGTGGAAGGGAATGTACAGATCCGTTCCGGCATGACGCGTAATCATGAACACCGCGAGCCCCGCGATGAAGAATTCGAACATCAGGCGCACCCGGCCCGAAACGCCCTTATGGCTGCGCTTCTTGACCTTGTCATAATCATCCATGAAGCCGACCAGCCCGAAACCACCCATCACGAACAGGCAGGCCCAGACATAGTCATTGCGCAAATCCATCCACAGCAGCATCGCCACGCTGATCGCGGTCAGGATCATCAGCCCGCCCATTGTGGGCGTGCCCACCTTGGCAAGATGGGTTTGCGGGCCGTCATCGCGGATCGGCTGCCCCTTGCCTTGGCGCACGCGGAGCCAGCCGATGAATTTCGGCCCGATGATCAGCCCGATGACAAGCGCCGTCGCCACCGCCCCGCCTGTGCGGAACGACAAATAACGAACCAGATTCAGAACCCCCGGAAAGCCCAGTTGTTCGGCAATGAGATACAGCATCAGCTTCGCCCGCCTGTTAGCGCGACGACGATTTGGCCAAGGCCAATCGCGTTCGACCCTTTGATGAGAATGGCATCCCCGGGCGCGATTATGTTCTCAAGGGCTTCGCGCGCCAGATCGGCGTTCGGGCAATGCGCGAAATTCACGCGCCCCTCAAGCGCCTTTGCCAGCGGCTCCATCCCCGTGCCGACGAGCAGTGCCAAATCAACGCCCGCTGCGGCAACAGGATCGGCAAGTGCGGCGTGAAGCGCATCGCTGGCGCTGCCAAGCTCCCGCATCGCGCCAAGAACAGCAATCCGGCGTTTGGCAGGCGCTTTGCCCAGCACTGCCAGCGTTGCGGCCATTGATGTGGGATTGGCGTTGTAGCTTTCGTCGATCAGCAGGGCATCCCCGCCTTGCAGCGTCAGCCGGTGATGCGCGCCGCGCCCGGCAAGGCCGCCAAAATCCGCCAATGCCAGTCCTGCGGCAGCAAGATCACCGCCCAACGCCTTGACGGCAGCGAGCACGGCCAATGCATTCGACACCCAGTGATCGCCGGGCTGTGACAACGTGAAAGTCAGTTCCCCGTCGGGCAAGGCAACGCTGACCATCGTGCCATCAGCTACCGCGAATTCGTCAAGCGCGCGCACATCGGCACCTTCGCCGCGTCCGAATGTCAGGATCTGCGCGGCATGGGGCGCGGCATGGCCGATCAGGCGATCCCTGTGCGGGCTGTCGAACGGGATAACGGCTGTGCCATCCGGTTCCAGCCCTTCAAAAATCTCACCCTTGGCGTCCGCAATTGCTTCTTCACTGCCAAAGAACTCGATATGGGCAGGCGCGATCGTCGTCACCAGCGCGACGTGTGGGCGCACCATTTGCGTCAGCGCGGCCAGTTCGCCCGCATGGTTCATTCCCATTTCGAAAACGCCGAAACCACTGTCCGCCGGCATCCGCGCCAGGCTCAGGGGAACGCCCGTGTGATTGTTATAGCTTTTTACCGACTTGTGGACATTCCCCCGCCTCGCCCGCGCCAAGGCGGCGGACAGTGCTTCCTTGGTGCCGGTCTTGCCAACCGACCCAGTGACGCCCGCGATTTTTGCTGCGGTACGCTGCCTCGATGCGACGCCGAGGGCATTCAGAGCGGCGGTCGTATCCGCCGTCATGACATGGGGATGGGATGTGGGTTCGGAAACAATGGCTCCGGCGGCACCTTGCGCGAATGCCTGATCAAGGAAGCGGTGGCCGTCGGTGGTTTCGCCCTTCAGGGCGATAAACAGGTCACCCGGCCCCACTTCACGGGAATCAAAGGCTACGCCGTTTGCCTGGAACATGGCGGACGCCCGTCCGCCAATGGCCGCGGCAACATGGGCGGATGTCCAGAGGGGCGTCATGCCGCGCACTCCCGGGCGACTTGCACATCGTCAAAAGGCAACACGCGGTCTCCCACGATCTGGCCCAGTTCATGCCCCTTGCCCGCGATCAGAACAATGTCGTCAGCGCCTGCCATAGCAATGGCAGCGGCGATTGCTTCGCGCCTGTCGCCGATTTCCGTTGCGTCCGGAGCCCCCTCAAGCATCGCCGCGCGGATCAGCGACGGATCTTCGGTGCGCGGATTATCATCCGTGATGATGCAGACATCGGCATCGCGCGCCGCAATCACGCCCATTTCCTTCCGTTTGCCCGTATCGCGGTCACCGCCCGCGCCAAAGACAAGGATCAGCCGCCCCCTGGCGTGCGGGCGAAGCGCGGCAATCGCGGCTTCCAGCGCATCGGGGGTGTGGGCATAATCGACATAGACGGGAGCGCCGCTGCGCGCGATGGCTGCGCGCTCGATCCGTCCGCGCACCGGCTGCACCCGTGCCAGATTGGCGAGCGTGGTCGATACATCGCCACCTGTGGCGATCACCAGCCCTGCGGAGACTAAGGCATTGGCAGCCTGATAGGCGCCGATCAACGGCAGCTTGATTGTGTGGCTCTTGCCGTCAATCTCAACCGTCAGCACCTGCCCAAGCTGGGATGGCGCGCGGCTGAGGATCCGCAGTTCCTCCCCCGCCAGACCAACGCGCAGCAGGCGCAGCCCGCGCTCACGCGCCAGATCAATCACCTTTGCGGAATAACGGCCATCGTCCGCCCAGATCACGGCCGCGCCATCGTCCGCAATCACTTCGGAGAACAGCCGTAGCTTGGCCGTAAAATAATTGGCCATATCGCCATGATAATCGAGATGATCGCGGCTGAGATTGGTGAACGCGCCTGCCGCCACGCGCGGCCCTTCGGCGCGATACTGGTGAAGGCCGTGGCTCGATGCTTCATAGGCGACATGACTGACGCCTTCGCGCTTTAAGCCCGCCATGTTGGAAAGGAACGTCACAATGTCCGGCGTGGTGAGGCCGGTCACAACCCGTTCGTCCGGCGTAGTGACGCCCAGCGTGCCGATCGACGCGCCGCGCTCCCCGGCCATGTGCCAGAGCTGACGTGTCAGCTCCACGCAGGAGGTCTTGCCGTTCGTGCCCGTCACCGCGAGAATCGTTTCCGGGAAGGGCGCAAAGAATTGTGCCGCCATCAGCGCGAAAGCGCGGCGCGGGTCATGGTCAGCGATGTGTACCGCCCCGTCCACCTTCGCTTCGGGCCGCGCCACCACGGCCACAGCGCCCGACGCAATCGCCGCAGGAATGAAATCCTCGCCATTGAATTTCGCGCCCCGAAACGCGCCAAAGACCGTGCCGGGAGCAACCTTGCGATTGTCTATGGCAAAGCCCGTCACATTGCTGGCATCGTCCGTTCCGATGAGCGCGCCCAGCCTCATTCGTGCTCACCCTTGGGTTTCCAGAGGAGCGGCAACATGTCCGCAAGATCAACTTCGCGGTTCATGTCGGGATAGATGCCCAGCATGGGGCCGGTGCGGGCAATCACCTTGGCGACTACGGGTGCCGCTGTGTAGGCAGCAGTCGTCTGGCCAGACGATTCCACGCTGCCTTTGGGCGAATCGAGCATGGCAATCACCACGTAACGCGGGGCGTCCATCGGGAACACCGCGGCGAAGGTAGAGACGTTGACGGTTTTCGAATAGCCGCCAATGCCTGGCTTTTCCGCCGTTCCCGTCTTTCCGCCGATCCGGAAGCCCGGCACATTCGCTTTCTTGCCCGTACCATCGGTAACCACCAGCCGCAGCAATTTGCGCATGGTAAGGCTCGTCTCGTTGGAGATCACCCGGCGCCCCTTGGCAGCCTGCCCGTTCGGCACTTTGAGCAGCGTCGCCGGGCGCCACACCCCGCCATTGACGATCGTGGCGTAGGCGAGTGCCAGATGCAGCGGCGTCACTGCGATGCCATGACCATAGGCAACCGTCATGTTGGTAACGCGGCTCCAATAGGCTGGCGGAAGCGTCCGGCCCCGTTCGCGGAGTTCGATATGGGCGGGTTCGTAAAAGCCCAACTGGCGAAAAAATGCCTCTGTCCGGGCCTGCCCAATTTCATCGGCAATCCGCGCCGTGGCAATGTTGGATGAATGCACCAGCGTTTCCGGCACATTCAGCCAGCGGTGCTGAGGGTGATCGTCACTGATCTTGAAGCGGCCAATGGGGATGGGGGCCGTCGCATCATAGCGACGACCTAGATTGGTGATGACGCCGGCGTTGATTCCGTTTGCCATAGTCAGCGGCTTGAAAGTGCTGCCCAGTTCATACACGCTTTGCGTCACATTGTTGCGGCGCGCCTCTGGCGTAGCCTGCCCCGAACGGTTCGGGTTGAACACAGGCAATGATGCCATGGCGATAACTTCACCCGTATCCACATCAAGCACCAGCCCGGTCGCGCCAACGGCGCGCAGGTTGGTCATGGCGGCCGAAAGCTCGCTTTCCATCGCCGCCTGAACGCGGCTGTCGATGGACAGCGCCACTGGCGCACCGCGCAGTGCGGGGTTGCTCAGCCGGTCTTCGAGCACCCGTTCCATGCCCATCACGCCGTGCCCGTCAAAATCGGTATAGCCGATCACATGCGCGGCTAGCGTGGTCTGCGGGTAGAGCCGTTCAGGCTCACGCGCATATGCCATCGCCGGTTCGCCCAGCGCGTTTACAGCGGCCACCAGCTCAGGCATCGCCCGGCGGCGCAGATAGGTGAAGTTTTCACCGGATTTCAGGATGGCAAGATACTGGGCTTCGGTACGCTCCGGCATCAGACGGGCCAGTTGCGGCGCCAGATCCTCTGCGCGCCCGAGCAGCTTGCTCGGATGCACGCCCACCGACCAGGCTTCGATCGTGCGGGCCAGCACTTCACCGTTGCGATCCACAATGTCACCGCGTCCGACGACACCATTGGCTGCTGACAGCCCCGCCCGGTCTCCGCTGGCCACGTTGAGCCAGACGATGCGGGCGGCAATGACGCAGCCGACCCCGAGAAATACCAGCATCAGGAAAATCAGGCGCTGATGGGCAAGAGCAACCGTTTGCTGGCGCGTACCGGCATTGCGTGTGCGGTGGGGGCGGGCGACCAGTGTTGTCACTTTTTCATAGTGCCCGCTCGTTCGGCCGATGCGACCATGGTGAGATCACGGATGGTCGCCTGATCCAGCATGGCGATGCGCTGCGGCTTCGCATCCGATTTTTTGGCGGCAGTTTTGACGGGAAGCGGCTTGACCGTTTCAACCCGGCTCACACTTGTCGGGCGCGGCATCATCGCACGCTGAACGACATGATCCTGTTCAGACAAGGCAGGCTTGGGCTTTTCGGTTGTGAGCATGGCAAGCAGCGAAGGCTTCGCGGCGACCGGCTCGGCTGCTTCCTGGCTGGTTGCCCCCAAGGCCACCATTACCGGCGGCGGCGCAGCGGGCGCATTGCCCAGCGCGCTGCGATCAGCAGAGGCCAGCGCCTGTTCTCCGGGCAGATACTGCCCAGCCTGCGGCGCGGACAGCGCCAGCACTTCTCCGTTCCACCGTTCAAGCTGACGCAGACTGGCGCGTGTGCCAAGCTCTGTCTGCAACTGCCGGATATCCCGGTGCGCCATTGCAATCTTGCGATCAATCGCCTCAAGACGCCCACGCTCCGAAGCGACCTGGAGCGAAATCATGTAAAGCGCCGTGGCCGCAACAGCGACACCGGCAACCCATCCAACGGGACGAAAACGCTGGGCAATCATACGCGGGTTCCTTTCCTTGAGGGCCAGGCGGGGGCGGGGGTTCTGTGGGCGACACGCAAGGTGGCGGAACGGGCGCGGGGATTGCGCGCCACTTCGGCATCACCGGGTCGCACCGCCTTTGCGACGCTATCAAAGCTGGGCACGGGGCCGGATGCAGCCGCTGTCGGAAGATGCCGCGAACCGGCGGGACTGGCCCCGCTGCGCGCCCGGAAAAACTGTTTCACCATCCGGTCTTCAAGACTGTGGAAGGTGACCACCGCCAAACGCCCGCCGGGCTTCAGGACGCGTTCTGCCGCGGCCAGGCCTTCCTCAAGCTCTTCCATTTCGCGATTCACATGAATGCGGATGGCCTGGAACGTGCGGGTTGCCGGGTCTTTCTTGTCATGCGGCTTGTACCCTGTAGCGCGGCGGACAATCGCGGCCAGTTGCGCCGTTCCGGTAACGGGGCGCGCGGCGACGATGGCACGGGCAATCCGGCGCGATTTTGGTTCATCGCCATATTGGTAGATGACGTCCGCAATCGCGGCTTCGTCAGCCAGGTTGACGAAATCCGCAGCGCTTTCGCCTTCCTGTTCCATCCGCATGTCGAGAGGCCCGTCCGACTGGAACGAAAAGCCGCGCGCGGCCTGATCAAGCTGCATCGAGGAGACGCCGATATCCAGCGTCACCCCATCAACCGGCAAAAGCCCGGCATCACCCAGCATCACATCCATCTGGGAAAAGCGGCCCTGCAACAGGCGCAGATGGGAGCCTTCCATCGCGCGCCCGGCGGCAATCGCATCGGGATCCCGGTCAAAGGCGTACACTTCAGCGCCCTGGGCGATCATCGCCTTGGTATAGCCGCCTGCGCCGAAGGTGCCGTCCACATGGCACTCGCCGGGTGCAATCTCGAGCGCGGCAATCACTTCGTCAAGCAGCACAGGGATATGGGGCGTGGCGGCGGGGTTCATGCCAGTCCCTTTTCCTTGAGCGCCCAGCGCGCGTCTTCCCTCAGATCTTCATCAATATCGGCGCGTTCGATCAGGATGAACGGATTCCAGATGCAGAAGAACCGCCCGAAACCGGCGAAGAAGGCGAGATTGTCAAGCTGCGCACGGGCGCGCAATTTCGCTGACAGCACAAAACGCCCGGAGGTATCGAACGGCACTGGCTCCACCGACGGGAAGGTCTTTGACCGTGCGCCAAAATCATATTCGGGAACGCCATTGGCCGCTGCGGACATTTCGGCCGCTTCAATATTCCGGTTGCGATCTTCCAGCGCGGCCTTGTCATAACCGACCAGCGCTGCATGCCCGGATTGTTTGCCAAGATAAAAAGAGCGTTCGGCGCTGTTGGCGATCACCGCGTTGCGCAGATCCGGCGGGATAGAGACACGCCCCTTGCCGTCAATGACGGAGAGACCGCTTCCCGAGATTAGCTCCCGCCCGCTCACTTTTGTGCCCAACCCCTTGTTCGCGGGCAAGACCATCCTGTTGCCGGAAGCAACCCGTGTTGCACCCCAGCCTCAATAAGAATGAATCAGGACAACCCCGCCCAGCTTCAGTCTGCTGGTTAACGGGACGCCACAGGCGATACAAGGGATTTTTGGGGATATTACGGGAAATGAATCCAAATTCGGGGACTATCGGGAGAGAACGGAGCCTCGGACTTGGGGATTGCAGGGTATGTTCGTCATCTGTTCATGCTACTATCGCACCGGCTTTCGGTCAACCAGCCCCTGATCAGGGCTGGACCGTTTCGAGTCGCGCCAGCAGGGCAAGGAGCGCGGGCAGATTGTCAGGCACATCTTCCAGATTGAGCAGGTCCGCATCGCCAACGAGCAGCGCCCGCCCCTTCCCGATCCGGCATTCCACCCAAGTCCTGTCACCACTCACCCGGCAATCGGACGTGGCGGATTGCCATTGGCCCATCCCGGCCCCTGCCGCTGACAGCCCGTTTATCGAAAGGGTCGCGGATGAGGCCGCACCGACTTCCGGACTCTCCAGTTCAAGCCCCCAATGCGCAATCAGCGGATCAAGTAATGTTATCGGCGGCGCACGGCGGCGATCGCCCCAGCCAAACACGCTTGGCCATGCCAGCAGCGGGTCTGCAAATATCAGGATACGCCCACCCTCCCGCACCCAGCCATCAAGCGCGACCAGTTCTTCAGGCGTGAGGCCGCGTGGTTGGGCGAGCAGCAGGGTTCCGATGCTGGCGAGACTGTTCCGGTCAATCCGGTCAACCGGCACTAACGTGCGCAGTTCGGAAAGCCGCCGGACAAATGGCGCGCGCTGGTCTTCGCCATGAAGCACCGCATGGGCACCCCGTTCTCCCCAGAAAAGCGGAAGAGCGCTCATGACGCCCAGAGGTCGGGCAAGAGGTTCGGCGTGCAAGGCGCAGCCGCTACAAACAAGGGCGGCGGCGAGAAGCGGCAGCCATGATCGCGCCCTGACGATCAGCGCGCGCCTTTTGCCGGAGAAGGTTCACTGTCATTGGAAGGCGCGCCGGGCACAACGCCCAGATCGGCCAGCGGCTCATCCTTCGATTCTTCCTTCGCCGCGGCCGCTGCATTGGCAGGGGCGCTGGCATTGCCGGCTTCGCCCACCCGGGAAATCAGCGCGGTCGCCAGAACAACCAGCAACAGCACCACCGCAAGGCCGGTGAGGCCAACACGGATTCGCTGCATCCGGTCGTTGGTTGGCGTGCCGACCCCGGCAGGGGGCGGTGTGAGGGGCTCGTCAGGCATCAACGCCTTGTAACGCAAAGCGTTTAAAGAGTCGAATACGGGAAGGCCGGTCAGGCCGCACGCACGAGCCAGGGCAAGACGGGCAGCCCTTTTGATGCCAGCCACTCCGCATTGTAGAGTGTTGAGAGATAACGGAATCCGGTATCGCACAGGATCGTGACCACCGTGTTGCCCGGCCCCAACTGCTTTGCCAACGCAACTGCACCCGCAACATTGATGCCGGACGAAAGGCCAAGGCACAGCCCCTCTTCCCGCATCAGCCGTTCGACCCAGACCATCCCTTCCGCGTCCGAAATGCGGAACTGGGTATCAATTGGCGCGCCTTCCAGATTGGCCGTGATACGCCCTTGCCCGATGCCCTCGGCAACCGATGTGCCTTCGGCCTTCAGCTCGCCATGCGCGTAATAATTATAGAGCGCCGCGCCGTGCGGATCCGTTAGCGCGATTGTGATGGCTTCATCCTTCGCCTTCAGCCCAAGCCCGACCCCGGCGATCGTTCCGCCCGTGCCCGCCGCACAAGTGAAGCCGTCAATCCGCCCGCCAGTCTGTTCCCAGATTTCCTCGGCAGTGCCGTGGATATGCGCCTTGCGGTTGGCAATATTGTCAAACTGGTTGGCCCATACCGCGCCGAGCGTTTCCTCAGCAATACGCCTGGAGGTGTGGACGAAATGCCCAGGATTGGCGAAGGGCGCGGGCGGCACCAGCACCAGTTCCGCCCCCAGCGCCCGCAGCGTCGCCATTTTTTCCTGACTCTGATTGTCGGGCATGACGATGATCGTCTTGTAGCCCTTGGCGTTGGCCACGAGCGCAATCCCGATCCCGGTATTGCCCGCCGTGCCTTCCACAATCGTCCCGCCGGGAAGCAGCGCCCCGCGCGCTTCGGCATCCTCCACGATATAGAGCGCCGCACGATCCTTCACCGACGCTCCCGGATTGGCATATTCGCACTTGGCGAGAATCTCGCAGCCCGTTTCGGCTGACGGGCCAGTGAGACGCACCAGCGGCGTGTTGCCAATCAGGGCGAGCGGGTTGGGCGTGATCGTCATTTGCAATGCTGTAGCGCGGTTGCGGCGGAGCGGGCAAGCAATGGTGGCTTGAGGCGCACAAAGCTGGCCTGCCTATCGCAACGCCTGACACACATTGCGGGCAATCTGATCGAGATGGGGTGCCCATGTGCCGCAACAACCGCCAAAAATGTCCATATGGGGATAGCGTCGCGCCAGCGCGCCGATGCGCTGGCCGAGATCAGCCGGATCGCCATCCTCAATATGGCCAAGCTGGCACAGGTCAATCTTGTCCTTGGCGCTCGCGTTCGGCCGCACGCTGCGGATTCGCGTAATCCAGTCCCCGGGCTCGAGCGCCGGTTCAAATTCCAGCGGGTGCGAACAATTGATGCCATAGAAATCCGGCTTCGCTTCACCTGCTTCGGCATCCACGCGCTCAATCGCTTCCCTGAGGCTTGGGCCGGATTTGAGCCGGTGGTTGCTGTCGAGCGTGAACGATATGGTGAGCGGCAGTCCGGCCCGCGCCGCCGCCCGCGCGACACCCACGGCTTCGGGGACATTGTTGAAGGTCGCCGCCCAGACAAAATCCACCTTTGCGCGCTTCAGCACCCCGATCTGGAAGCTGTGATACTCTTCAGCACCTTCGGCAGTGATGGTGCGATTGAGCGAATAGGCGTCGCCTCTCGGGCCGACTTGCCCGCCGATAAGGATTTCCGCGATCCGGCCATGATAGGGCCGTGCCACATCGCGCAGGAACGCGATGGATTTCTCCAGCGCTTCCGCCAGCCCTTGTCGCGAATAGCCCAGCTTCTCGCCCCAATCGGGACTGCCGCGATAATCGAGGCCGCTGATCATCGCACCGAAGCCATGCTCCGCCGCGACATCAAGCACGCGGCCATACATCGCCTTCAGATCAGCCATCGCGGCGGGATTATCAAGGAGCGGATACATCGCGAACTCGGGCAGATCATGCCCGTGGCGATACTGGATTTCTGTCTCCTGACCGCCTTCCGTCAGATAGAAGACGCCCTCACGCTGCGGTGCGAATCCTGGCATTGTCGTCGTCCTCGCTGGGAAGGGGTAAGCTTACCGCATAGCCAGGTGCTGTAAAAGCCTTGTTGCAGGTCCCGGTGACGCCACGTTCGCTTGGGCCGGAGCGGGATATTTTGTCGCGACCCCGACAAATTCTTCCTTCTATTATGGACTTTCCCTGCATTCTCATCGAACGCGGAATTCACCTGCGGCATGCACTTCCCATTCCCGCGCGGTGAACAATGCCGCATTCAGACATTTGGAATATGCGCACCCAGATGTTTCCCGGCGATATAGCCAAAAGTCAGCCCTGGGCCGAGCGTGCCACCCGCACCGCCATAGGCGCCCGCCAGCACAGACCCCATCGCATTGCCTGCCGAATAGAGTCCCTGGATCGGGTTGCCGTGCCAGTC
Organism: Sphingomonadales bacterium; assembly: GCA_031411035.1. Classification (GTDB taxonomy): domain Bacteria; phylum Pseudomonadota; class Alphaproteobacteria; order Sphingomonadales; family Sphingomonadaceae; genus Aquisediminimonas. Next base: position 19,425 of record JANOAJ010000172.1, read on the forward strand.
CACAACCTGCGCGTCGCTGTTGACCCTGGGGCCTCCCGCTGTGCCAAGTGCACCGGATTCCATCTTGACCGCATAGAATGGCCCTTGATCGACCAGGCCGAGCGTACGGAACGGCGCTTCGAAATCCGGATCGCCCCACATGTAGAAATTGTCGTAGCTGTTATCGCCGCGGTTGAAATCATCGTCATGGCCGTTCTTCACCATCGTGTTGAACCGCTCGACTGTCGCGGCGAGCCCGGCAGGATCAATCCCGGCCAGCGCGGCCAGCTCTTCCAGCGTGTCAGCCTTCATCAGATATTCGGGTATGGCATCCGATCCCGGCATTGACGTGAAGAGCGGATATTTGTTCTTGTACCGCTGATCGAGGATCAGCCAGTAGGGCAGATTGGCATATTCATGGCGGCCTGCATCAAAAGCGATCACGGCCTTGCCCATCGCATTATAGTTCGCCGCTTCATTGACGAAACGCTTGCCAAATCGGTTGACAAGGATCGCACCGGGGCGCGCGCGCTCGTCCGAACCCAGCATGTAATTGGGCTTTGCCCCCCGTGTCTTCGGCTTGTATTCCAGCACGCTCTGCTGCCAGTACGCATCCTGCATACTGGCAAGCTGCGCGCCCGCCTCAATCGCCATGATCAGGCCATCGCCTTCATTTTCCGGCACGCTGACGGGCCCGGTCAGCGGACCGCGGATGAAGGTGCGCACCAGTTGCTCGTTCCATTCGAAGCCGCCCGTGGCAATCACCACGCCGCGACGGGCGCGCACGCGGAAATCCTTGCCATTCGCATCCTCGGCAACAACGCCGATGATCCGGTCGCCATCCTTCACCAGCTTGCGCGCGCGTTTTTCAAACTCGACAGGGATATTGCGGTCGATCACGGCCAGAAACAGCGCGCCGACCAGCGCCTGGCCGAGGCCGCGATAATCGCCGGCGTCGCGTTCGGCGAGCATCTCTTCAGTCAGCGTACCCGCGACCGCTTCCATCAGGCTGCCGCGCATCGGATAGGCCATCTTGGTGGGGTTCACGCGGCTGGCCCATTTGCCGAGCCGCTCGAACGAGAAGGCGTCATTGTCGAGGCTGCGCCCGCCATCGGGCTTCGCTCCCGGCATATAGGGCTGATAATCCGGGAAATCGGTATAGGCATGGAAACGCACAGGCGTCTTTTCTGCCAGATAGCGGATCAGTTCTGGCCCCTGTTCCATGAACGCGCCCAGCGTGTCAGGATCAAGCGCGCCCGGTGCCAGCGAATCGAGATAGGCCACGATATCGTCATCGGATTCCTCGATGCCCGCTTCGATCTGATGATGATTGCCCGGAATCCACAGCATCCCGCCGGACATGGCCGTCGTCCCGCCAACCATTCCGGTCTTTTCCAGAATGACCACATCCTTTGCGCCAAAATCATGCGCGGAGACCGCCGCCGTGAGTGCCGCCCCGCCGGAGCCCAACACCACAACATCTGCTTCCAGATCCCAATGACTCTCGTCCGTCATCACCCGTCTCCCTCGTCACTTGGCCTTTCAAGCGCGCCGCGCGATCATCATCGCCCCCGCTCAGCCGGCCAAAGCTGCTCTAGATCGCCGCCGGGATGGGCGGCCACTCTATAATGTCCTAGGGTGGAAAAGCGTGTGGCAGGGAGAAGCCTCGTCAAACCCGTTCAGCGCAACACTGGGCAGGCGCGGCTTCCGCACATGCCGCTTTGCCATAATGCAGGGCGCATTCGCCTATCGAAGTGCCACCTCTGCCTCCACGCTCAGGCCGGGCCGCAACTTTTCCAGCCCCTTCTGACCCGGATCAAGCGCAATCCGAACGCCGACCCGCTGGACGATCTTGGTAAAATTGCCGGTGCCGGGTTCAAACGGCAGCAAGGCGAATTCCGAACCTGACGCAGGGGCGAAACTTTCGATATGGCCAATGAATTCAGTGCCGGGCAGCGCGTCCACGGTGATGGTCGCCTTCTGGCCGGCAAGCATCCGGCTGGTCTGGGTTTCCTTGAAATTGGCGATCACATAGGTGCCGCGCGCAGGCACGAGCATCATCAGGCGTGACCCGGGCTGGACGAACATGCCAATCTGCGCCTGTCGGTTGCCGACCACACCGTCCACGGGCGCGGTGATCACGGTATAGTCCTTGTCCTGCTCCGCCAATGCGAGCGCTGCGGCGGCCTTATCTCGCGAGGCGCGAGCTTGCGCTAATGCGGCAAGCAATTCTCCCCGGCGGGACGTGGTAACGCCTGCCTGAGCCGACTGACCCGTCAGCGCCGCGCGGGCACGGGCGGCTTCGGCGGTGGCGGCCACAGCCTGTGCGTCTGCCGCATCAACCGTGCGTTTGGTGGCAAAGCCCTGTCGCAACAGCGCGCGCAGCCGGGCCTGATCGGCACGGGCGCGCGTGGCTTCCGCGTCTGCCGCGCGAATCATCGTGGCAGCGGTTGCCACATTGGCATTGGCCGCGCCCTGCTCCGCCCCCAGCCGCCCGAGCGCCGCTTCGGCCGACGAGACGGCGGCCTGCGCCACTGCCAGATCCGCGCGCGCGGAGGAGAGCTTGGCATCAAATTCCTGGGCATCAATGCGCACCAGCGGCGTGCCTGCCTTCACGGCGGCATTTTCCGCGACCAGCACATCCGCCACCAGTCCGCGTACGCGCGGCGAAATGACGGTCATGTCTGCGCGCAGATAGGCGTTATCGGTTGACGCGGTGGATCCGGGGGTGCGAATCCAGATTATCCCCAGCACCAGCGCGACCAGGGCGATGGCAGCCACAATCGCCGGGCGCGGGATCGCGCGGCGTGGGGCAAGGGGTTCAGCGTCAGCAAAGGCTTCCGGAGAGGGTTGGTCGTTCATCGGCATATTCCGTTTCAATTCGCAATCTTTATTGACGGATGGGGGCCGGAACGTCCACAGGGAATTTCTGTCACCGGCAAAAGGACAAGATGCGTGGCGAGTGCTGCCCTTCCCTTCCGCCGCCTTCTGGCGAGCGCCGCCGTTGATCCATCGACTATGTCGCTCCGGCGCAAGTTCCTGCTGTTTGGCATCATGGCCTTTGGCATGTTCATGGCCATTCTCGATATCCAGATTGTTGCCGCCAGCCTGAATGCGGTGCAAGCTGGCCTTTCTGCCGGGCCGGACGAAATTGCCTGGGTGCAGACCAGTTACCTGATGGCCGAAGTGGTGATGATCCCGCTTTCCGCCTTTCTGGTGCGGTCCCTGTCCACGCGCTGGGTGTTTGCCGGATCGGCGGCCCTGTTCACTTTGTCATCGGCGATGTGCGGCATGGCAGGCTCCATCGAACAAATGATCGCCTTTCGGGCGATTCAGGGTTTTGTGGGAGGGGCGATGATCCCCACAGCCTTTGCCACTGGCTTCACGCTGTTCGAGGGCAAGCAGCGCGCCTTCATCCCGGCGATCATGGGGCTGGTGCCCACCATTGCGCCGGCCATCGGCCCGACAGTGGGCGGCTGGGTGACAGACGCCTATTCCTGGCGCTGGATTTTCTTCATGAACATCGTGCCGGGCATATTCATTACCATTGCCGTGCCGCTGCTCGGGCGGATCGACAAAGGCGATCTCAGCATGCTCAAGCGTATCGACTGGCTGCATCTGGTGAGCCTGATCGTCTTCCTGGCCGGGCTGCAATATGTTCTGGAAGAAGGCCCGCGGCATGACTGGTTTCAGGATACCAAAACAGCCATTGCGGGCTGGGCCTCGCTGATCGGATTCTGCGTGTTTATGGAGCGCAGCCTGTTTGGCAAGCATCCCCTCGTCAATCTGCGCCCGTTTCGGCGACGCACGTTTGCCATTGCCTGCTTTTTCAACACCGTCATCGGATTTGGCCTCTATGCCTCTGTCTATCTGACGCCACTGTTTCTGGGCCGCGTGCGCGGCTTCAACAGTACGGAAATCGGCCAGACCGTGTTTGTGCAGGGCGTGGCGATGACATGCAGCATTCCCTTCATCGTGCTGCTCTCGCAGCGTGTTGATACCCGCATCCTCATCATTTGCGGACTCACCGGCTTTGCCGCCAGTCTGTGGATGACGACCGGGATCAGCCCGCAATGGGGGTTTGAAGAACTCTTCTGGTGCCAGGCACTGCGGGGTTTTTCGATGATGTTCTGCGCCGTGCCAGCGGTCGGCTTTGGCATTGGCACGGCCCCGCCCGAGGAAGTGGGCGATGCTTCCGGTCTGTTCAACCTCAGCCGCAATATGGGTGGTGCTGTCGGGATCGCGTTGGTCAACACCTGGCTGCAGGATATGGGCAAGACGCACTGGCTCCATTTGTCCGAAGCGATGGCCGCCGCCCCGCAGGGTGCTTCCGAAATGATGTCCGGAATGACGGCGATGATGGGCCAGATGACCAGCGACGCCAGCCAGGCCGCGCTGATGGCAGACTCCATAGTCAACCGCATCCTCGTGCAACAATCCACTTCGCTTGCCTTTGATGATGCGTTCGGGCGGATGGCGCTGCTCTTCGTCTGCGCCCTTCCGCTGGCGCTCCTCGCCAAACCCCCGCCAGTGGGGGGAGAGGCAGTCGCAGCCCATTGAGCGGCGGCCATTTTCACTGACGGTTTCCGTCTTTGCGAGCGAAGCGAAGCAATCCAGAGTGCCAGACGTGGTGCTGGATTGCTTCGCTTCGCTCGCAAAGATGATCCTTTCAAAAGCTGCCGTCGTTTGTCGAAAAATCCTGCCCCTTTGCTTGACCCGCCGCCGCGCGCGCGGCACTCTGGCGCGCAATGAAATATCATAAAAGGGATGCAATCTAATGAGAACGAGCCTGATCGCGCTGGCGCTTGTGCTGGGCGCTGCCACCCCCGCTTTGGCCGATACCGCGCCCACAGTTGCCGACGCGGACAAATTTGTCGCCGCCGCCGAGAAGGAACTGGGCGATTTTACGGTGTTCAATGCGCAGGTGAGCTGGATCAACAATACCTATATCACGGATGATACTGATGCCGTGGCCGCGCGGGTGGGCGCACAGGGCACCGAAATGTCTGTGAAATTCGCTACCGAAGCGGCCAAATTTCAGGCGCTGCCCGGCCTTTCCTATGACACCAAGCGCAAGCTCGATCTGCTGCGCGGCGGGCTGACCCTGCCGGCCCCCGCCACCCCCGGCGCAGCGCAGGAACTGAACGACATCGCGACCCGCCTCAATTCCACCTATGGCAAGGGCAAGGGCACACTGAAGGGGGAACCGATCAACGGATCGGATATTGAAGCCGCGATGGGCGAGACTCGCGATCCGGCCTTGCTCGCGGAAATGTGGGCGAGCTGGCACGACAATGTCGGCGCGCCGATGAAGGACGATTATGTGCGTATGGCCGAACTAGGCAACCAAGGCGCTAAAGAGCTCGGTTTTGCTGATCTCGGTGCGTTGTGGCGTTCGAACTATGACATGCCAGCCGACGATTTTGCGAAGCTGACCGACAAATTGTGGCTCGAAGTGAAGCCGCTATATGATGAATTGCACACCTATGTGCGTAGCCAGATCAACACAAAATACGGCGACGCGGTGCAAGGCAAAACCGGCCCGATCCGCGCTGACCTTCTCGGCAATATGTGGGCGCAGGAATGGGGCGATATCTATGACATCGTGGCGCCTCCCGGCTCGGGTG
>JANOAJ010000173.1:0-4002 GCA_031411035.1 Sphingomonadales bacterium
GCGGCAAGCTGCTGCTGGACCGGTCCGACAGCGATGGCACCGCGTTCTCGATCCACCTGCCCAAACAGAATGACAACGTTCCGGCGGCCTAGGTCGGTTCGGGTTGACCGATCAAACGCAAAACGCCCCAGGTCGATTTTCGCCCTTGCAAAGCCCGACCCGTGCGACTAAATCCGCGATCAGTGGATCCATAGCTCAGCTGGATAGAGCATCAGACTACGAATCTGAGGGTCGGGCGTTCGAATCGCTCTGGGTCCACCATGAAATTCAAGGGCTTGGGTGAAAACTCCCAGGCCCTTTTGGTTTTCCGGCTACCACCGGGCTACCACGACTCGCGCCAATGAGCGCAACTGGACGCAAACAGGTGAAGTTGGGATTCCTCAGGCGACGCGTTCTTGGCGAGCAATTTTGCCAGGCGACCAAGGGCCAACCTCGAGTCATTTCGGTGGAAAGCCCCGATGGCAAACGTGTGACTTGCCCACCTTGCCAGACGTCTCTTCTAGCATCGCAGTCTTGTTCGGAGTGGCACGAACTTTTCAGAGCACCACCTTTTCCGGCGCTATCGTCAGTGTTGGGATTGCCACCGCGGCTTCCTCCATTGGTCTCGGCACCGGTGCCACGTCCAGCGGGGTCACCAAGGCCGTTAACATCGGGACTGCCGGGGTAACTGGCTCCTCGACCAACATCGCTACCTTTCTAATCCTGCTCGTAGCTGCGAACGGCACTGAGATCGAAACCTGGTATTGAAATTGCTGGGGATTTTGGGAGTCCCCAGATCGGCTGAGCATTCTAAAAGTCAAAGAACGCAGACGTGTTTCCTGCCATAGTTTGCACAAGAAGATCCCGATCAAGAAAGAGGTTCTTCATTTCGCAGCTCGTCTCAGCGATCAGCAGGCATCCATGGCATGCGGCGCCGTGGGTTGCCCGATCGCCGCTCCTATCGTCTGGTTCGTGATCGGCGCAAACGGGGTCATTTGAGCAAATCCGCAAACGTTCCAAGGCGCTCTTGAGAATGTAGGCAAACCTTGGAGCCATAGCGACAAGCCCTCCAAGACTGCCCTGCGCACCAGCGCTAGCGGTATAAACAAGAATTCCGCAACGGTCGACGTCGCCACCGCTGCGCGTGCTGGACAGCGCATATACGCGTTCCTTTAAAGAGCTGGCTGGATAGCCGCAGTCGAGGGCGATCTCAACCATCAACGCGTGAGATATGCTGTGAAGAAGTACGTAAGCCGTTCCAGGATATGACGGCGCTTTCCCAGCAAATCGCTTTTGCCAGTGCTCATATCCAGAAAGCAGCTTTTGATTCCGGATAGCCGTGAGATCCTTTCGAAGCCATTCGGTAATTGCAGTTGCATCGAAATGGATGAAGATGCCTTCCCCAAACTGTTCGATCGCGGGTAACCAGTCGGCATCACGCGATATTGGGGCGCCGCGGACGCTCAACTGAATATCTTCGATATCTCCGTCAGCTCCCGTCGGTGCAGCTTCAAATCGAGTGAACCCATACAGGCATGATACCTCCCTCAGTCGATGCACTGCGATCAAGTTTTTGATCCCCGATAAGTCAATCCCGGCTGCGGGGTCGGCCCAAACGTCTCTCGGAAGGGTCTGTGCAAAGAGCTTTGCCGTCGGATGATTCGCGCCGATTTCAGATCGGCCGCTGGCAAAAGTATCGAACTCGGACAGCTTTGGTGAACGAGTGGCGTCGGTTTTTGCGCCCTCACGAATGCGCTGAAGCCTATCAAAAATGTCGTGGTCAAGATAAGGGCCAAGCGATGCCGATACCTTTGGATTGAATTTCTTTGCTTGAGCGACATCCTGGACTGTCTGAACGCTGGCCAGATCGCCCGATAGTTCATCTACAAGCTGGCTGAGTTCATCCTCCTCAGTCGGCAGCGAAATCACCGTTTGGACCTGCGGGAAGTAGGTGTTCGTCGCGGTTCGAGTGAGCAACTTCAAGTTGTCCCCGCATCCTTCGGGGTCTCGGTCGAGCAGCCACGGACGCTCACCACGGCATTTGCCTAGACGCCCGGGCTGGAAAGTGTCCTGAAGGGACAGACGGCTGCCGCATCCGCACACGACGCTGGTGTCTGCGGGGTCTGCGCTGGTTCCCTTTTCCTCCACCCACATCGGCTCATGGCATGCCCCCGATCCGTGCACGACCCAGCGCCAGTCAATGTCTTGCAGATGCCCTTTGTCGCATGCGCAAACGAAGCGGATCGGCGTCACATCGCTCTTCCGGCCGTCATCGTATTGGAACCTTCTGCGCCCCTTGCTATCGAGGTCTTGCCAACGGACCAACCGGCGACGCCGGATCGTGCTAGTCCCCAACGTGTTCGTTTCGACCTGCTCGCAGATGAACCACGTCGGGAAGACAGGCGCGACGACTCCACGCGGTACGCCGTCTCTTGAATCAACGGATGTCGGCGGTGTCCTCAACGTCAGGCTGGCTGCCGGATCAAGGCGCCCTTGCTCTTTCAAAATTTGCTCGAGGCGCTGCGTCAGACGCGGCTCTGGAAGAGTCTTGAAGGCGCCGCCTTTCATATCCCACTGTTCTAGTCCGCCTACCACAACAGATCGAGTTGGCAGGTCGATCATCGCCCCCGGACCGAAGGTAGAAATTAACTGGCTGAGACGTTGGGCATTCTTGGTCATGAGAGATCATCCGCATTTGTGATCGTATTTCCTTGAGGATCACGGACCTTCAGGGTGACGTTGGGCTCGACGTCGCGCATTGAACGGCCCGCAACAAAGCGGCGATGAGGTTCAGCCAGATTGGCGATCTCTGGCTCGAGCGGCATGTGCAATAGTCGATGAGGACTTTTCTTTTTGGAATAAGCGAACGCATTACCGCCGGCGGCCTGCTCATCGGAGGTTTCAATCCAGGCATCCAAGATATCGTCAATCAGCTTTGACAAAGCCGCTCGGCCGCCGGCAATCATCCTCTCAGGTGCTCGATCGACAATAGAATCTCGAACCAGATTGCGTATCCATACATTGTTCTTCAGTTGGTTGACGGCGACATCTGGGGTAAGCGCGCCATCTACATGACGCGCTGCAGCAACCACGACCGCGGCCAACGCACGATCAAGAGCTCGGGCCGCCCAGGGTGTGACACTCGTCGCTTCTACAGCGCGATAAAAGGTGCGGTGGAATTGTCCGAACTGTTCGAAATGCATGCGGTCCCGAGGCTTATGCAGGTTTAGAACGGCAAGCACGATGCCGGGTCGGGTATGATCTCGGCCCACTCGGCTCGTTGCCTGGATGTACTCAGCAGCAGTCTTTGGCTGGCCTTGTACCACCATGAGCCCCAGGCGCGTGATATCGAGTCCGACCGATATCATGTTCGTCGCCAATGCGATGTCGACAGTTTCGGCGTCCCGGCCGAATACTGCCTCAAGGCGTTGTTTTGCTTTCGCGACCTCGTCGGTTGATACCCGCGAGGTAAGCTCCAACGGTTCATTGATACGGCGGTCGGCGAATGGGCTGTCGGCCGGCTCAACCCTGCGGCGTTGGGCACCATAGCGGGCCGAGCGATCCCGGACTTCGTCTTCGACGATCCGGCGGGCGCCACCCAATTCGCGCAATGCGTTGAAATAGCAGAGCGCTGTCATGAACGGATCGGCAGGGTTTACGTGTTTGCCATCAGCCGGAAGATTCGCTTCGTAAGCTGCTTGTGCTGCCGCAACGAGCGTCGTCAAGGAACGCAGGAAGACCAGCTTTGGGCCCCGCCCTTGGGCGGCAATACCGAGATAGAGCCTCGCAGCATTTTTGGTTGACGGAACGGTGCGGGCAAAAAAGCTGTCGATCCGATCAATTCCGGGTGGCGGGAAGATGCTAGTGTTGCTGCGATCGAACAACGCCGAGATTTGATCTGCTGCACGCCTGACCGTTGCGGTCGAAGCCACTATCTTGGGGCGAATACGAGTTTCCCCGGAACCTCGGGATGCGAGTTGATCGATTGCCGCCTCGTAAAGTCCCGCGACGGTCCCAAGCGGC
>JANOAJ010000174.1:0-2325 GCA_031411035.1 Sphingomonadales bacterium
GCACCTGCGGCTGCCCAGTCAAGCTTTGCCGCGCACACTGCCTTGCAATGGCCTGCCGTTCTGACCGGCGCATTTCTCGGCTTCCTGCTGCTTCCCGTCGCCTATAACATCGCCTTTTTCGTAATCCTGCGCGAACGCTTCCTGATCTGGCAAGGCGTCCGCTCTGTCATCATCGTGGTGCTGACGATTGGCCTTTCGTCATTGCCGCTGGGGCAGTTCCTGTCGGCGGACGGCTATGCCCGGCAAGTGATGATCAACCTCTTGTTCGACGCCGCCATCGCCGTTTCAGGGCCATTTCTGCGCCGCTTTGTGGAACCGGGGATGCTTTCCCCGCGCATGTACAAGCTGCTTGGCTGGAAGGTGCTGCTCGTTGCCCTGTCCACACCAGCGATGCTGATGGCCGAATGTCCGCCTGCCTATATGCTGTTCCGTAATCTCGTGCTGGTCAGCGTCCTGATCCTGCTCTGCGCCGCGCTGGGGCAAGCGATCTGGCGCGGCAGCCGTGCGGCAAAATTCCAGGCCGCAGCTTGGTTCTGCCTGTTGCTGGTATGCGGCATCAGTCTGTTTCACGACGTGTTTCTGGGCCGCCCTTTCCCTTACTTCCTGCTTTCCCTGTTTGGCGCGCTCGCGCTGGAGATGCTACTGACCTCAATTGGCATTGGCGACCGGTTCACAAGGCTCAAGCAACAACATGACAGTGCGCATGCCAGCGCCGCTGCTTTCCAGATCATGGCGCGCACCGATCCCCTGACCGGAATCGATAATCGCCGCAGCCTGGAAGCCCGGTTTGAAACGGCGCGGCCGATCGCCATTGCGATTGCCGATCTGGATCACTTCAAACGCATCAATGACCAGTTCGGCCATGATGTGGGAGACAAGGTGATTATCTCTGCGGCGCGCGCGCTGGCGTCCGGCAACGCGTTTGCCGCGCGCCTGGGCGGGGAGGAATTTGCCGTGCTATTCTATTCTGCGCGTCCTGCAGAGGAAGCAGAACGGCTGCGGCGGCGCATTTCACAATATATCGCCAAAGATGTGGAAGGCCTGGATGCCCCCGTCACCGCCAGCATGGGCATTGCCGTGCTGGGCCGGGACACAAGCTTTTTCGGGGCGATGAAACTCGCTGACATCAGCCTTTATGAAGCCAAGGCGAACGGACGCAACCGTATCGTCAAATCCGGCAGCAAGCAGGCAGAAAATGGATCCGTCGCGGCCTGACCCTCAGGTGACGAACCGCGCATCAATCACGATATGCGCATCCCATTCCGGCACTGCGTCGGCATTCATCGGAACCATGAACCGCTTTTTGTCAGGCCGCTCGATTTCCAGCACATCGCCTGCGCCAAAATTCTCGACCGAGACGCATGTGCCCAGCGCGTCACCATCGGTGGAAACGCATGGCAAGCCTATGAGATCGGCATGATAATATTCGCCCTCGGCCAGAGGCGGAAGCGTGTCACGCGGGACAGTCAGTTCGGTGCCGCGCGCGGCTTCGGCAGCATTGCGGTCCGCGATCTCGGCGAAGCGGGCGATGCTGCCATTGTTGCCGGGGCGCAGGCTTTTGAGCGTCAGCGCCCCGGCATTGAAACTGTTGTGCGCTTTCACGCTGTCCAGCCCTTCGGCAAACAGCTTCAGACGCACCTCGCCCGCCACGCCATGCGCGCCAATGATGACGGCCAGCGTGACAGGGCGGTTGCCAGCCAAGTTTACGCCTGCGGCTCGTCAGCAGCCACTTCAGCGGCGGGGGCTTCTTCAGCGGCCGCTTCAACAGGCGCGGACTCTTCGGCCACAGCTTCAGCCGCAGACGCCTCTTCAGCAGGTGCCGCAGCGGCTTCTGCTTCAGCGGCCTTGGCAGCTTCGGCGGCTTCAGCAGCCGCAACCTTGGCAGCTTCGGCGGCTTCAACTGCTTCAGCAGCCTTCTTTTCCTGCTCTTCAATGCGCTCAAGCGCCTTTTCGCCGGGCTTGCCCTTGTTCGGGTTGTTGCGGGCAGCGCGTTCACGCAGACCCGCGGCATCAAGGAAACGGGCAACGCGGTCAGTCGGCTGCGCGCCGACGCTCAACCAATGGCTGGCGCGTTCGGTATTGATCGACACGCGGTTGCCATCATCCTTGGCGAGCAGCGGATTGTAGGTTCCGATCTTCTCGATGAAATTGCCATCGCGGGGGCTGCGCGCATCCGCCACGACGATCCGGTAATATGGGCGCTTCTTGGAACCGCCGCGCGACAAACGAATTGAAACTGCCATTTTCTCTACTTTCTCTGGTTAAACTGATTGTCTGAAATTACTTTTTGAACATCCCCGGCGGAAGGCCCGGCATACCGCCGCC
>JANOAJ010000175.1:0-41297 GCA_031411035.1 Sphingomonadales bacterium
CCCTGCTTTTGATCCGCGCAAATCCCTAAGGGCAAAGCGCCAGGCCAGCTTCACGCGGCGCGATCCGCCACGATCAGCCCATCCTGCATTTCCATGATCCGGCGCTTGCCGCGCGCTGCGGACGGATTGTGGAAATGCAGGATGGGCTGATCGTGGCGGATCGCGCCGCGTGAAGCTGGCCTGGCGCTTTGCCCTTAGGGATTTGCGCGGATCAAAAGCAGGGCTGCGTCTGCTCGCCTTGTGCCTGTTCCTCGGCGTGATGGCGCTGGCCGGGATTGGCAGCCTTTCTTCCGCGATATTGGGCGGCCTTGCCGAACGCGGGCAAGTGATCCTGGGCGGCGATGTGCAGTTCGAGCTCTCCCAGCGCCCCGCCACGCCGGACGAACGCGCGCTGATGGATAGACTGGGCCGCACATCGGAAACCGTGCGGATGCGCGCGATGGCCGCGCGGGCCGATGGCAGCGGATCGATGCTCGCTGAACTCAAGGGCGTGGACGGGGCGTATCCGCTTTATGGCACCCTGACACTCGCCAGGGGTGCGCTCGCGGCCCGGCCCAAGGGGCTGGATGTCGCGATTGCTCCGGCACTGGCGGAAAAACTCTCCCTGAAGCCCGGCGACGCGCTGCGGATGGGCGAAGCAACCTTCCGGATCATTGGCGTGATTGATGACGAGCCAGACCGGGTGGGCGAAGGCTTCACGCTTGGCCCGGTGGTGCTGGCCGATCTGGACGGGATCACCGCCACCCAGCTTGTCCAGCCCGGCAGCCTCTACACAATGCGATACCGGGTAAAACTGCCCGTCGCGACCAAGCCCGCCGCTGCCACCGCGCAAATGATCAAGGCCTTTCCCGGCGCGGGCTGGGAAATGACCGACCGGGATAATGGCGCGCCCGGCACGCGGCGCTTTATCGCGCGGCTGGGGCAGTTTCTGGCGCTGGTCGGGCTGACGGCGCTGGCCGTCGCCGGGATTGGCGTGGGCAATGGCGTGGGCGGCTGGCTGGAAGGCAAGCGCGGCAGTATCGCCACGCTCAAAGTGCTGGGCGCTTCAACCGGCACGATCTTCATGGCCTATCTGGTGCAGGTTATCCTTGTTGCCGCTGCGGCGATTGTCGCGGGGCTGGCGGTTGGCGCGGCCGTGCCGTGGATTGTGGTGCAGTTTGCCGGATCATTGCTGCCCGTGCCACCAACCCTGTCACTCTATCCGCTCCCCCTTGGCGTGGCGGCCCTTTATGGGCTGTTGATCGCCCTCACCTTCTCGCTCGCCCCGCTCGCCCGTGCGCGCTCCGTGACGGCTGCCAGCCTGTTCCGCACCGGGGTGGAAGGCGCGGGCCGCCCCGGCCTTGGCGTGATGGCCGCCATTGCCCTTGCCGGGGGCGGCATCGCCGCACTCGCCATCGCCACGGCAGATGAGCCGAAATTTGCGGCGGTCTTCATTGCCTGCATCCTGGCCCTGTTGCTGATGCTGGCTGGGCTTGGCCGCGCGATCAGCGCGATTGCGGCGCGCCTGCCCCGGCCCAAAGCCCCGCTCGCCCGGTTGGCACTGGCCAACCTCCACCGCCCCGGCGCGCAGACCGGGCGGCTGGTGGTCGCGCTCGGGCTTGGGCTGACTCTGTTTGCCACGCTGGCAATCATCCAGACCAGCCTTGACCGCCAGATTGCCAGCACCATTCCCGCGCGCGCACCCGCTTTCTTCGCGCTCGATCTGCCCAAGGAGGATGAAGCGCGGTTCCGCAGCGTGGTTTCCGCAGCCGCGCCAAAGGCGGACATCGCCACAGTGCCGATCCTGCGCGGCCCGGTGGTCGCGATCGGTGACAAGCGCGTGTCCGAGATGAAGGACATTCCCGAAGAAGCCTGGTTTCTGCGCGGGGATCGCGGGCTGACCTTTGCGCGCGATCTGCCCAAGGGCAGCCAGATTACCGCCGGCAAATGGTGGCCCGCTGACTATACCGGGCCGCCGCTCGTGTCGCTTGACGAACGCGCCGCGCTGGCGACGGGGCTCAAAGTCGGGGACCGGCTGACCATTTCCGTACTGGGCGTCGAAGTGGAAGCGACCATTGCCTCCCTCCGCGCCATCGACTGGGATACGATGGGGTTCAACTTCGTACTGGTCTTCTCCCCCGGCACACTGGAATCCGCGCCCTACACAATGGCCGCCACAATTTCGGCAGACAAGGCCCGCGAAGGTGCGATCAGCAAGGCAGTGTCAGCGGACTTCCCCTCGGTTTCGATGATCCGGATGGGCGATGTGATCGGTCAGGTCGGCACGTTGCTTGGGCAATTGGGTAACGCGATCCGGGTCGCCGCCTCTGCTGCCATCCTGGCCGGCATTGCGGTGCTTCTCGGCGCGATTGCCGCTGCCCGCCGCTCGCGCAGCTATGATGCGGTGCTGCTCAAACTGCTCGGTGCGACGCGAGGACAGATACTCACCGTGCAGGCACTGGAATTTGCCCTGCTCGCCGCGATCCTGTCTGCCGTCGCCCTCGCCATTGGCAGTGCGGCGGGATGGTATGCGGTCACGCAGATTTTCGATCTGGCCTGGTCACCTGACTGGCTCGTGGTCGGCGGAACCATCGCGGTGGGCGGGATTGGCACCCTGATGCTGGGCCTGATCGCGACCCTGCCCGTTCTGTCCGCGCGGCCAGCCGAGGCGCTGCGGGAACTGTGAACATGTTGCGGGCGTGAAACACCGGCGATAGGTTGACGCGCTATGCACGCTTGCCATGAACCTGTGTCTGCCTGTGGACTATAGCTCCCGCCTGCTTGTTGTTGATGATGATCGCGGGATACGGGATCTTGTCTCCGGCTTTCTGGCAGAACATGGCTATGCGACCGAGACGGCGGAGAATGGTGCGGCGATGCGGGCTGCGCTGGCCGCGGACAGTTTTGATCTGGTGATCATGGACGTCATGATGCCTGGCGAAGACGGGCTTTCGATCCTGCGCAGCCTTGATCCTTCCGCCCGCCCGCCAGTGATCCTGATGTCCGTCATGGGCAGCGAGGTTGACCGGATCGTGGGGCTGGAAATGGGGGCGGACGACTATCTGTCCAAGCCGTTCAACCCGCGCGAGATGCTGGCGCGGGTGCGCGCAGTGCTGCGGCGCCATGCGCGGGCGTCGGCCACGGTTAGGGCGCCGGTTTCGTCCATTGGCGGCGGATACCGTTTCGCTGACAGCCTGCTTGATCCGCTGACCCGCGAAGTCGCCGACGCGACAGGCACGCGCACGGCCCTCACCGACGGCGAATTCCGCTTGCTGATGGCTTTTGTCGAACGCCCCAAACGGATATTGACGCGTGACCAGTTGCTGGATCTTTCACGTGGTTCGGAAAGCGAAACCTATGACCGGGCGATTGACGTGCAGCTGAGCCGACTGCGGCGCAAATTGCCCGGGGGTGAAAATGGCGGCTTGATCCGCACCATCCGCAACGAAGGCTATATGTTCACCGCAGACGTGTCACGTGGCTGAACCGCGCGGCCTTTCGCTGGTCGCGCGGATCGTGGCGCTGGCAGTGGGAGGCATCGTACTGGCCTCGCTGCTGTCTGTCATCATCTCGCTGCGGGGGCCGCCGCCCGTCAACAAGCCGGTAGAACTGGGCCAGATAATTGCCGTCCTCAGGGAAGGCGCGCACGCTGGCCATGACACCCCGAATGTGACCTTATCAGTGTCTCCCGCGCCGCCCGTGGCGCGCAAGGGCGAAGCGCCGGATATCCGCCGTGCGGCGCATCTGGCAGCCGCGCTGGGTGTCAGCGAACGCGAAGTGCGTGTCTATTCCGAAGACGCGGCTGACCGCGCAGGCCGATTCTGGTTTGGCATGCACAGGGAACCGCCACGAGGCGCAGGCCCGGCAATCGGCGGGCCAGACGGGCTTCTGGACGGATTTACGATTGGCATCCGCACTGCGCAGGGCTGGCAGATCATCCGTTCCGGCCCCCAGCCATTGATGACCGCATGGCACTGGATCACGCTTGTCTCTGTGCTTGGCTCGGTGCTTCTGCTCGGCCTGATTGCCTGGCGCGTCGCGCTCGCGATTTCACGCCCGCTCTCCCAACTGGCCGCGGCCGCGCACACGATCCGGATTGGACGAAAGCCCGAACCGCTGGCCATCACTGGCCCTCCGGAAGTGCGCGCGGTGGCGGAAGCCATGACGCAGATGCAAGAAAGGCTTTCGCGCCAGATTGCAGAGCGCACAACCATCCTCGCTGCCATCGCGCATGATCTGGGAACGCCCCTTTCCCGGCTGGCTTTCCATATTGACAGGCTGCCGGAAGCGGCGCGGGAGAAGGCGGAAACCGAAATGGCTGAAATGCGGGCCATGATTGCGTCTGTCATCGATTTTGCCCGCAATGACCCCACGCGCATGAGGTTCGAACCGCTTGACCTGGGTGACCTGCTACGCGGGCTGACACCTGATGATGTGGCATGCGATGGCGGACCTGCCCTGATGGTCAGTGGCGATGCAACGGCGCTGCGGCGGCTGTTTTCCAACCTGATCGAAAATGCCTGCCGCTACGGCCGCAATCCCCGGATTGGCTGGCGCGCCGAAGACGATGCTGCCCTGATCGACGTCAGCGATAGCGGCCCCGGCATTGATCCGGCGCTGCTGCCCACCATTCTTGATCCGTTCGTGCGCGGTGAGCCATCCCGCAACCGGGATACTGGCGGCACCGGGCTTGGCCTGGCCATTGTCCGCGCTATCGCGGAGGTACATGGAGGCAGCGTGGCACTGGGCAACCGGGCCGAAGGCGGCTTGCGCGCCACGATCCGCCTGCCCATATTTCACGGCTGAAACATATTTCCTCCGTGATGAAATACCCGCGCGATGTTGCGGGAATACAACAGCCCTCAGAGCGAACAGCCAAGAGGGAGCACCCGGGTCGTGACCGAGATGCACACACATGCCGAAGACCATGATCTGGGCCTGGCCCATGATCTGAAAGTGATCGAAGCGAAGATGATGGCGCGCCGCCGGGCGCTGGTGATGCTGGGTTCGGCAGGCACTGTCGGGATGCTGGCTGCGTGCGGCGGCGGTGGCAGCACTGCCACTTCCAGCGGCACCACCTCCAGTTCGACCAGTTCCACCTCGTCAACATCCTCCACATCGTCGACATCAAGCACGAGTTCGGGTGGTACCACAGGCTCCTGCATTGCCGATCCGGCGGAAACCGCAGGACCCTATCCCGGCGACGGCACCAATACGGCGAGCGGAACAACATCCAACGTGCTGACGCAAAGCGGCATTGTCCGCAGCGATATCCGTTCCAGCTTTCTGACCACCAGCACTGCGGCAGCGGGCGTGAAAGTTACCCTCACACTCACGGTCGTCAATGTGAATGCCAGTTGCGCGGCGCTTTCGGGCTACGCTGTCTATCTCTGGCATTGTGACAGGAACGGCAATTACTCGCTCTACACGGCTGCAGGCGAAAGCTATCTGCGCGGCGTGCAGGTGACCGACGCCAATGGTCAGGTGACCTTCACCACCATCCTGCCCGGCTGTTATGACGGCCGCTTTCCGCACATGCATTTCGAGGTGTTTTCGAGCCTGACCAATGCGACGAGCGGCCGCTTTGCCGTGCTCACGTCACAACTGGCCATGCCGACTGCGGTGTGCAACGCAGTCTATGCGGACACCGCTACCTATCCCTCAAGCGCCACCCGCTTCGCGTCGGTTTCAACGGGCAGCGACGGCGTGTTCGGGGACAATACGTCGGCCCAGATTGCGGCAATGACCCCCACGGCTACGGGCAGCCCTTCGACAGGTTATACGATGGCCGCGACCATAGGCATCGCTCTCTAACCCCCTCCCCGAACGCCCGGGTTCGACCCCCCTGACCGGGCGTAGCGGGCGGCAGCAGCGACGGACAAGGGCGCTTTAGCATCCCGTTGCGTCCCCCGTCGCTGCTGCCACTATCCTCACACCGCTTCGTTCAGCACCTCCACCGCCCCGGCATATTCCTCCATGAAACTCTGCACCACTGAGCGCGCCGAGGTGACATTTTCCACCAGCCCCACACCCTGCCCGACAAAATAGGTGACCAGTTCCCGCGCGCTGGCATTGCCGCCTTCGGCCGCTTTGGTGGCGTGGCGGATGGCGGGTTCGGCGATCAGGCTCTGCATTGGCATGGGCAGCGCACCGGGAGAATCCGGGCCTTCCCACGCGTCCGTCCAGGCGGATTTGAGCTGCCGCGAATATTTGCCGGTGCGGCCCTTGGAACGCACCGTGTCACGCGAACGGGCGGCAACCATCTTTTCGCGGAAGATCTGGCTGCATTCGCTTTCGGTCGTCGATAGCCAGACGGATCCTGTCCACGCACCTGCGGCGCCCATCGCCATGCAGGCCGCCATCTGCTCGCCGGTCATGATCCCCCCGGCCGCCAGCACAGGCCGCGCGAGTCCGGCAGCTTTCAGCGCACGGACGACTTCGGGGATAAGCACGAGCGTGGAGACTTCCCCACAATGTCCGCCCGCCTCGCCGCCCTGCGCCACGATGATGTCCACACCGGCTTCGGCCAGCCGCAGCGCATGTTCCTTGGCTCCGGCAAGGGCCGCCACCGGCACCCCGTGTTGACGCCCCAGCGCGATCATTTCCGGGGGTGGTTTGCCCAGAGCATTGATGATCATCTTGATCGGATGCCGGAAAGCGACATGGAGCAATTCCATCGCTTCTTCCGGCCAGAACGGCGGCGCACTGTCATCATCCACACGCGCATGAGTGCCGCCGGGAGAGACGCCGTGCGCGCGCAGAAGATTGTCCGTGAAATCCCTATGCGCTTGGGGAATGCGCGCGGCGAGCTTGCCTGCTGTCAGATCCTTCTCTGCCTTGGCGGCCATGTTCTCCGGAATCAGCACGTCGAGCCCGTAGGGCTTTCCATCGACATGCGCGTCGATCCATTGCAGTTCGATTTCCAGTTGTTCGGGGTTGAACGCAGTGGCTCCGAGCACCCCGAAACCACCTGCCTTGCTGACTGCTGCCACCACGTCGCGGCAGTGGCTGAACGCGAAAAGCGGGAATTCGATGCCGAGTTGCTGGCACAGGCCGTTCGTCATGTATCTCTCCTTTTGCGGCATTAGTGCGCGGGGCTTCCGTTCGCGTCAATCTGTGTTACGCTTCGCCAAACCGACACGGAGAGCAGCATGGCACGGCAGGACGAGCAGGCATTTGACGCGATCATTGTCGGGGCCGGGTTTGCGGGCATGTATATGCTGCACAAGCTGCGCGGGATGGGGCTCTCCGCGCGCGTGATTGAGGCGGGAACGGGTGTGGGCGGCACCTGGTACTGGAACCGCTATCCCGGCGCGCGGGTTGATATCGAAAGCATGGAATACAGCTTTTCCTTCGATCCCGCGCTGGAACGCGAATGGCGCTGGAGCGAGCGCTACGCCCCCCAACCGGAATTGCTGCGCTATGCTAATCATGTGGCGGATCGTTATGACCTGCGTCGCGATATCAGCTTTGAAACGCGGGTTACCGCTGCCAGGTTCGACGAAGCGACGGGAAGCTGGGCTGTCTCCACAGACAAGGGAAACACGCTCTCGGCACGCTACTGCATCATGGCCACGGGTAGCCTTTCCACGCCCAAGGACCTGGATTTCGAAGGCGTGGAGGATTTCAAGGGCACAATCTACAAAACCTATGAATGGCCGCGCGAGGGTGTGGATTTCACTGGCCAGCGCGTGGGCATCATTGGCACCGGATCATCGGGCATCCAGACGATCACCGTCGTGGCGGAACAGGCAGCCCAACTCACCGTGTTCCAGCGGACCCCCAATTATAGCTCCCCGGCATGGAACGGCCCTATCACTCAGGATTATTATGCGGATTGGGATGCCAATCGAGATACCTATCGCGCCGAAGCCCGCACTCAGCCTGTTGCCGCCCGTTTCGGGATTACTGAAGATCTGGCGCTGGAAACGGCACCCGAGGTACGGCAGATCGAATTTGAGCGGCGCTGGCAGATCGGCGGCATTCAGGCAGGCTATCCCTATGTCGATATCGGCACGGACCGCACCGCCAACCAGATCGCCGCAGACTTTTTCGCGGCCAAAATCCGCGAGACGGTAAAAGATCCGGAAACCGCCGCGATGCTGACTCCGGACACGGCGGTCTATCCCTTCGCGACCAAGCGGATTTGTGTGGATACCGGCTATTATGACGTCTTCAATCGCGACACCGTATCGCTGGTCGATATCCGGAAAGACCCCATCGAGCGCTTCACCCCTGACGGCATCAAAACTGCAACGCGGGACTTTGCCTTTGACGCCATCATCTTCGCCACCGGCTTTGATGCCATGACGGGCACGATCAGCAAGATCGACATTCGCGGGCGCGGCGGACTGCCGCTCACCGAAAAATGGGCGCATGGCCCGCGCACCTATCTGGGGCTTCAGGTCGCCGGTTTCCCGAACCTGTTCATGATCACGGGCCCCGGTAGTCCATCAGTGCTGACCAACATGATCATGTCCATCGAACAGCATGTGGAATTCATTGCTGATACCATCGCCCATATGCGGAACCGGCAATTGTCCGTCATCGAAGCGACGCCCGATGCCGAAGAAGGCTGGGTGGCGCATGTGAACGAAGTGGCGGCGGAAACGCTCTATCCGCTGGCCAATAGCTGGTACATGGGGGCAAACGTGCCGGGTAAGCCGCGCGTGTTCCTGCCCTATGTCGGCGGCTTCCCGCTCTATGTGGAGGCCTGCAATGATGTCGTCGCGCGGGGCTATGCGGGATTCGCGATGGCCTGAGGCGGCGCCCCCTTCCGTTTACGTCAATCTGTGATACCATCCGTTGCAAATCAAAACGTGGAGAGTCGAAATGCATGATCTGGTGATCCGTGGCGGGATGGTCGTCGATGGAACGGGCGCACAGCCTTATGCGGCAGATGTCGCGATTGATGGCGGGCTGATCAGCAGCGTCGGCACGATCACCGCCAGAGGCCGCGAGGAAATCGACGCGACCGGCAAGATTGTCACCCCCGGTTTCGTGGACGTCCACACCCATTATGACGGGCAGGCGACCTGGGACGCCGAAATGGCGCCTTCCAGCTGGCACGGCGTGACCACGGTTGTGATGGGCAATTGCGGCGTGGGTTTTGCGCCCGCGAAGAAAGATCGTCACGAATGGCTGATCAGACTGATGGAAGGCGTGGAGGATATTCCCGGCACGGCGCTTGCCGAAGGGATGACGTGGGATTGGGAAACCTTCCCTGAATATCTCGACGCGCTGGAAAAGTTGCCCCGCACGGTGGATGTCGGCACGCATGTGCCGCACGGCGCGGTGCGCGCTTATGTGCTGGGGGATCGGGAAATGCCCGGCGCTGTGCCCACGGACGAAGATGTTGCCGAAATGTCGCGCATTGTGGAGGAAGGCGTGCGCGCCGGCGCGCTGGGCTTTTCCACGTCGCGCACCGTGCTCCACAAATCCATCGACGGTGAACTGGTGCCCGGCACCACGGCGACGGCGGAAGAACTGGTCTCGATTGGCCGGGCGATGGGGCGCGTAGGCTATGGCGTTTTCGAAATGGCGAGCGACATGCGCCGTGAGTGGAATGAATTTGGCTGGATGGGGCAACTCTCCCGCGAAACCGGCCTGCCCGTCACCTTCGCCGCGCTGCAATCCATTGCCAAGGAACTGCCGCTGGAAGAGCAGATCAGCGAAATGCGCGCGCAGAACGACAATGGCGCGAACATCGTCGCCCAGATTGCGCTGCGCGGCAATGGCATCATCATGGCCTGGCAGGGCACGGTGCATCCCTTCCGCTTCAAGCCCGCCTGGGCCGAAATAGAGGGCCTGCCCTGGGATCAGCAGCTCGCAAAGCTGCGCGATCCGGCCTTCAAGGCGCGGATGGTCAGCGAAGAGTCGCAAATCCCCGAAAGCGACATTGCCGATTTCCTGAACATCGTTGCCAATGGCTGGTTCACCCATTTCGAAATGGATCCGGACTTCAACTACGAACCGACCCAGGAAGAAAGCATCATGGCCCGCGCGGCGGCGGCAGGCGTGTCTCCGGCAGAATATGGCTATGATCTGCTGATGAAGGATGAGGGGAAGGGATTCATCTATTTCCCGATCCTCAACTATCGCGACGGCAATCTCAACTTCCTCGAAGCGCTTCAGGAATCGGATGACACGGTCAACTCCCTTTCTGACGGCGGCGCGCATTGCGGCACGATCTGTGATGCGGCGAGTCCGACCTTCATGCTGCAATACTGGGTGCGGGACAGGGCGAACAAACGGATCACACTGGAAAACGCCATCAAGCGCCAGTGCCGCGATACTGCCCTGCTATATGGCCTTGATGATCGCGGCCTGATCGCTCCGGGCTATCTGGCAGACGTCAATGTGATCGACATGGACGCGATCAAGCTGGGCAAACCCTGGCTGGCCTTTGATCTTCCTGCCGGTGGGAAACGCCTGCTCCAGAAAGCGGAAGGCTATGTCGCCACGATCAAATCCGGTCAGGTGACCTTCCGTGATGGCGTGATGCAAGGCCCGACACCGGGCGGCGTGATCCGTGGCCCGCAGGTTGCTCCGCTGGCGATGGCGGCGGAGTGAAGGCGTACCGCCTCCACCGTTATGGCGGGCCGGAGGCGGCGTCTCTCGACGATATCCCCGATCCCCAGCCCGGCCCGAACGATCTGCTGGTGCGGACGGAAGGGATCGGGCTGAACCCGGTTGACTACAAAACACGCGACGGGATGCTCAAGCTGGTGATGCGCCCGCCCCTGCCCTGCATACTTGGCAATGAACTGGCTGGCGAAGTTCTGGCGGTGGGCAGCGCCGTTTCCCGCTTCACACCTGGCGACCGGATCGTGGCGCGCGTCGAAAAGGGCAGGATGGGCGCGTTCGCCGAACGGACCTGTATCGATGAGAGCGTCGCCGCGCATGCGCCTTCGCACGTTGACGCGCCCACCGCTGCCGGGCTGCCGCTCGCCGGACTGACTGCGCTTCAGGCCCTGCGCGACGAGTTGAAGGTGGGGCCGGGCCAGCATGTGTTGATCACGGCGGGCGCGGGAGGCGTGGGCACCTTCGCCATTCAGATTGCCAAATGGCTGGGGGCTGAGGTTTCGACCACGGCATCCTCCCGCGGAGACGCGCTGGTTCGCTCGCTCGGCGTCGATCATGTCATTGATTACACCAAGACTGACCTTGCCAGCCTGGGCCGCCGCTTTGACTCGGTATTTGATCTGGCGGGCGGTGACGCGCTGGATGCCGCGTTCAGGGTGGCGAAGCCGGGGAGCATGGTTCTCTCGGTCGCGGGTATGCCCGAACCGATGACAGCAAAAAAGGATCTGAAGGGCGGAATGGGCCAGCAAATGCTCTTCTGGCTGGCCAGCTTCGGCCTGCGCCGCAAGGCGGCCGCCAATGCCGTGCACTACCGTTATCTCTTCATGCACCCCAGCGGTGCAGAACTGGCGGAGCTTGTCGCGCTGGTCGATGCGGGCACGCTAAAGATCGTGATCGACAGCAATTTTCCCTTCCCCCAGATCGCCGAAGCCATCGCGCATCTCGAAAGTGGCCGCGCGAAGGGAAAGGTCGTCGTCTCGGTCTGAGCGCTGCGGCGACAACGCTTCGCAACGAAAGCGGATGTATCGTTTTGATACAGTCACAAGTAATATTGTGTCAGCGGCTTGCAACCTCAGACTCGTTTGTTAATCTCTCCTTAACCTTTCACACGGCCCGGATTCGCATCCGGAGATCGGTGTGTTTTTGGGGAAAGCGATGGCTCTTGCAGGGCTTCACACACAAACAGGGGTAGATCATGCTTCGTAAGACTTTCCGCAAACTTGTGACGGCATCGGCACTCGCCGCAGTGGCCATCGGCGCGACGCCGGCATCGGCGCTTGTTATTCAATTGAACAATCTTGGAGGCGTCGAAGTCGGAACTAACGCTTATGCGGGCTTTACCGCTGCCGCGCGCTTTTTCGAAACCATGATTACCAACGACGTGACCGTGAAGCTCAATGTCGGTTTCTCTACGCTTGGTCCCAACATTCTGGGATCGACCCAAAGCGCAACCAATGTGGCATATGTCGGCGACGTTCTTCCTCGTCTCACCGCCACTGGCAATTCCGCGCTTGATGCTATCGCTTCGGCGAACCTGCCAAATACCCGCCCGTCAGGCTTTGTTGGCGGGAAGGCCCTCGATGCGATCATCTCCGGTGCAAAGGCAGACGGAAGCGGCGTTGCTTTGCCGCTGACCCGGGTGCTTGATTTAGACGCCAGTGGAAACAATTCGGCCTTCTCAGCCAATACATCACTGCTCAAAGGATTGGGTTTTGCGACGACCTATTCCAACGGAACGGGCGGACTCACCAACAATGCGACCATCAAAGCAGATGGTGCGGTGCGGTTCAGTGATCAGTTTGCGTTCGACTTTGATCCGACCAATGGCATTACGGCGGGCCAGTTTGACTTTATCGGAATTGCAATACACGAAATCGGGCATGCGCTCGGCTTCCGGTCAGGCGTCGATACCTACGACGTCAATACAGGATTTACAGGCAATCTGAACAATTTCGCGATCATGTCGATCTGGGATATCTTCCGTTACAGTTCGCAAAGCGCCGCACTTGGCATCAATGACTGGGCGATTGGTGGCAATCCTTATTTCTCCATTGATGGTGGCGACACGATCTTTAACGGCAATGCCTTTTTTTCCACCGGCCAGACCTTTGGCAACGGGCGCCAAGCATCGCATTGGCTCGATAATCCGCCAAGTCCCACGGTTCTGGGCATTCTTGACCCCACAGCGGCGCGCGGCCAGCAACTGGTGTTCGATACGCTTGATCTCTCAGCGTTTGACGCGATGGGCTGGAACGTCCGTTACGACGTTCTGAAATATAGCGGAAAGAGCTTCTCGACTGCTGTCATTCCAGGTCTGACCAGCGCTGCGGTTCCTGAACCCGCCAGCTGGGCCATGATGATTGCAGGCTTCGGCCTTGCCGGTGCGGCACTCCGCCGTCGCAAGACCACAGTGAAGTTCGCTATCGCCTGATAGCTTCCCGTTTCGTCACGAAGGGCCCCGCGCAAGCAATTGCGCGGGGCTTTTGTTTTGTGCGGTCAGGCTGAATAGGCGTCCGCAAAGGGTTGCAGTTTTTCGCGATATGGACCTGCCACATTGAGACCGTCCCGATTGATCGGGCGACGAACCTGTAACGAGCTGGCCGTTGCCACGACGCGCTCGGTTTCGTGGAACCTGTGGACGGCGGCTTCTTCTTCCAGCCCGCAATGCGCCAACAGACGCCGTGTCCAGTCTTCCGGCGCCTCAACCAGATCGCCATAAGGCACGACGAGCAGCCGCTCACCCAGCCGTTCCTTCCAGAAGGCCCGCAACATGTCTTCCAGCCGGAAATGGTGCGCGATGTCGGTCAGGCTGTAGCTCCAGCCGACGCCGTGAATGAAGAACGTCCGGAAGCATGACCAGGCGCTGTCCAGCGGATCACGCCGCATCCAGATCAGCGGTGCTTCCGGCAGGGCGGAAGAAATCAGGCCCAGACAGCGGCTGACATCAATCGTCTTGTCCACAACCCGGCCTTCAGAAGGAAAGCGTTCCGCCAGCAAATGCAGATACAGGCCGCCCAGCGCATCAACCGATCCGCCACCGGCGAGATAGGCGCTGATATGGTCACCCGAAACACCGCCAGCCGCCACTGCCAGATGCTGGACGATATTGAGTTCGCCGCCATCAAGAACTTCGCTGTGGCTGGCCAATATCTGCTCCACCAGCGTGGTGCCGGAACGTGGCAGCCCTGACACGAATATTGGGCGACTGGTGCTGATTCCGCTCCGCGCGCGCATGGATTCCAGAAATCCATCCGGAAAACCTGTCATCGCCAGCCGCGCATTATTTTCATTTCCATTGCGACTATAGGGTGTTTCAGACCGGAGGAGTTTCGCACCTTTGGCATAAGCCGCAAAGGCCGAATCGGGATCCTTTCGGTCCACATGGAGCTTGCCGAGTGCATAACAATAGCGGGCATAGTCGCCCGGCCCTTGCCGCGCGGCGGCAGCCTCCTGAGCAAGGAGCAATTCACCCAGCGGGTCTCTGGAAAGGTTGACAGTCGTCGCCAGCGTCAGCCATGCCGGACCCCAACCGGGCCGCAACTTGACAGCTTTTTCCAAATGATCCCGCGCTTCCGCCACCCGGCCCAGCGTCATGGCTGTATTGCCCAGTACGTAAGCATGGCCCGCACGGTCGGGGACATCAGCGGGAAGCGATGCCAACAGGTCATGCGCTTCTCCAATCCGGCCGGATTGCGTGCATAGAACCACTTTGGCGTAACGCGTCTGGGGCGTGTTGCCCGCTTCTGCCACAAAGGCGTCAATCGCCCGGTGCGCCAGAGTCAGTTCGCCGCTCACTTGCATCAGTTGGGAAATGCCGTGCCAGTGCGGCCCGATTTTCGCCCGGCTGTCGAGCAATCTGGTCACGGCAGCATTGGCCCGTGCGCGATCCTTGGCGGCGAGCGCCTGCTTCAATTCGTCGACGGACGACATCCAGGCGGGCGCATTCATCAGCCTCTTCTAGCGTAGCAACCTGCCCCCGAACAAGAGCACAGAATCGACCTTCCGCTACGGCAACAAACCGCAGAACTGCACCAGTTTGGGACAGTCTGTGCTGGCGGGCCGGATTCCCTTAATTTCGGGTTAATCTTCATTGACTTCCCGCCTGCAATGCCCACAAATCCGTCTATCACCGACGTTGAGTCGGCACGAAAGGGGTTTTGTGATGACTTTGAAGAATATTCTGTGTTGCGGCGCAGCCATTGCCACATTGTCGGCGGGCAGCGCGAATGCCGCAACCATCAACCTGATTGACCTCGGCGGCGTCACAGGCTCGCCCGCCGAACAGGGGTTCAAGGTGGCAGCCAATTATTGGGCCAAGATGTTTACCAACAATGCGGTCATCAATCTCGGTGTGCGTTTCGCGCCGCTGGCACCAAATGTGATCGGCTCAACCGGCAGCCGGCAGGCGGATCTTTCGATCGCGAACTGGGAAAACCGGATCAATCTGACCAAGAGCACGTCGGCGATTGACTCGGCGATTGTGCTTCCGGGCCTTACCGGTGGCGGTATCAGCGGCTTGACGGCAGGCGTGAACGGTTCGGGCAATAATGACAATTCTGTAACGGCCATGTTGAACGGAACGCAGGCGGCGTCGCAAGTGCTTTACGCCAACTCGTCGGTGATCAAGGCGCTTGGCGTTGGGATCGCGAACGGAAACGTCTGCTCCAATGCAAACAACACCACGCGGGCGCTCTGCGATGGTCGGGTGACATTCAGCAGCAATTTCGCTTTCGATTTCAATCCGGGCAATGGCGTTACGGCAGGCACGTTTGACTTCATTGGCGTTGCCATCCACGAAATCGGCCATGCGCTTGGCTTCGTTTCGGGCGTTGATTTCTTCGATTATTATGGCGCACCTGGTGGGCCGGGCCGCAACACTCTTGGCTATGACCTGAACGACACATCAATCTTCAGCGCGCTCGACATGTTCCGTTACAGCGCACCGGGAACACTGGACTTCCGCACGGGCGGCACCAAGTATTTCTCGGTTGATGGTGGTGCCACTGCCCTGTTCAATAA
Organism: Sphingomonadales bacterium; assembly: GCA_031411035.1. Classification (GTDB taxonomy): domain Bacteria; phylum Pseudomonadota; class Alphaproteobacteria; order Sphingomonadales; family Sphingomonadaceae; genus Aquisediminimonas. The sequence goes on from JANOAJ010000175.1 coordinate 15,583, forward strand.
CACCATGTCCACTGGCTCCTTCAATGGCGACGGCCGTCAGGCATCGCATTGGAAGGACACGCCGGGCTGCCAGATCGGCAACGGCATCATGGATCCGACCTTCTGCTTCGGCCAGACGGGTTATGTAACCGGTCTCGATCTTGCCGCGTTTGATGCGATGGGCTGGAACCTGAGTGTGGACGCCCTTACCTACAAGACCACATCAACGGGGAAAATCCTGCGTGGCTATCTTGGCACCGCCGTCCCCGAACCCGCAAACTGGGCGATGATGATTGCTGGCTTCGGCTTGGCAGGCACGGCGCTGCGCCGTCGCAAGACCACGGTGAAGTTTGCTATCGCCTGATTTTCGGCACAACGCCTGATGGAAAGCCCCGTGCAAGCAATTGCGCGGGGCTTTTCCTTTGTCCGGCCTCTAACCCCTTGCACAAGCCCGCGTTCGCGCTAGCATCCGGGACAAGGGCATAAAGAGGAGAGCGCGGGGATGCGGCGTATCGCGATCGTGGGTTCGGGGCCATCAGGATATTACACCGCAGAAGCCGCTCAAAAAAAGTTCGGGGATGATGTCACGGTTGATATTATAGACCGGCTTCCCGTTCCCTATGGCCTGATCCGCTTCGGCGTGGCACCGGATCATCAGTCGATCAAAGGCGTGTACAAGCGCTTTGAGGCGGTGAATCTTTCTGAAAATGTCCGCTTTGTAGGCAATGTGTCGGTTGGCAGCGATGTCAGCATCGCGGAACTTCAGGGCCTGTATGATGCAGTGATCCTAGCCACCGGCGCGCCCAATGACAGGCCGCTTGGGGTGCCGGGGGATGATATGCCCGGCGTGATCGGCTCGGCGGCTTTTGTCGGCTGGTATAATGGCCATCCGGACTGGGGTGATCTGGAGCCACCGCTCGCCGGGCCGGGCGTGGTGGTGGTCGGCAATGGCAATGTAGCGCTGGATGTAACGCGCATCCTTTCCAAGGTGCGGGCCGAGTTTGAGGGGTCAGACATTGTGGGCCACGCGCTTGACCAGTTGGAGCGATCCGGGGTGCGGCGCATCACGCTGCTCGGGCGCCGGGGGCCACACCAGATTGCGATGACGCCCAAGGAACTGGGTGAGCTTGGCCATCTGCAACGCGCCACGCCGCGCGTCGCGCCCGATGATCTGCCGCCGGTGGGGGATGACGCCCTGCTGGAACCCGGCATGCGCAAGTCTGTTACCCATTTGCGGGAATTTGCCGCCAATGGCGATCCCACCAAGGCGATCACGATCGAATTTGATTTCTTTGCCATGCCCGTCGCGATCGAAGGCGATGGCAAGGTGGAACGGATCATTGTGGAACGCACAAGGCTGGATGCGGACCTGCGCTCGGTCGGCACGGGGGAGCGCTATGTGATCCCCTGCGGGCTGGTGGTGGCCTGTATCGGATACAAGACGCCGCCGATCGAAGGCGTGCCCTATGAACATGGCCGGGGCCGCTTTGCCAACAGCGATGGCCGCATCCTTCCCGGCCTCTATTGCGTCGGCTGGGCGCGGCGCGGGCCAACCGGCACTATCGGCACCAACCGGCCCGATGGCTTTGCCATCATTGATCTGATCGCCGAAGATATTGGCGGCGGCGATGGCAAGGCAGGACGGGACGGGCTGGATACGCTGCTTGCCAGCCGCAATGTCGATGTGGTCACTTTCCGCGACTGGAAAAAGATCGACGAAGCCGAAATTGCCCGCGCGCGTGAAGGTGCCCCGCGTGAGAAATTTGTCGATGTGGAAGCGATGATCGCGGCCCGGGGATAGAGCTGGTCAGAAAGCTGCCATCGGCTGCGCCCTTGATCTGGTGTTTTTCGTGCTGTGCGGGAAATAGCCGAAGCCCCGGCACTTCGCTCGACAAGCATTTAGACCCGTGATAGCCTTGTCTATTCTGGTTTCGGGGGTGCCGATCCAATGAAGGCCCTTACGGTTTTGCGGTCAATTCTGTGGCAGCTTTGGTGTGCCCTGCTGCTATTTGGTGCCCATGGAAGTGCCTTGGCTCAGGATGCGCCGGTCAAACTGGCGCTGGTCATTGCCAATTCGGCCTATGAAGACAGTAACTGGCCGACCCTCAAAAATCCGGTGAATGATGCCCGGTTGCTGAATGGTGCGCTCACAAAAGCGGGGTTTCGAGTAATGACCCCGGCGGTCAATCTGCGGCGCGAACAACTGCTTCTCGCGGTCGAGGCATTTCGCAGCGAGGTGGCCAAGCTGCCGGACAATTCGATCGCGCTCGTCTATTATTCCGGCCACGGCCTGCAGATTGACGGCACCAATTATCTGGTACCGGTCGGCGCGCCCTCGCCGCTGGCTTTCGAAAGCCTGTCAGGCACGGCGCGCGAAACGGCTTTGAGCCGGGATTATGTATCGCTCAACACCTTGCTCAATCTGTTCGGGGCGGCGCGCCGCACCCAGAAGAATGTGGCGAACCTGCTGATCCTGGATGCCTGCCGGGTAAACCCGCTGGACGGAAGGACAAGATCGGCGGGGAAAAGCAAGGGGCTGGCCGATATCCCCAATGTCGCCAACAACCTGATCGCGTTTGCCGCCGCACCGGGAACAGTTGCCTATGACGGAGACAGCGCCAATTCGCCATATGCCACGGCGCTCGCCGCCGAACTGGGGCAAAAGGCGCTCCCCCTGGAATTGCTGTTCAATCGCGTAACGACCCGCACGCTCGAACTGACCGACGGGCTGCAAAGGCCCGACTACAGGGTGGGCCTGTCAGGCTTTTTCTGCCTTGAGCGTTGCACCGACGGGGCAAGCCTTGCCCTTGCGCCTCCACGAGCTACCGCTCCCGCCGGTCGGCCGTCCGCGCCAAAGGCAAATGCCTGCCCTTTCTGTCCCGATGTCCTGCCCGTCCAGGTCGGCAACACCACACTCGCGTTCGCCAAAGCGCCCGTTACATTGGCGCAATGGAGGGCCTGTGTAGAGGAACTGGGATGCCCCGAACTCGGCAAGACGGATGACAGCGGCAATTTGCCCGTCACTCAGGTAAGCTGGGCCGCCGCAAACCAGTATATCGAATGGCTTTCGCGCCGAACGGGCCAGTCATGGCGGCTCCCGACGAGCGACGAATGGGCCGCAGCGTTCGAGCCCGTGCGGGATACGACACGCACAAGCGGACGACGCCTTATGCCGGTTCCGGCGGGACAGGCCGGTGCCTCCGGCATCGGATATTTCGGGCAGGTTCTTGAATGGACGGCCAGTTGCGGTGATGCCAGCGAACCCTGTGCGGTGCGTGTTGCCCGGGGTGCCACCTTCGACGATGATTTCTCCGATTTGCTCTCCCGGCAGGTGTTTCCTGCCGATGGCGTGGGCAAGGCGCTGGGTTTTCGGATTGTGCATGATGAACAGTGAAAGGACCAGGTCAATGCAGCGAACTTCAGTAATCCGGTTCGGTTTGGCCGCATTGGCGGCAACCGCCGCGTCAGGCGCGGTGGAAGCGCGGTCTCCCGTCAACAAATGGTATTGTGAGGTTCTCAACAACAAATTTGACCCCAAGGCGGCAATCGCCAAATTCCCGCTCGAAAAACTCCCGCCTGCGGTTGAGGAAGTGGACGTCAAGGACGAGGGAGAAGACGGGAAACGGACGAACGTTACGGTGGCAGCCGAAGGCAAAATCTACAAAGTGCAATATGGCTACTCCTATAAGAACAATGACGTAAGTGACCCTTACGGCTTGGATTTGCGCATCTATGTCGGGTATCCGGAGTCAGAAACAGCCAAGCTTGAAATGGACAAGTGGCTGAAGGAATGGGGCACCCCCGAAAAATCGACGATGGGGCAAGCGGTCTATGCCGGGCCGCCTATCTATGAAGATGGCGACAAGGTCTTTTCATTCGAGCGTTGGAAAGGATCGGCGGTCTATATCGCCAACTGGTGGAGCAAGGGCGACATCCGCTACGCTGCGGAGCTGTGCAAATAGCGCTCAGAAATCGTCGCCTGACGAATGCAGCCGCCGCACTTGCGCGCTGCAGTCGTGATCGGCCAATGCCTGTTCGAGCGCCCTGACGGACGACCACTCCGGATCGAGATGGACGAACTGCAGCTCTGTCGTGACGCCACCGGTCACGAATTTGTAGGTTTTGAACGGCGCCGGCCCCTTGGCGGCAGGCCAGACAAGCCATGCCTCCCCCCCGCGCCACTGTGCCGACGCCAGTTGCCCGCCATCCTGGCCATTGATGATGAGTGCCTTTTCCCCCCGCACGTCGCTGCGCCAGAATTCGGGCAGGCTCCCCTTGGGCAGGCAATGGGTGCCTTCCTCGCCCGGCACGACAGACCATATATCGGACGGCCCCGCCGCCGACGGCAGGATCTTGCGAACCTGCCCGGTTGACCGGACGGCCGCAACCTTGGCGTGCTTGTCAGGGGCAGCGGTGGTGCCCGGCAGGGGCGTCGCGGTAAGGGCCTTGCCGGCCAGCTTGTCAGCGGTCAGCACATCGGGCCCTGAAAAGACGAGCGTGCCCGAACGGCCAAGCAGCGTCACTTTCTCTCCGGCCTTGAGCTGCTCTCCGGGGCGGATGATCGCGCCGGGCTTGAGCCGCGCGCCTTGCGGGCCCGTCATCCGGATGATGACGGCCTGGGCGGCCGCCGATGCCGCGTGCATTGCACAACCAAGCGCCAGCACGACCATCGTGCCCGTCAATCCTGCGTATCTGCCTGCCATGATCCCGTTCCCCTGCCCCGTGCCTTCCCGTTCCCAACCGGATGCGCGGCACCGCGAAACCCAGCATAGCGAACGCGCATTCACAACATCAAAATAATTTCCATCGCCACATTCCGCTTGCCAAATTAGCAAGCCTCGCAAAGCTGCCGCGTCGCTGCGCTGCAACATGAATTTATGCCATGAACCGAATCGAATTCGCGGTGAACTGAGTCCCTAATCTGTCATTTACCCTCTTGCGTCCCACAACAGTTACGGCACTATGGCTTGTGGCTTGATCGGGGGACAACCCAACAGCTTGTGTATCGCCGAAAGTGCGGGATTCCGTACAGGGGCTGATTCGCGCGCTGTGGATCATGGGGGAATGGTAAAAATTCCGCCCCCTTGTCCGCCCGATCTGCTACAAGGGGAGTTCGCGCCCCGATTCGAACATTTTGCGAACGAGTGGCAAGATTTTTCAGGGGTGCAAGATGGACTTTCGGGATTCGCAGAGCGTGCGTGGTGATGATGTGACAATGGTAGTGGAAGAGGTGGCAGGCAACAGCCTGAGTGACTCGCGCAGTCGGCTGGAACCCTACAAGCTGGAAATTGACAGGAGCCGCGATGCGCTGCTCACCGATTTCGGCAAGGACACGCTGCGTGACCGCTATCTGCTGCCGGGCGAAAGTTATCAGGATATGTTCGTCCGCGTGGCAAGTGCCTATGCTGATGACCAGCCCCATGCCCAGCGCGTCTATGATTATATTTCCAAGCTCTGGTTCATGCCCGCAACCCCGGTGCTCTCAAACGGCGGCACCGGGCGCGGCCTGCCGATCAGCTGCTATCTGAATTCGGTGGATGACAGCCTGGAAGGCATCGTCAACACCTGGAACGAGAATGTCTGGCTGGCGAGCAAGGGCGGCGGCATTGGCACCTATTGGGGCAGCGTGCGCGGCATTGGCGAACCGGTGGGCCTGAACGGCAAGACCAGCGGCATCATTCCCTTCGTTCGCGTGATGGATTCGCTGACTCTGGCGATCAGCCAGGGCAGCCTGCGTCGCGGGTCAGCCGCGGTCTATCTTGATATTGATCATCCGGAGATTGAGGAATTCCTCGAAATCCGCAAACCTTCGGGCGATTTCAACCGTAAGGCGCTGAACCTGCACCACGGCGTGCTGTTGACCGATGCCTTCATGGAAGCCGTCCGCGCCGGCAGCGAATGGAATCTGAAATCCCCCAAGGATGGCAGCGTCCGCGCCACGGTGGATGCGCGCAGCCTGTTCCAGAAGTTGGTGGAAACCCGGCTCGCCACCGGAGAGCCCTATATCGTCTTTGGCGATACCGTGAACCGCGCCATGCCGCGCCATCACCGCGAACTGGGCTTCAAGGTGACCACATCCAATCTGTGCAGCGAAATTACCCTGCCCACGGGTCGCGACCATCTGGGCAATGACCGCACGGCGGTCTGCTGCTTGTCGTCGCTCAATCTCGAAACATGGGATGAATGGAGCGGCGACAAGCAGTTCATTGAGGATGTGATGCGCTTCCTTGATAATGTGCTGACCGACTATATTGACCGCGCGCCCCCCGAAATGGCGCGGGCCAAATATAGCGCCAGCCGCGAACGCAGCGTCGGGCTGGGCGTGATGGGCTTCCACAGCTTCCTGCAGGCGCGCGGCCTTCCCTTTGAAGGGGCGATGGCGAAAAGCTGGAACCTGAAGATCTTCAAGCACCTCTCCCAGGGCGTCAATGAAGCCTCGATGCTGCTTGCCACCGAACGCGGGGCTTGTCCTGACGCGGAAGAACGCGGCGTGATGGAACGCTTTAGCTGCAAGACGGCGATTGCGCCCACGGCCAGCATCAGCATCATCTGCGGCGGCACCAGCGCGTGCATCGAACCGATCCCGGCGAACATCTATACCCACAAGACGTTGTCCGGCAGCTTCTCGATCCGCAATCCGCATCTCGAACGACTGTTGATCGAAAAGGCGAAGAACAGCGATGCAGTGTGGAATTCGATCCTGGAACAGGGTGGCAGCGTCCAGCATCTCGATTTCCTCTCGGCCGAGGAAAAGGATACGTTCAAGACCAGCTTTGAGATTGACCAGCGCTGGCTGATCGAACTCGCGGCGGATCGCACGCCCTACATCGATCAGGCGACCAGCCTCAATCTCTTCATCCCGGCGGATGTGGAGAAATGGGATCTGCTGATGCTCCACTTCCGCGCGTGGGAACTGGGCGTGAAATCACTTTATTACCTCCGTTCCAAATCGATCCAGCGCGCAGGCTTTGCCGGCGGCGTCGAGGCGGACAACACCATAGACCTCAAGCAGATCGAGGTTGAGGTGAAGGATTATGACGAGTGTCTGGCGTGCCAGTAAGCGGGTTCACGCGAAGACGCGAAGACGCGGAGGGAGACAGGTTCCCCGGCGAATTCTGCGTGCCCTGCGTAAACCGGAATTTTCTCGTGCTGAGCACGCGGACCACGCAGGGATTTCAATCTCCGCGTCTTCGCGCCTCCGCGTGAACCCAATCAGGTTGGAGTAACCTATCATGTCCCTTCTTGTCTCCCGCAACCAGTACAAGCCCTTTGAATATCCCTGGGCCTATGATTTCTGGAAACGCCAGCAGCAGATCCACTGGATGCCGGAGGAAGTGCCGCTGGGCGAGGATTGCCGTGACTGGGCGCAGAAGCTGACCGATCATGAGCGCAACCTGCTGACGCAGATTTTCCGCTTTTTCACCCAGGCCGATATCGAGGTGCAGGATTGCTACCACGATAAATATGGCCGCGTGTTCAAGCCGGTCGAAATCAAGATGATGCTGGCCGCGTTCAGCAACATGGAAACCGTCCATATCGCGGCCTATTCACACCTGCTGGATACGATCGGCATGCCCGAAAGCGAATATGGGATGTTCCTTCAGTACAAGGAAATGAAGGACAAGCATGACTATCTGGCCACGTTCGGCGTGGACAGTGACGAGGATATTGCCCGCACGCTCGCCATGTTTGGCGGCTTTACCGAAGGGCTGCAACTGTTCGCCAGCTTCGCGATGCTGATGAATTTCCCGCGCTTCAACAAGATGAAGGGCATGGGCCAGATTGTAAGCTGGAGCGTGCGGGATGAAAGCCTGCACTGCGAAGGCATCACCCGCCTGTTCCACGCCTTCACCAAGGAACGTGATTGCCTGACCAAGGCAGTGAAGGACGATATTCTCGATTGCTGCCAGAAGACCGTGCGGCTGGAGGATGCGTTCATCGATCTGGCCTTTGAACAGGGCCCGGTGCCCGGCATGAGCCCGAAGGAAATCAAGAAATATATCCGCTACATCGCGGACTGGCGGCTAGGCCAGTTGGGTTTCAAACCCATGTACATGATCGAAGACCACCCCCTGCCCTGGCTCGCGCCGCTGCTGAACGGTGTGGAACACGCCAACTTCTTCGAAACCCGCGCCACCGAATATTCCAAAGCCGCCACACGCGGGAACTGGAACGATGTGTGGGACAGCTTTGATCGGCGGAAGGGTGCGAAGGCCGCCAATGACGCGACCGGGGCTGAGACTGCGGTAGTGGAGAAGGATATGTTTGAAGCGGCGGGGATCGCTGCGGAGTGAGCTGGAGTGAAGCACGCAGCGGAGCAGCGTGCCGGTCGTCCTGAGCTTGACGAAGGATGACGCGAACGGCTGGCCAGCAGCGACCTGTTGCTGACTAACGACATGGGATTTACTCCCGTGTCGCGGCCCCCGGAGGAGTAGCGAATGCCCACTGTCTTCCGCAGCCACGGTTACAGCTTCTATTTCTTCAGCCACGAACCCGGCGAACCGCCTCATGTTCATATTGATCGCGGGGACGGCAGCGCAAAAGTTGGCTCGAAAATGTAGCCATCGCGCGGGATAGTGGCTTCAAAGCGAACGAACTGTCGCAAATCTTGACTCTGGTGCGCGAAAACCGGACGATGCTTTTGGAGAAATGGCATGGGTATTTTGGCAACAGCCGCTGACGAACGCGTGGACATTGTCCGCTGCGACGAACATCATCTGATTGTGGATCTGAAAGATGGGCGCACGATCTCGGTTCCGCTCGCCTGGTATCCACGCCTGTTCGATGCCAGCCCGGATCAGCGCAGCCATTGGGAAACCTGTGCGGCAGGCTATGGCATTCACTGGCCCGATATTGACGAGCATCTGAGCACGGAAGGGTTGCTGCGGGGTGCGCCCGCGCCGGGATGGAAAGCAGCGGCGTAGCTGCCTCATGCCCACCCCCTCCCCCGCATCGCGTCTGACGCATGTTGCGCCCGGCCAGTTGCTGACGGCCGATTTCTATAACAATCTGATCGACGCGATCCGAGACATTGACCGCCGCCTCGCCGCGCTGGAAACGCACTGTGCGCCGGGTGCGGGCAAGGGGATAAAACGATAGGGGCCCACCCTCTGCGCTCTCGGCGGCCCTCGGCGATCTCTGCGTGAGACATCATCCGCCTCGTGCCTCGCCAAGGTCAGCCGTTTTGCGCAGAGGGCGCAGAGGAAAGGGAGAGGCGCGGAGGGGGTAAATTCTATCCTGCCTTTCCTTTCCTTCCTGTTTTCGTGTGAATCTTCCCTTTCAGCAGCGAACCCTGCCCCGGCAGTCTGGTTCACACGAAGGCAGGAAGGTGAGGAAGGCAGGAAGAAGAGATTGGAATGGGCGCGCCCTTAATCCCCGATACGCTTCAGCCATTCCGCCACGGTCACCGGGCCCGCTGCAATGGTGTCGCTATGTTCGGCGACGTGCTGGCGGAATTCGATGCCCATTTTGGGGCCGGTCGGCACGCCGAGTTTCAGTGAGGCAGCGTCAATCGCCTTGTCCTGCGCGTCGGTGGTGTGCGGGCTGATCAGCACATAATCCCAGCTCGCCCCGGACTGGTGGACATAAAGCTGCGATGGCGGCAGGCCCGCGGCCTTGGCGGCTTCTTCCTGCTGCGCGAGGAATTTGAGCAGCGCCACCTGATGGCCCGGCGCGGCGCGGTAAATCTGGACATCGCTGTGCGGGGTGGAATCCTGTGCCAGGGCTGCGGACGTAAAGGCGGCGCCGGCCAGACCGGCCAGTAGGATCATTTTGTGCATGGGTTATCTCCTGCGAATATTGTGGTTTCACGCAACGCGGACAACGCGACAAAACGGAGAAGTGCAGGCAGGCTAGACCGATCCGGCGCGACCGTCCAGCGATACGGCAAAGGGTTGGTGTCCCGGTTTGAATTTCAGCCTTCTCAGGACTGTCATTCCGGCGAATGCCGGAATCCCACTTTTCCTGGCTTGGCGGCGACCCAAGCAGGAAGAGAGATTCCGGCGTTCGCCGGAATGCCCAGCTACACAGGTAATCCAATTTCAAACCAAAACGCTACCGGCAAGGGCGGCGCGGCTATCCCGCCGCGCGGGTTTCGCCCAGCAGCAGGGCTTTCATATCGCCCTTCACCCGCAAGCCGGTAATGAGCAGATAGGCGCTGAGGAAGAAGGCCCCCAGATTGAAGGCCAGCACGCCCAGCACGATCCCGGCGACAGAAAAATGATGCCGCCACGCAACCCACAGGCCCGAAAGCGAAAGCATGAACAGGAAATCCAGATTGAACTGGCCCGGCCATGCCATCTTCGCGATATCACCGAAGAAAATGGGCATCAGGTTCAGCCCGTGATGGGCCGTCACGATGCCCGTATAGGTGGTGAGGGTCAGCCAGATGATCCCCAACATGATCCGGAATGCCGTCATACCGCGCTCCCCTCTCGCTATTCGGGTGATGATAGGCGGGAAGCCCCGCACGGATCAATGCCTGTCCGGCCTTTTCCGGACGCGGCGGCTTCGCTATCCAGCGCGGGATGTGTCAGCTCTACCGCCTCGACAAGCCTACGCGGGATATTGCCCGGATTTTCGCGGCCGATCCCGGCGTCGATCCCTGGGAAGGCGGTTATGTCGCGCCGGGTCGCTATGCGCCGGTCATCACCGGGCATCCGCGCGCGCGGATCATCCCCGCACGTTGGGGCTTTGCGCCGCCGCCAAACGCCGATCCCCGCCGCCTTGTCACCAATGTCCGCAATCTGGAAAGCCCGTTCTGGATCGGCACGCTGCGCCATCCCGAACTGCGCTGCCTGATCCCTGCCACCCGCTTTCAGGAATGGTCCGGGCCGCGCGGGGCGAAACGGCAGCACTGGTTCGCGGTGCCATCCGAACCCGTCTTCGCCTTTGCCGGGATCTGGCGCGATGACAGTGAAATGCGCGGTTTCGCGCTGCTGACGTGCGATCCCAATCCGCTGGTCGGCGCATGCAATCCCAAATCCATGCCGGTCATTCTGCACCCAGAAGATCATGAAGTGTGGCTTGGCGCCAGTTGGGACCGGGCGCGGCAGGTGGTGGAACCCTTTCCCGGCCAGTTGATGGGTGAAGTGCCTGCTTGAGTTTTCGCGCCAAAGGGTTCAGGCGCTGCCGGACGGAAGCGCGCATTCGGGCGCGGCATGACAGGACGAAGAACAGATGGCATTTTTCAAGGATCCGGGGTTTCAGGACCGGATCAAGCTCGCGGCTGAAGCCAAGCAGAAGGCGCTCGAAAAGCTGCGCAACAAGGCCCCCGTGGATGAAGCAGTGGTGGCTGAACGGCTTGCTGCCAAGGCTGCCCGCGATGCCCGTGAAGCCGAAAAGCGCGCGGCGAAGATTGCCGAGCGTCAGGCCGCGCTTGAGGAAAAGGCCGCCAGGAAAGCGGCCGCCATCGCCGCTGCTGCCCCCAAGCCGCCGCCAAAGCTGGCCACCGCTGCCGAAATGAAGGCCGCGCGGGACGCCCGTTATGCGGCGCGCAAGGCCAACCGGAAATAAACGGCCCTCAGCGGGCCGGGATGCGCATGTCCGCCAGCGCAAGCGCCACCAGTTCTTCCATTGCCGCGCGCGCGCGGGCAGGATCGCTTGCTTCGATGGCAAGGAACACGGCCATGTGTTCGGGCAGGGGATCACGCGGCAACGCCTGATGGCGCTGCTTGAACCGCGTCGTCCAGCTCACAGCGGCACCCACTGAGCTGGCAAGCGACGCCAGCGCTTCATTGTCTGCCGCTTCCAAGATGACGCGGTGGAAATTCTGGTCGGCGGCCTGCCCCGCTTCGGTCGTCAGTCCATAACGCGCCATATCGTCCAGCGATCGCCGCATGGTCATAATCTGGGCATCCCCCCGGCGCTCCGCCGCAAAACCGGCAGCGGCAGGTTCGACAATGCCACGCAGCTCGAACAAGCCCCGGATGAAATGCGCGTCCGGCTCGCCCGAAAATGTCCAGGCCAGAATATCGGGATCAAGCAGGTTCCAGCGGGAACGTGGCGTCACATGCGTCCCCGCCCGGGGGCGGCTTTCGATCAGCCCTTTGGCCACAAGGATGCGGATCGCCTCGCGATAGGCGGTGCGGGAAACGCCCAGCGCCAGGGATCGCTCAATCTCGCCTTCGAAACTGTCACCGGGCTGATGTTTGCCGGAAAGAATCGCCGTGCCAAGCGTGCGGGCAATCGCCTGATGGATGCGTTCAGCCTTGCCCAATCGCGTGGTTCCTTCCTTCGACGGAAAGGGGTGCTAATCCATTGTTGCCCCAATCACCAGATCGAAGCGCGCGATATGAACCAATTCCGCCCAATCGTCGCGGCGATAATCGGCGTGTCTGTTGTGATCGACCCGGCCTGTGGATAGATCAGCGGCCTGGATCGGAGATGAACATGGGACTGACAACAGACGCGCTTCTGGCCGCTGCGCGCGAACAGACCGGGCTGACTAGTCTTGGCGATGACTCCATCCTTGAAGGGCTCGGCGTACTTGTCAAAAGTCTCAACACCGAAGCAAAGCTGACGGAAGCGGGCGTCGGGCGCTGGGCCGCCAGCATCACCGCCACCCTCGCCAACCGGCTTCAGGCGGAAGACTATCTGACCCGGCATCCCGAATTGCTTGCGCGCCCGATCGAAAAGCCGATGTTCGTCTTCGGGCTGCCGCGCACGGGAACAACGCTGACAATCAATCTGCTCGCCGCTGATCCGATGCGTCGCTGCTTTATGCGCTGGGAAGCGTTCAACACCGTGCCGCCCGCCAAGGCCGGCGAACTGCGGTCCGATCCGCGCTATCATGCGGAGCAGGAGCGGTTGAACATGTCCCTCAAATATGTGCCGCACATCTCCGCCATCCATCATGAGGACGCCGACAGCCCGACCGAATGCCAGTTCGCGATGTCACCCAGCTTCTGTTCGCAAGTCTATGATTCGCAAGTGCATATCCCGGGTTATGGCGACTGGTTCCTGAACGCCGATTATGGCCCGGCGTTCCGCTATCACAAGCGCCTGATGCAATTGTTGCAGGCCGAAAATGGCGGGCGGTGGACGTTCAAGAATCCCTGGCATCCGCTCTATCTCGATGCCCTGACCAACGTCTATCCCGATGCCCAACTGGTGATGACTCACCGTGATCCGGCGGATGTTGTCGGTTCCGCGTGCAGCCTGATCTATCAGGTGCGCAAGATGTTCAGCGATGATGTCGATCCCCTCGTCTGCGGCACCACCCTGCTGCGCACTTTCGATCTGATGATCGCGCGCCAGTTGACCTATCGCGAAAAGCATGGCTGGGATTCGATCCACGACATCCAATATGTCGATCAGGTGCGTGACCCGATTGGCGAAATGAAGAAGCTTTACGCCCGTTTCGGAGAGCCTCTGACCCCTGAAGCCGAAACCGCGATGCAGGCGATGCTGGACGCGAACCCGCAAGGCAAGCACGGCAAGCACAGCTATGATCTGGCTGATTATGGCCTCACCCGCGCGGGCATCCATGCCCATTTCAGGGACTATACGGAGCGGTTCAACATCCCCTGCAAGGCGTGATCGTTACACCTCGATCATTCCCTTCAGTTGCGGGCCGCCCGCTACGGCGAGCACTTCCCCGGTGATATAGGAAGCGGCGTCACTCGCGAGGAACAGCACAGCCTGCGCCACTTCTTGTGGCCTGCCGGGGCGGCGCAGCGGAAAGCCCTTGCTCGCCGCTACGCCATCAAAACCGGTCTTGGCCCAATTGGCCTCGGCCAGTTCAGTGGCGATCATGCCGGGGGCGACGCAGTTGACGCGCACACCGCGCGGCCCCCATTCGGCGGCGGCCACCCGGGTGAACATCTGCACGCCTGCCTTGGCCGCCGAATAGGCGGAAACCCCCATCGTCCCGTGCATCCCGGCCAGCGAGGACACATTGACAATCGCCCCGCCGCCCTGCCCGATCATCATCTCCGCCGCCGCCCGCGCGCAATAGAAAGCGGAATGCATGTTGAGATCAAATTCGGCGAGCCACTTGTCCGTCCTGAATTTAGCAATCGAGGCATGCCGCCCACCCCCCGCATTGTTGACGAGGATATCGAGCTGATCAAAGCGTTCCACAGTTTGCGCGACAAGCGACTGGCACTGTGCCTCGTCGCTCACATCAGCAGCAATGGCGGCGCAGCCGTGCCCGATGGCCGCGGCGCGCGCTTCCAGCCGCTCCGCGTTGCGCGCCGCAATCACCACCTGCGCACCGCTCTTCGCGAAGGTTTCCGCAATGGCTGCCCCGATCCCGGTGCCGCCGCCGGTGACAATGGCAACCTTGCCGCTGAAATCATATATCGGCAGTGTCACAGCCCCATTCCCTTCAATTGCCCGGCACGCTTTCAAAAAACGCCAGTCCCGCCGGTTCCGGGCAGATATATTCCAGATAATGTCCCAGTTCCGGCGCATCGACGAAGCAGCTTTTCATGAAGCCGGTATTGTGGCTGAGATGCGACAAGGTGTGCCCCTTCGTCTCAACCTCCGCCATCAAGGCTGCCCACCCCGCATCATCCGCGATCATATAGCCCAGATGGTGATGCTTCAGCCGGAAACCGTCGCCTGGCGGCAAGCGGCTCATATAAATGGAGGATCCTTCCCCGTGTGCAGTGAGCAGTTCGTACATGATCGTTCCCACCCACGCGAGTTCGACCCGGATATGACCGCCCGCTGCCAGGGGCCCTTCCAGCCGCCGGAACTCCCGTATGCCATAACGATCCCGGAACAACGCACAGGCGTGATCGATGTCATTGGTGGCGTAGGCCATCTGGAAATGCTCGGTGCGCAGCAGTCCCGCTGCGGGGTCAAAAGAGCTGGCGGGCCGGATCATGCATGCAATGCTGGGGGAAACAGCCTCCGGGGTCAAATCGCCTTGGCGATTAGCGCAGGCTGCAAAACGGCGTTAGCGTCATGCCATCCACCGAGGAGTCTCCACAATGACCCAAGCCGCTCATGATCTCGCACGCCGCTTCTTTGCCGCCCTTTCAGCCGGATCATTGCCCGACGATCTGTTGACCGATGACATGACGGCCTGGACGACGTCGTCAGGCGCGCAATCGGACAAGGCCCGCTATCAGGGCGGCGTCAAATTGCTCGGATCGCTGTTCACGGACGGCATCACCTATACGGTGGACTCGCTCACGGCAGAGGAGGACCGTGTCGCGGCCGAAGTCCGCGCGCATGGCACGCTGGTGGATGGTCAGGACTTTGCCAACCGCTATGTCTTCATCCTGCGCCTGCACGATGGGCGGATTGCTTCGGTGGCCGAGCATTTCAACCCCGTCCCTGTGGCTGAAAAGATAGTGCCGCTGATTCAGGCCGCAATGGCGAAGGCGAAGGGATGAGGCCAGTCAGCGCTGACCAACAGCCTCCGTCATTGCGAGCGCAGCGAAGCAATCCAGTAGATGCGGCAAACAGTCTGGATTGCTTCGCTGCGCTCGCAATGACGATTCACGGCATTTGAAATCCGATCTTGCCGGACTCCTGCAAACGCAGAGACTCAGCCGTTGCGCGCCATGTCAAAGCTTTTGCCCAGATGCTCGCCAAATCCGGTCGGCACCGGATGCAGCGTCCATTGCCTGGCAGGATCGCGGATTTCATCGATCCGCGCGCCGACCTGATCCGGCGTCCAATCCGGCTGGAACACGCCTTCGGTTTCCGTGACAAAGGCCCGCGCCACGCGTCCGGCAGTCGAGACAAACATTTCGGCCGTCACCGAGCAGCTTTCATGCGCGAGCCAGCCGACCACTGCGGCAACAAATTCCGGTGGCATGGGCGGGAACTGGCTGACGTCCATCCCTTCCGACATGCGGGTGACGGCTCCGGGCAGGATGATGTTGCTCTTGATGTTGCGATCTGCCCCTTCAATGCCGATCACATTGTTGAGCCCGATCATCGACGCCTTCGCCATGCCGTAATTGACGCTGGTCGCATTGCCATAAATGCCGCCAATCGACGATGTCAGCACGATCCGGCCATAGCCTGCCCTGGCCATGATCTCGAAGCCGGGGCGGACAAGATTCCACGCGCCGTGCATGTGCACATCGATAACGGATTGGAAATCCTCGTTCGAAATCTCGTGCAGCGCACCCCGGCGAACATTGCCTGCGTTGGGGATGAGAATATCGAGCCGGCCCCACTTGTCCATTGCGGCATCAATGATTGCCTTGCCACCCGCCACCGTGGCAACCGTATCAGTGATTGCCACCGCTTCGCCGCCCGCCGCCCTGATTTCATCCACGACATCCTGCGCCGGATTTTCGATCACCGCATCGCCGCGGATATTACCGCCAACATCGTTGACGACCACTTTTGCCCCGCGCGACGCGAGCAGCAGGGCATAGGCACGGCCTAGTCCGCGCCCGCCGCCGGTTACAATCGCAACGCGGTCATCATATCTCAGTTCAGCCATCTGCCATTCCTCTCACCAGTCATGTCTTGTTTCAGGCAACCGCGCCGGACGCGCGCAGCGCCCCGATTTCGTCATCGCTCAGACCCAGAATATCGTGCAATATCTCCCGGCTGTGCTGCCCAAGCACGGGCGGCGCAGACGGTGCGGGTTGCGGCGCGCCGGGAAAGCGGATCGAGCGGTTCACGATGGGGATTGTGCCCAACGTGGCATGATCCACGTCCACCACCATTTCCCGTGCCACGGCCTGAGGCTGCGCCAGCGCGTCCCTGATCCCCAGGATCGGCGCGTGCGGCACCTGATGCGCAGTGAATAGCGTCACCAGTTCGCTCACCGTTTTCAGTCGCGTATTGGCAGTGATCCGTTCATTGACCCGCGCGCGGATATCCCGGCGCTTTTCGAGGCTGTCGAACTGCGGATTATCAATCCAGTCATCCATGCCCAGCGCCCGGCAGATATTGTTCCAGAAGCTGTTCATCAGGCAGGCAATGACGATCGAACCATCCTTTGCCGAAAAGACACCATAGGGCACAATATTGGGGTGCTGTGATCCCTGCGGAAGCGGGTCCTCCCCGGTGAACCAGGCGAGTTGCGGCAGATAGGCCAGCATCCCGATCAGCCCGTCCAGCAGACTGATATCGATCAGCCGCCCGCGCCCCGTGACGCTGCGTTCGTAGAGCGCGGCCAGGATCCCCATCGGGCCGTTCACCCCACCCACCAGATCGCCCATCGGCAGCCCCAGCTTCACAGGCGTTTCCCCCAGTTCGCCATTGACGCTGAGTGCGCCGGACAGCGCCTGCATGACAATATCGAACGAAGGCTGGTCTCGCAGCGGCCCGGTCATCCCGAAACCGGAGATCGCGCAATAAATCAGGCGCGGATTGATGGCGGAAAGGGTTTCATAGCCCAGCCCCAGCCTGTCCATCACGCCGGGCCGGAAATTCTCTATCACCACATCGCATTTCGCCGCCAGATCCTTGGCGAGCTGCACGCCTGCCTGTGACTTCAGGTCAATGACGATGCTTTTCTTGCCGCGGTTGATGCTGAGGAAATAGTGGCTTTCCCCATTCCGCAGCGGCGGAAAGGTGCGCGTCTCATCCCCCGCGCCTGGTGGTTCGATCTTGATCACTTCCGCGCCAAGATCGGCAAGCGCGAGCGACGCTGCAGGGCCGGAAAGCACGCGCGTGAGATCAAGCACGCGAATGCCCGCAAGCGGGCCGGGATAAGGAACGGAGGGGTTTTCGGTCATGGGCTGCGTGCCACCTTATGGGGTCTGGCGGGCGGCCTCAAGCCGTAGGGGCGATGGGTGGCAGGCAAATCCGTCGCCACCCCGAACCTTATCCGGGTAGCGACGGGAGATTGTGTGCCTTGCCTTACGCAGCCTTGCTGGGCAGTTCGGCAATCGATGTGCCGAACGCGGAGACTTCGCCGCGATGCGTGGTCGCCTGTTGCTGGATTTCGATGTACTTTTTGCCGTTTTCCTCAAACTTGCGGATCACGGAACCGTCAATATACATCGCGTCACCATCAGGATTGTGGCGGCGGATCTGGCATTTGCTCTTGGTCAGGAAGCCATCATCGCCAATCCAGTTGGTGACGTGATGGGTCAGCCATGAGCAGCGTTCCGGACCGTAATCATAAGCACCCGGCGCGCCGACTTCGAGCGCGAATTCTTCATCCCAGTGGACGCGTTCCGGGCAATCCGGCACGTTGAAACGATTGGGGATGCCAAGGCCGGGATGCGCCTGCTGCATCTGGTTGGCCAGCTTGTTGGCGCGGATATAAAGCCCGCCCCAGCCCTGCGCGTAGCAGATAAAGCCTGTGACCGTCATCGGGCCTTTCATCATGCGGGGCAGTTCATCGCCGACATTGACGTCTTCCCAATAACGCGGGTTCGAACCGCGAATTTCCTCGGCCTGATACAGACGGGTAAATTCGTCCAGTTCAGCCTGCGTATATTGTTCAACGCGACCACGGGCTTCGGTGTATTTCGTGCCGCGTTCGCGGGCTTCGTCACGGTCGGTGCGGAATACCCAGCTATCGCCTTCGGCCACCTTGTCGCCGGACTGGTTGAAGAAATCGACATGATAGATTTGCTGGAACGAACGACCGGCAAATTTGGTCTGATGTTCGACCAGATCCTTGAGGTATGCTTCGGTGCGGATCGTGTCATTGCGCATGACGGGCTTGTGCCACGTCCAGTCGGCACCCGCCCACATCGCGTGCACGCCCGAAAGGCCACCGCAATAACCGGAGATGATCCGGCTGGTGGTGAACATGAAGCTCGGCAGGGCAATCACATCGCCATATTTAGTGGTCTTGGCATAGGCGGGATCGCACCACAGTGGATTATCGTCGCCAATCCCGTGGGCGTAATGGCGGATCGCATCGCGCGTGGCTTCGTAGTTCCACGGTTCGACCGTGTTTTCGATCTTGACGCCAATGCGCTTGCGCAGGTCTTCCAGACCTTCCTCGGTGATTTTGGGGAATTTGTTGGTGGACATAGTGCTTCTCCTTGAGATTTCAGTTGGTGGTGGCAGCCGCCTTGGCCGCTTCCCGGTCACGCAGAACCTTGCGGTGGACTTTACCTGCGGGCGTTTTCGGGAGTTCATCCGCAAATTCGACGATGCGCGGGAATTCATGCTGGGCCAGCCGTTCCCGCGTGAAGTTCTGCAATTCCTTGACATACGCGTCGCTTGGTGCCCGATCCGTGACGACAAACGCCTTCACCACCAACCCGCGCGTCGCGTCCGGTGCGCCAATCACCGCGCATTCCTTGACGTCGGGATGCTTGAGCATCGTATTCTCGATCTCGACCGCACTCATCGTCCAGCCCGCCGAGATGATCACGTCATCGGCGCGGCCACAGTGATAGAAATAGCCATCCTCGTCGATCTTCGCGAGATCCTTGGTCGTCTCCCAGCGGTCCCGCCGCCAGAGCATCAACTCGCCAATCTCGCCCGGCGCGGAGGGTGTGCCTTCGGGCGTCTGCACTTCGAGGCGCTGACCCGGCACGGCCTTGCCGAGCGACCCAGGCTTTACGACGAAATCCGTGGCACCGGGATAATTGACCAGCACCACACCAATTTCGGTTGTGCCATACATCGAACAGGCAGGAACCTTGAACGTCGCGTCGATGAAATCGAGCGTGGCTGGATCGATCGGTTCCCCGGTGTAGGACAGCTTCCTGAAGTGGAAATCATAATCCGCTGCTGCGCCGCTATTCTTCATCATCCGGTAATGGGTGGCCGCTGCCGACATATTGGTGATCTTGTAGTCGGAAAGCGCCTTCATCAGCCGCACCGCATCAAAGCGCCCCGCAAACGTCCCCGTCGTCACCCCCAGCCCGAGCGGCGCGAGTGTGCCATGCCACAGGCCATGCCCCCAGGCCGGCGAGGACGGACAGAAAAACTCGTCACCCGGACGGATGCCGGTGCCGTAGAGCGCGGCGAACATCAGCGTCACCAGCGACCGGTGCGTGTGCTTGACCGCTTCGGGCAGTTCCCGCGTGGTGCCGGAAGTGTACTGGAACACGGCCATGTCATTGGCCTGGCTTTTGGGTTCATAGCGTGACGGGAACGACGCGATCTCGTCCAGAAGGCCTTCATCGGCCACGACGACGCGCAAGCCTTCCACAGAGCGCGCGAGGTCTGCCTTTTCGCTGTTGGTGATCAGCAGCGCGGGCTTGCAGTCATCCACCCGCAGGCGCAGCGCATCGTTGCCGAACAGAGTGAAGAGCGGCACCGAAATCGCCCCGGTCTGCATCGCCCCGAACAGGCAGACATAGAAGGGCAGCGAGGGTTCGAGCATGAAGGCGATCCGGTCACCCTTCTTGATGCCGTTCGCATCCAGCCAGTGCGCGAACTGCGCCGCGCCGACGGCGATCGCATCAAAGCTGAGGAATTCGTCGCTCCCGTCGGCATGACATATCCGCACAGCGGCACGGCCCGATCCATCGGCATGGCGCGTGATGCATTCATGCGCGATGTTGAGATGTTCCTTATCGCCATCGAACAGCGCCCAGGGCGCGTCGCGCGTCGCGTGCGCCTGGGCGTCGGCATAGCTCGTATAGTCAGTCAGTCTCACTATCAGTTCCCATGATCCGGCGGTTCCAAAGGTGACCCCAAAGATTAGGCCAAATTGGGGTTTTGCCCCGCGCGACTCGTCTTTGTCACAAATGGCTTGCTATTGCAAATGTTGAATGATATTCAATATATTGAATGATAAACGATCTCGCTCAAACCGTGAAAGACAGCAAGGCGCCCGCCATTTCCCGGGCCGCCGCTGTGCTGCGCCTGCTCGGCAAGAGTGACACGCCGCTGGGCCTGCAACCCATCGCGCGGGAACTGGGGCTGGTGCCCAGCACATGCCTTTATGTGCTGCGCGCGCTGGTGGCGGAGGAGCTTGTGTCGTTCGATGCGGATACCAAGCGCTATGCGCTGGAAGCCGGTGTGCTGACGCTTGCCCGCCAATGGCTGCGGCGCAACCAGTTCACCGATCTGGCCCAGCCTGTGCTGGATCGCATCGCGCAAGCGTTCGAGGTGACGATGCTCGGTGTACAGATTGTCGGGCTGGATCACATCATTGCCGTGGCCGTTTCCCAGTCAGGCAGCAATTTCCAGCTCAGCACACAAGTGGGCAGCCGCTTCCCGGCGCTCATCAGCGCCACCGGCCGCTGCATCGCGGCGTTTGGCGGCTATCCCGAAGGGCAACTGGAGGCCCGCTTCAAAACCCTGCGCTGGGATGATCCGCCGACGTTTGAGGAATGGCAGACACAAGTGGCGCAGACCGCCAGACAGGGCTTCGGCATGGATGACGGCAACTATATCTCCGGCGTCACTGTGCTGGCCGCCCCGGTGTGGAAAGCACGCGGCAAGCCCAGCCACGCGCTGGTCGCCATCGGCATTGGCGGTGGCGTGAAGCGTGGCGGCGTCGAGGCGCTGGCCGAAGCGCTGGTGTCAGGCGCGCGGACAGTGACGGAGCAATTGGGGGGCGGTTAAATCCACAGTTCTTCGTTGCGGTGATCACCAATCTCATCGATCACCTTTTCCATCTCCGGCCGCGCCAGCGCCCTGGCGTAGATTTTCCCCATCTTAACCGGAGACGGCGCATCCCAGCTTTCAGGTTTCCACAATTGCGCCCGCAGGATCGCGCGCGGGCAATGGAAAAAGGCGCGGTCAATGGCAACCCTGATCGCGAGAATGGCTGGCTTGCCGTGGCTGGTAAGCTGCGTGCACAGATCGGCATCGTCAAGCAGTTCCGCGCGACCCACCACCCGCAATACATCACCGGTTGCCGGGCGGAAAAACATCAGGCCGATCCGCCCATTGGCCAGGATGTTGCGGAGCCCCATTTTAAGCTGATTGCCGTTACGTTCGGGAACGAGCAGTGTCTTGTTGTCAAGCACATGAACAAAGCCGGGATCATCCCCCTTGGGGCTGAGATCAAGTCCCGCTTCGCTATCCGTCGCCATGATCAGAAACGGGCTGCGCGCGATGAAATCCAGCGCCTGATCATCGAGATGGTCGAGGATTTTTGCAGCCGCAATCGCGCTGGGGTCAGGGATCATTTCGATCAGTCGTTCAAGCGTCTCGATCCGCGCCATGAAGAACCTCCCTTTGCGAATTTACGGCAGCACCCGCCGGAATGACTGGCCGCTGTCAAACATGGAGATCAGCCATTCGCCGTCCGCCTCCCGGCGGCATTCCATGCGGACGTCCGCCACGGCAGCGGGATCGGCATGATCCGTGCCCTTGGCGATGCCCAGCGTCGAGAAGTAGATGAGCGAGAAAGTTACCGCCGCGTCATCCTTGCCCGTGAAATGCACAATGAAATTGGCCTGGACATGGCGGTGAACCGGCACGCCTTCCTCCGTCGCGCCCAGGCGGGCCAGCCGGTCCGTGTAATGCTGGACAATCTCCTGGCGACCGACGCGCACGGTGGGACCGAAATGATAGCGGCAGTCCTCCGTCACCAACGCTGCCATGTTGATGCCGTTGTGAATGTCGAGCTCCACGGCCCATTCATTGATCACTTGCTGGATCGCCAGCACATCGGCGGCCTGTTCAGTGGTGAATTGTGCCATCGGGTCTTTCCTTTGTTGCAGGGTCAGTCAGGGCGCACGGCCAGCACGCTGCCTTCGGCGTCGCCGGAGACATAGAGCGTGCCATCCGCGCCCGCAGCAATTCCGGCAAAGGGGATCATCGGCCCGGCCATATCGCCGATGGGGCCAAGGAATTTGGGCCGCACGCCCACAGGCGCGCCAACAGGCAGGTTTTCGGCAATGGTGCGACGCGCGCCACTTGCCGGATCCGCTTCGATCAGGGACTTGGCTTGCGTATCGACGATGTAGAGCTTGCCACCGCTGAGCGCGATGCCTTCGGGCCTGCCCAGTCCGTCGATCACGGTCGTCACCGGGCTGCCCTGCCGCAGCAGGACGACGCGGCCCGCGCCGGCTTCCGCGATATAGGCGGTATGATCCTGCACGGCGACGCCCATCGGCTTGTCCAGTCCCGTGGCGATTTCGCGCACAGCGACCCCATCGGCCACATGCACCGCGCCCGTGCCATATTCGGCAAAGACAATCGCACCCGCGCTGTTCACGGCTATGCCGATCAGCTGGTCATAACCATTGGCGATAAAGTCACTTTCACTCACGGCGGGACGATAGCGCGCGACGCTGCCTGTGCCGGTTGTCACCAGCCATTCGCCCGGCGCGCTGCCAGCCGCCATCCCGCGCATATAGCCGGGGCACCCTGGGTAGAAGAGCATCCCCGCCAACTCGAGCGCCGCGCCGGGCTGCAACGTATAGCCGAACGCCCCGTCGGCCACAAAGATCGCGCCGTCGCTGCCTACAGCCAGCCCCAGCGGCCATTGCAGCGCGCGGGGCACGACTTCGCGGATCTTGCCGCCGCCCAGCAATTCGGTGATCTCGCCGGGAATGGACGATACAAAGATGCGGTCACCAATGAAGGCCACATTGTCGAGGCCCGGCCCCAGATCGGCCAGCACTTCGCGCGCGCCGCTTTGCACATCAATCCGCAACACCTGACCGCTGGCCACCTGCGTCGTGACGATCCGGCCCTTGCTGTCAAACTTCACGGAATCCGGTACCCCCAGATCACCGGCGACCACTTCGCGCCCCGTGCCATCCAGATTGACGCGCCAGATCTCATTGGTGCCCATCACCGGGAAATAGAGCTTGCCATCCGGCCCCACCTGAAAGGCATTGGCCATCGGCACATCTTCAAGGATCACGCGCGGCGCACCGCCCGCCCGGTCAAGCTCCATGATCCGCGCACCCACCCGGCATTCGCCCGCGATCAGGCGGCCCTGATGCCAGGTGATCGGATTGGCGACGGGCATATCGCCCTGAATGACGCGTACCTCGCCCGCAGGGGTGCGCATGCACACCCGGCCTTCGGTGATTTCGGTGAGATAGAGATTGCCCGCCTCGTCAAACACCAGATCATCGGGTGCGACAATATCACCGCCCATCGCGCTGATCGTTTCAATCGCGCCGCTATCCACGTCAATCGCGCTCACCTGACTGCCGCCGACCTGCGCGATATAGATGCGTCCATCCGGTCCCGTGGCCAATCCGTTCGCCCCGTGCAGGCGGCTGGGCGGCGTCAGCCGGGTGAGGCTCCAGCCGTCGGCCAGTGTGGTGGCGTGCAGCGCGGTGTAGCGGCTCGCCATTATGCGCCGAATCCCGAAATCGCCTTCACTTCCAGATATTCATGGAACCCGTAATCGCCCCATTCGCGGCCATTGCCACTGCGCTTGTATCCGCCAAAGGGGGCGTGGAAATCGAACCCGCCATTGATCCAGACCGCACCCGTGCGCATCCGCCGCGCGACACTGCGGGCCGCCGCCTGATCCTGCCCGCTGACATAGCCGCCAAGGCCAAAAATGCTGTCATTGGCGATGGCAACCGCATGATCGAGGCTGTCATAGCCGATGATGACCAGCACCGGCCCGAAAATCTCCTCACGCGCAATCACCGCGTCATTTGTCGTCACAAACACGGTTGGCTTGCAATACCAGCCCTTGTCCAGCCCGTCGGGGCGGCCAAGGCCACCAGCGATCAGCGTCGCGCCTTCGTCCAGACCTTTGCGGATATAGTCCTGAATGATGTTGAACTGGCTCTTGGAGACGACCGGCCCCATGCCGACATCGCCGTGCGGATCACCGACCGTGACGCCATTCGCCGCTGCCTTGGCTGCTTCGACCGCTTCGGCCATACGGGCGTTAGGCACCAGAAGCCGTGAACCGGCAGAGCAGGTCTGCCCCGCATTGACCATCATGCCCGCCGTTGCCGCTGCCACATTGGCGGCCATATCGGCATCGTCCAGGATCACCCAGGCGCTTTTGCCGCCCAGTTCCAGCCCGACGCGCTTGACCGTGTCCGCCGCATCCTTGCTGATCTGCACGCCGACCGGCTCGGAACCGGTAAAGGAAATCATATCGACATCCTTGTGCTTCGACAGCGCGGAACCAATCACACTCCCCTGCCCCTGCACCATGTTGAACACACCCGCAGGCGTGCCCGCATCGTGGAACATCTCGGCCAGAATCTGTGCGGAATAGGGCGCAAGCTGTGGCGGTTTGAGCACAGACGTGCAGCCAGTCGCGAGGGCGGGAAACACTTTCACGGTCACCTGATTGAGCGGCCAGTTCCAAGGGGTGATCAGGCCGCATACTCCAATCGGCTCCTTCAGGATCATCGTATCGCCGCGCTGTTCCTCGAACTTGAAATCGCGCAGCACTTCGATCGCGGTCTGAAGATGGCCCGCGCCAAGCCCGGTATGGAAACCACAGCCCAGCGCAATCGGCGCGCCCATTTCCTCGGTAACGGCTTCGCCCAGTTCCTGCTGGCGGCGGGCATATTGCGCCTGGATCGAGAGGAGCAGATCAAGCCGCTCCTTGACGCTGGTTTGCGACCAGCCCGGAAACGCCTTGCGGGCGGCGGCCACTGCCTTGTCCACATCCGCCACGGAGCCAAGCGAGATATGGCCGCTCACCGCCTCAGTCGCGGGATTGATGACATCCGCGATTTGGGGAGAGACGGGATCGACCCATGCGCCGTCGATATAGAATTGGGTGTAGTTACGCATGGTGTCTCTCCTGTGAAAAGCCCCTCCCCTTCAGGGGAGGGGTTGGGGTGGGGAGTGTCCGCACCCGAAATGTTTGACGGTGAAGCACCTGACAGCCCCCACCCCAACCCCACCCCACACCGGGAGGGGCGTAATAGTTAATGCCTCCCATCGGCCTACCCAGTACGGAACCGCGCAAAATTGGGCAGTTATTACCAGTTAGCCGTGGG
>JANOAJ010000176.1:0-1797 GCA_031411035.1 Sphingomonadales bacterium
CGAAGGGCTGCTCAAGGAAAATATCGACGGAGAAGCTTTGCTCTGGGCGCATAGCCGCCTGATTGGCCGCCCTGAGGATCGCAAGATCCTGATGGTCATTTCAGACGGTGCGCCGGTCGATGATTCCACCCTTTCCGTGAATAATGGCGCGTATCTGGAACGGCATTTGCGGCAGGTGATCAACTGGATCGAAGCCCGATCCCCGGTGGAACTGTGCGCCATCGGCATCGGTCATGATGTGACACGCTATTACCAGAAGGCAGTGACGATCATGGATGCCGAACAGCTGGGCGGCACAATGGTGGAGCAGCTGGCGGGGCTGTTCGATACGGATTGAAGCTCCACCTGCCCATATGCCTCTAAAATGCCCTCAGAGGCCCGTACAGAGGTTTTTTCCTTTCCATGATACATAGGTAGCCAAATCGATAGGAAATAGCCTCTACGGCGCTTAAAATGGCTCAGGGAACGTTTTGGCAGTTTTCCGCCATTTTCGTCAAATCAGGTCGCAAACAGCATCGCATCGTCCGCAAACGCCTTGAATTCTAGCGCATTGCCTGCCGGATCGCAGAAAAACATCGTTGCCTGTTCACCGGCCTGACCTTTGAAGCGGATCGTTGGGGGAATGCCGAACGGGATGCCCGCCGCGTCCACGCGCGCGGCCAGAACGTCGAACTGCGCCATTGTCAGCACCAACCCGAAATGGGGAACGGGGACATTATGGCCATCGACCGGATTGCTGCCCGCCTGGACGCGCGCGCCAGGCACGAGGTGCGCCACAATCTGGTGTCCGAACAGATCGAAATCGACCCAGCGTTCTGAAGATCGCCCTTCGGCGCAGCCCAGCACACCCGCGTAGAAGCCCCGCGCCGCCGCCAGATCATCCACCGCAAAGGCCAGATGAAAGGGCCGGAGCGACGCGTTCACGGCCGGGCCTGTTCCAGACAGGCTTCGAGATCGGGCAAGGGCTTACCTGCCTTGGCGTCTGCCTCAATCCCTTCGCGCGCCAAGCCCATCGCAATATCGCCTTCAGGCACAGTCTTGCCCTGCGCCTGAAGATCGGCGCGGGCGCGGGCATCCAGCACAGAGGCAAAGCCTGTGAGGAAGGTCGCCGCGTCGGATCGCGCCTCTTTGCGCACCGCATCCTTGGCCGCCAGCCCCACCAGGGCGGCGCATTGCGGCAAGGGTGGCGGCGGTGCGGGGGGATCAACCTTGTCCATCAGGGCAAGGCATTGCGTAACGGTTGCAGTCGGCAGGGATTTTGCCTTTTGAAACGCGGCGACTTCCGCCGTCATGGCCTCGCGCACCTGTTCGCGCGTGCGGCCCGTTTTCACCAGCGTTTCGCCCACCTGTCCGGCGAAATGCGCCCCGCGTCTGGCGAGCGGGGGTATATCGCCCCATTCGTTCACACCCCGCTGCTGTTCACTGGCGACAATGGCCAGTGCTGCCACGCAGCGAATCTGCTCGGCATCGACAGGTGTCAGCGGCAAAGGGGCCGCCGCAGCGGCGGCAGCAAAAAGGGCGGGAAGGGCAAAGCTCAGCATTCCGCCTCTCTCCCCGATCATGCGGGGCAAGGCAAGGGGTCTGCCCGCTAACCCAGACGCGCCTCCATCGCGGCCATCAGCTCGACGGCGCGGCTGTCCAGACTATAGGCAGGCACCGCCCGGGCATAGGCAGCTTCGGCCATGGCGCGTCGCTCGTCGGGTCGATCAAGATAATGGCCAATCCGTTCGATCAGCTCTGCTGGGGTGGAAAACACATCAATCTCTTGCCCCACATCATAGAGCGCGCGGATCTCGT
>JANOAJ010000177.1:0-57583 GCA_031411035.1 Sphingomonadales bacterium
CAGGCGGATCGCCAAGGCGGGCGAGCTGCTCGCCGAAGATGCGCCTGTCACCGGAAAAGACATTGCCGGACAGGATCAGCGCCTGCGCCCGTGTCCGGCTTTCGGCAAGGTCGCGCGCCACAAGCAACTGGTCGGCGCGCAGTTTCGCCATGACTAGCCCAGCTTTTCCATTACTTCGTCCGACACGTCATAATTGCCCCAGACAGTCTGGACATCATCATCATCGTCAAGCGCATCCAGCAGCTTGAAAAGCGTAGCCGCATCGCCTTCGCCCACGTCCACCATTGTCTGCGGGCGCCAGGCGAGCTTTACCGATTCCGGCGCGCCAAGCCCGGCTTCCAGCGATTTCGCCACAGTGTGGAGATCTTCGATCGCTGTCCAGATTTCATGGCCATCCTCGCTGGAGGATACATCCGCAGCGCCGGCTTCCAGCGCCGCTTCGAACACGGTGTCCGCGTCGCCTGCCGTTGCGCCATAAGTGATCTGGCCCAGCCGGTCGAAACCATGGCTGACCGCACCAGGCGCGCCCAGATTGCCGCCATTCTTGGAAACGGCGGTGCGGACATTGGTGGCGGTTCGGTTGCGGTTGTCCGTCAGCGCTTCGATGATCAGCGCGACGCCGCCGGGGCCAAAGCCTTCGTAGCGGATCTCTTCATAGCTTTCGGCATCGCCCGAGGCAGCCTTGTCGATCGAGCGCTGGATATTGTCCTTGGGCATCGACTGTGCCCGCGCCGCGATCATCGCCGCGCGCAGCCGCGCGTTCGCTTCAGGATCGGGCAGACCCATTTTCGCCGCGACGGTGATTTCGCGGCTGAGCTTGGAAAAGAGCGCCGAACGCTTCTTGTCCTGCGCGCCTTTGCGATACATGATGTTCTTGAATTTGCTATGGCCTGCCATGGGTTCACTTGCGGTCTGTTGGATCGGATGGCGCGCGCCCTAGCCCAAGCAGCCCGGTCAGAGCAACCTGTGCCACCAGCCCACATCGCGCCAGCCACCCATTTTCCACCCGACTTCGCGGTAAATGCCGATCACTTCAAACCCGAAAGCTTCGTGCAGGGCGATGCTGCCGGGATTGGGCAGCGCGATTCCGGCAAAGGCAGCGTGAAAGCCCCGCTCCCCGAGCAAGGGCAGAAGCGCGCCATACAAGGCCCGGCCCACGCCCTGCCGGGCAAAGGCCGGATCAACATACACCGCGACATCGCAGGACGTGCGATAGGCGTGCCGCGTACGATGCGCCGAGCCATAGGCATAGCCCGCCACGCGCCCCGCGCGTTCCGCCACCAGCCAGCCATGCGACAGGCCATGATCGGCAATCCGGCCTGCCATTTCGGAAGCGTCAGGCGCCTGCGTTTCAAAACTTGCCCAGCCATCGGTTACGAAGGGGGCATAAATGGCCGCGCATGCCGCTGCATCACTGGCAGAGGCAGCGCGCACCAGCATCAGGCCAGACCCAGGGCAATCTTGTAGGTGTCAAGCAACGCTTCGGTTTCCTCACGCACATGGCGCTCCATCTTGCGCAGGCGAATCACCTGGCGCATGATCTTGGGATCATAGCCCACGGCCTTGGCCTCCCCGTAAACATCCTTGATGTCATCGGCGATGCCCTTTTTCTCTTCTTCCAGCCGTTCGATCCGCTCGATCAGCAGGCGCAACTGATCCACCTGGATGATATCACTCATGTCTGTCCTACGCTCCCATTCGAAGTGAGGCGCGCCTGTGTGCGAGCCGGACGCGCGGGTCAAGCCGTTCGCATCAGCGTGCCTTGAGGGCAAAACTGTGCTTATGCACAGATGCGACATCGTCGATTGCGCGCCAGCGTGATCCACATGATGACGCAGAGCAGACACAGGAGACCAGGATGGAGCATTCAGTGCCGCCATCTCATGACGCGAAAGGCCCCGTCACCCTGATTTTCGCCGATACGGTGCGCGGCAGCACGGCAGCGGAGGCGGCGGTTTCCGCCGTGGGCGGTCGCGTCGGCGCGCAACTGCCGCTGGACGGTGCCTGCGCGCGCCTTGCAGGGCAGGCCCGCATCGACGCGGTGCTGCTGGACCTTGAGTCCGATCACGGCGCGCTGCTCGATGCGGTTCTCGATCAGGCCGACAGGGTCTGCGCGGGCGGGAACATCCCGCTGATCATCGCTCTCCAGCCCGAGATAATTGACGCGGTGGCCGCGCGGATCAGCACAGCAACGGCCACCCTGCTCTGCCGCCCGGATCCTGCGGAGCGGATTGCCGCGCTTTCCTGCGCCTGGATCGGCCTGGCTTCGTCCGTGCGGGATGGAAAGGCAGAGGCAGACGCGTTGCGCCTGCGCCAGCTTGCCGATGAAGTGGCACGGATCGCGAAGGTCTTGTCCAGTCTTTCGGGCAGCCCGGCCGGCCGCAATGCCCTGCCCGGCACGCCGGCGGCTATGCCGGGCGATGGGCATAAGGGCTTTGTGACGGAACCGGCCAGCCCGCCGGAAACGCCGCTGCCAGACCCGGCGGACATCCGCTTGATGCTGAAGCTCAGGCGGCTGCGGGAGAGCTTCTTTGATTCGGCTCTGTTTGCTGATCCGGGCTGGGACATGCTGCTCGACCTGATGGCCGCGCGTCTGGAAGGGAAGCGCGTGGCCGTGTCCAGCCTGTGCATTGCCGCTGCCGTGCCGCCGACCACGGCGCTGCGCTGGATCAAGGCCATGACGGATCACGATCTGTTTGAACGCCAGGCCGATCCGGCAGACGGGCGGCGCATCTTCATGCGCCTTTCGGACAAAGCCGCCGACGGCATGACCCGCTATTTCGCGGCAGCCCGCCGGATGTGCGGACTGACCGACTGACGCGATGCGGGAACGGCGGCGATGTTACCGCCCCGCCCGTCATTCCCGCAATCGCGGGAATGACACAGACGGTGTAGGGATTGATCGGCGAGCCACGCGAGCGTGCCCGGCCGTCCGTTTTCAAAATCAGATCAGCACAGTCTCGACTGAGATATTGCCGTGAACGGCCTTCGAATAGGGGCAGATGGCGTGCGCCAGGGCAATCAGTTCCTGTGCCACATCGCGGTCAATCCCCGGAAGGCTGACGTTGAGACGGGCGGCGAGGAAATAGCCCCCTTGGCCAAGGTTCAGATCAATCTCGGCATCGACCGACGGATGGGCGGGCAGCGTAACCTTCTTCTGCGCGGCAGCGACTTCGATCGCGCCCATATAGCAAGCCGACCAGGCAGCGCCGAACAGGTTTTCGGCAGCCGGGTGGGGCGCCTTGAACCGGATATCGAGCAAGCCGTCCTGGCTGCGGGTTCCGCCATCGGCCCCGGCGGTGTTGTGCGTCTTGCCAGTGAAGAGAGTCTTGGTGGTCATAATAACAGTCCTTTTGATATAGATCGCATCCGTTAAGATCGGATGCGATCTATCTAGGCGAGTCGACAATACCTGTCAACCCCCTTGCGATTTAATCGGACACGATACATATACAGGCGCAGACGAAAACCCGGAGATCAACATGCCCCGTTCGCCGCAGACCGACAGCGACAGCCCCAGATTGTCCCATTTCCTGTGTTTCGCGGTCTACTCCGCGAATCTGGCGTTCGGCCGCGCCTACAAGCCGCTGCTCGACGAATTGGGGCTGACCTACACACAATATATCGCGCTGGTGGCGCTGGGCGAGGAGGACGACCAGACCGTTGGTGCGCTGGGCGCGAAACTGTTCCTCGAATCAAACACGCTGACGCCGATCCTCAAAAAGCTCGAATCAAGTGGCTATTTGCTGCGGCGTCGCAATTCCGTCGATGAACGTCAGGTACGGCTGAGCCTGACCCCGCAGGGCCGCGCAATCGTCGAAGCCAACCCCGGCACGGCCCTGTTCGACGCGACCGGCCTTGACGCGGAATCCTTTCCGGCCCTGCAACAGGCCATTGCGACGTTGCGCGACAATCTGATGCGGACGGCAAGGAATGATCCGGAAAAATGAAGACGCGCAGGCAGCGATGAATTGACCGGGGCGCGGTCATGACCAACCGCATGCATCGTCAGCGGGTTCTGCCGACAGTCTCGCGCGACGCTTGACATCATCCCAAAACCCCCGCATTCGCGCCTTCCGCGACGAGCGGGCGCTTAGCTCAGTTGGTAGAGCATCTCGTTTACACCGAGAGGGTCGGCGGTTCGAGCCCGTCAGCGCCCACCAGTTTTTCCGAAGACAAGTCACGCGGGGCGTGATGTTCGGAAAAACTCCCGAGCGATAGCGCGGGCAACGACCCGTATAGGAGACAGGCGATGCTTCCCATTCCCGAAGGTGCCCCCCAGACGCTTGGCGCGGCGTTCGCGCACATCAACAGCGTGACGGCCCCCTCCATCCTTGATCTCAAAGTCATGGTGCTGGTCGAAGCGGCCGGGCAGACGCTGTATGAGGAAAGCGCCAAGGGCACGGATCATCCGGGCGTAAAAGCGTTGCTGATCGATAACGGGCATGAGGAAATGAAGCATGCGCGCCGTGTGAGTGCCGCGATCAAGGCGCTTTCGGGCGAGGAATATCCCGTTCCGTCAGCGGCGGACAACCCCTATCTCACCGGCCCGATTCCTGCGGCGACCATCACCGTGGAGGGGCTAAAGAAAACCGCCGCCGCTGAATTTGCGGGCGACGCGCTTTACGCGGGCTGGGCTTCCCACATCACCAACCCCGAAGCTGCAGAACTGCTGCGCGCGAACGGCCGGGAAGAAACCGATCACGGAAACCGCCTGCTGGAGGCTGCCGCGCTGCTGGGGTGAGGCATTTGCCACTCTGGTGACAGTCCCTGAAGGAGCGTCACCGCAAGCCCTATAATCCCCGCACCAGACGCACCGCCACGCCGATCCAGGCGGGATCCTCTACGATCTGCTGTTTCGCGCCTGCACCCAGCGGGAGTATCTGAAGGCGGTTGCCTTCGCGGCCGATCAGGCGCCCGAAAATGAAGCGGCCCGCGGGGCGGGGAAGCAGGACATCGCGGTTGAGCGCGCTCACAAACGCTTCGGGGGCAAGGCGGTTGCACCAGATTTCGTCGCCCGCGCGGTAATCACCGATGCCCGCTTCCACGATGACGGTTATCGCACCGGCATCCGGCGTCGGCGCGGTCACAGTGGCTTCGTGGCGCGGGGCATGTGCCCCTTCGCCGGAAAGCACGGCCGCCACAGGCAGGTCTGCGCGTTCGGGCAGTTTTACCAGATCGGCGGCTTCCACCCCCAAAGCCTTGGCAATACGGTTGAGCCAGCCGACCGATACCGTACGCGTACCCGTTTCCAGCCGCCCGATGGTCTGTGCCGTGGTAGGCGGGGAGCAGAGTTCGGCCACATCAGCCAGCGTTAGTCCTTTTGCACGGCGCACTTCGCGAATGGCGGTGATCATGCCCTGTCTCTCCCTGTTTCGATATATATAACCATAGAGGATTTTTCTCTGTCCTACAAATATCCGAATCTGGCAAGCCCTTCCAAGTGATTCGGGAGACAGGCATGCAGCAGATATTGGTGGAGCGCCCCTTGCCGCAGGACGGCAATGACAAGACCCATGCGCGGGTGCGCAGTGTGGTGGTGAACCTGGCGGAATCGCCGCTCGGCTGGCTGCGGGCGCGGGGACTGGTAAGCGAAAGGCAGTTTGCGGCGGGCGAACTGCTCCGCCGGGATTATGAGCGCGCAGCCCTGCCCCCGCGCACCACGATGTGCTGGGATGCGCCGCCGATGGATCACACGCCCCGCGCCGCGCATGTTCACGGCGCGTCCACCCATGTGCAGATCGAAGCGAAACGCCGCTTTGGTGAGGCGATTGCTGCAGCAGGGACAGGACTGGCTGACATTCTCTGGCGAGTGGTGTGCGCCGGGGAAAAGCTGCCCGGAGCCGAACGGGCGCTCGGCTGGCCTGCCCGGGCGGGGCGGCTGGTGCTGACACTGGCGCTGGACCGGGTGGCTGACTATTACCGGGTGCGATAGGCGGGCGGGGAATACATTAGCGCCTCCCCCTGCTCAACAATCCACCGCTTAGTGAAGCGCACACAAAAGGAGACTCCGGGTGCCCCTAACCATTCATGTCAACAAGGCCGATCTTGGCGAAACCCGGATTGCGGACATTGCCGCAGCGCCCCTTGCCGCCAATGCCGTTCGCCTGCGGGTCGAAAGCTTTGCGGTGACGGCCAACAATGTCACCTATGCGGTGATCGGAGACATGTTCGGATACTGGAATTTCTTCCCCGCGCCCGATGGCTGGGGCGTGGTGCCGATGTGGGGCCACGCGGTGGTGGAAGCATCCAATCACGGGGAGATCGGAATCGGCGAGCGGGTCTATGGCTATCTGCCGATGGGCACACATCTTGATGTGCTGCCGGGCAAGGTATCGGATGGCCAGTTCACCGACATGGCTGAGTACCGCCAGCCGATGAGCCTTTTCTACAATCAGTATAGCCGCCTGGCCGCCGATCCGGAACATGATCCGTCGCGCGAAGATGCCCGGATGCTGTTCGGGCCCTTGTTCAAGACCGGATTCCTGATCGAATCCATGTTTGCGCGTGAGGGCTGGTACGGCGCGGAAGCGCTGGTGATGACAAGTGCCTCATCCAAAACCGCGATGTCCCTGGCCAGCGTCGCCAAGGCGACATCGCCGCAGATCCGCCGAATCGGGCTGACATCGCCGGGCAATGTCGATTTCGTCGAAGGCACCGGCCTGTATGATGAAGTGATTGCGTATGGTGATCTTTCCGTTTTGCCGCCAGTGCGCTCCGTCTCGGTCGATTTTGCCGGAAATGCGGGGGTGTTGCGCGCGATCCATAGCGTGCTGGACGGGCAGTTGGCCTATTCCTGCACGGTGGGCGTCACTCATGTCGGCGCGCGCGAAGGGAGTGGCGATCCCCTGCCCGGCCCGGCACCGATCCTGTTCTTCGCGCCTGATCATGCGACAACCACGGTGAAAGCACTTGGCCCGCAGGGCTTTGCCGAAGCTGTGGCCGCGCGCTGGCGCGAATTCGTCACCCGGACAGACGCCTTCATGAAAGTCGATCACCGGCAAGGCGTGGAGGCGGCGCGCGACGCCTATCGCGCCACGCTGGCGGGCATGGCTGATCCGGCCGTGGGGATTGTCGTGCGGCCCTAGCGGGCGACGAGCAACCGGTCCGTGCGCGCCGTCAGTTCATGCCACAGGCCCGTGCCGCCCAGCCCCGCAACGTGGCGGCCCAGCCAGGCTTGCCAGAACGCATCATTGCCATATTCGCTGCGCCATCCCATCATGCACCGGGTGAGGCGGTGCAGCGGGTAATCGCGGGTGAACCCGATCGCGCCATGCACCTGATGGGCAATGGCCACGCCCGTGTCGACGGCCAGATTGGTGCGGATCTTCGCGGCTGCGATCTCGAACCCGGCATCACCACAATCAAGCGCCGCTGCTGCGGCCTGGCCCGCCACATTCACGGCCGCCGCTTCGGCTGCGAGCACGGCGAGATTCTGCTGCACGGCCTGCAGTTTCGCGAGCGGCTTGCCAAACTGGACGCGGCTATTGGCGTGATCCATGCTGAGCGCCAGCGCCGCATCCAGCGCGCCCGCCGTCTGACAGACGCGCAGGAATGCGCCGAGCCCGGTGAGGTCAGCCGTGCAGGGCGCGGTGGCAATCGCCGTGCCAGTGAATGCCACCCGGTCACGCGGTTCTCCCGCCGGTGACTGGCCGTGCGTGAACGCACAGGCATCTGCGGCGAACAGGCGGAGAGTGCCGCCCTCCACCGCGATGATCGAGCCGACATCGCGGCCAAAGGGTGCGCGGCGGCCATCCGCCACAATCGAAAGCGCGCCGTCCGGTCGGGCCATCCCGGCGTCGGCCAGCAGTCGGTGGGCGATGATCGTCTCCCCCAGAGGCAGGGCCAGCGCGTGCTGCCCCGCGAGCCGCATCACGGCAAACAGATCGCCCCAATCCCCGCCAAAGCCGCCCTGATCCTCACGCACCAGCAGCGCGGCAAAGCCCGCTTCGGCCAGGCGCGGCCAGCCTGTGGCGAAATCGCGACCCGCAAGGTCTGCAAACAGCCCTTCGGCCAGATCGGTAAGAAGGTTGCGCGCGTCGCTCATCTCAGGCCCAGCCCCTTTGCCACAATGCCGCGCAGAATCTCCTGCGTGCCGCCCCGCAGCGAGAAGCTGGGCGATGCGATCAGCAGATGGGACAGCAGCCGCGCCAACAGGCTGTCATCCCCCAGGTCCAGCGCGTGATCGACTCCCGCCTGCACCAGCCGGGGCACGGCCTGTTCAAACGCATTGCCCATAGCCTTCACAATGGCCGCTTCCACATAGGGATCATCGCCCCCCGCGAGCTTGGCAGCCGTGGACATGGACATTTGCCGCAGCGTCCACATTTCCGCTGTCAGCCGTCCGATCAGGGCCGCTATGCCGTCATCGGGCGCAAGGCCGACCGCATCGATCAGCGCAATCAGCAGCGCGTGGCTGGACAGATAGCGTTCCGGCCCGGATCGTTCCAGCGCCAGTTCCGCTGTCACCTGTGCCCAGCCTTGCCCTTCCGCGCCCACCAGTGCGCCGTGCGGCACCAGCACATCATCGAAAAACACCTCGTTGAAATCATGCGCGCCGGTCATGTCGATAATCGGGCGGATCGTGATGCCCGGCACATCCAGATCAATCATCAACTGGCTGAGGCCCGCATTGCGCTGCGACCCCTCTTCCGTCCGCACCAGGGCCAGAATGGCGTGGGACAGATGCGCGCCTGTCGTCCAGACCTTCTGGCCGTTCACCCGGTATCCTTCTGCTGTCCGCCGCGCGGTGGTGCGGACGCTCGCCAGATCGGAACCAGCGCCGGGTTCGGACAGGCCGATACAGGCGTACACCTCTCCCCGGGCCATACCGGGCAGATATTTCTGCCGCTGTTCCTCAGTGCCATAGCGCAGCAGAAGCGGCCCGGTCTGGCGATCCGCGATCCAGTGCGCGCCCACCGGCGCGCCTGCCGCCAGCAATTCCTCCATCACGACATAGCGTTCCAGCGGATGCCGTTCATGCCCGCCATAGCGCTTCGGCCAGATCATCCCAAGCAAGCCTGCCACCCCCAGCGCCTGGCTGAATTCGCGGCTGAAGGTCGCCCAGCTATTGGCGCGGCCCACCGGATTCCACGCCGCTTCATGCCGCGCCACCAGCGTCCGCACCTCCTGTCGCAAGGCGGGCACATCGCCCGGCGGCGAAAAGGGATGGACGGAAAATATCTGCACGGGCCTGCCTCTCTTGCCGACTTCGTTGCCGGGAAATCGGCGCAAAGGCAAATTGCCTGTCTGGCGGGTTTGCTACCTGCCGCCAAGCCCTGCAAGCCGACTGCTGCTCAGATGATGGAATGGAACAAGGCCGCCGGGTAGTAGCGCTATAATGCAGAATTTTCTCTAAAATTCAAATACGTAAGTTTAAATTTAATGTATATTATAATCAATATTCTGTTAACTTGACACTCCTGATCTAATTTATCATTATTGCGAATCTATGGAGGCTATTTTGCGGAAATAAAAATTCTAGGGATATTATATGTCTTACATGGATCACAAAGCTAAATTCACTTATTTTGATGAAATTCAGGAATTGAACGTCGAAGAGATCGAAAACGTCAATGGCGGAATCGCACCCTTAGTTGTAGCAGCAATAGTTGTTGTAGGCGTAGTTGTGGTAGGATTTGCGGTCGGAGCTGTCTCAGGCTACTATGCAAATTCTGGCGGTGACAGCATGAGACAGCCCAACGTAAAACTGAAGTAAGCCATGATACAAGAAATAAAACCCACTATAGTGTATTTTATTATCGCTGTAGCGCTAGCTGCTCTATTAATTTATAGCTATAAGATTGGATATCAATTTGGTTCCGATCTAGCCGCGCATCGAAAAATGTAAGGATATATTTATGAGCTCTACATTGCCTATTCAAAACCTGACTTTCGACGAGATTGAACATGTAAAGGGCGGCCTCGGCCCCGTTGCCGCTTACGCCATCGCGGTAGGACTCGGAGGTCTTTTTATGGCAGCCTATTCGGCCGGATACCAGTTCGGAAAAGATTTGGCTGGTGGCGACAGTCTGAGACAACCCAACGTAAAGCTGAAATAGAATTGCGGCCAAGGAAGAATTTTGTTCCGCCCGGAAGTCAGCCTCCATCGATCTGACCGGCTGTCCGGAGATGTGGCGATAGCGATCCCGGTTGCGTGGCAGGCCATCGGACTATTGATAATCGGCGGGTTGGCAGCGGCGATCACCTTCCTTTCGCTCGCGCGATATGCTCGTGTGGAAACTGTATCCGGGATCATTGTTCCCGATAAAGGCGTGGCCGCCATCCTTCCCTCCCGCCCCGGCGTGGTGATCGAGTTGCATGTCCGGGAAGGCGACACTGTCTCCCAAGGGGCAATGCTGGCGCACATCCGGGCGGAGGAAGATGCGAACGGCGCGGAATCCGCTGCGGCAAAAATTGAAGCGGCCATTGCCCGGCAGGATGCGAGCCTTGCGGCCGAAGTTCAGGCGACGGGCGCATCGGCGCTTGCCCAGCAGGGCCAGCTTGCGGCCCAGCAGGCCGGGCTGGCAGCAGAAATTGCGCAGATTGAAAGCCAGATCACCCTGCAACATGATCTTGTCGCGTCTGCGCAGCGCGATCTGGATCGGGCGCGAACAGTGGCGGTGCGCGGATTTATCAGCGGTCGCGATCTGCAAATTCGTGAGGAGACTTTGCTGCAAAGGCAACAGCAACTGTCCCAGCTCACCCAAAGCCTGTCATCAAGGCGGGCATCACTGCGCGAAGCGGAGCGGAACAGCGTGCAAGTCTCCGCGCAGGCCCGCGCCCAGGCCGCCACCATCGCCGGAACGCGCGCGCAAGTGGCCCAGCAGGCGGCCAGCGCCAAAGGCGGGCGATCCTATGTATTGCGCGCGCCTGTTGGCGGTCGCGTCGCCACGCTTGTCGCACGGATCGGCCAGCCAGCCTCTCCGCAAACATCGCTGATGACGATCATTCCCGCTGGCTCCCGGCTTCGCGCGGAACTTGCCGTTCCGAGTTCGGGCATAGGCTTTGTGAAACCGGAACAGGAAGTGCGCGTCGCTCTGGATGCGTTTCCTTACCAGCGCTTCGGCACGATCACGGGCCGGATAGCGACCGTGGCTTCAACTGCAATGGCGCAACCGGGTGCAAATGGTGCGCCTGTCCCCGTCTATCAGGTAACGGTGGCGCTTTCGGAACCCCAGATTATGGCTTTTGGCCGTGCCGAAGCGCTCGTTTCCGGGATGACGCTGACGGCGCGGATCACAACCGAAAGGCAAAGCCTGCTGGAATGGCTGTTTGAGCCGCTGTTCGCTGTCCGCAGGCGGTAACGCATGGCGCTTGATCTCGGCTTCTTTTCCCGTTCCCGTATCCGGCTGATCCGCCAGACGGAGGTGGCGGAATGCGGTCTGGCCTGCCTGAAGATGATTGCCAATTTTCACGGGCTCGACATTGATCTTGGCACAATGCGGCGGCGTTATGCGCAGAGCTTGCGCGGCGCGGCCCTTCGTTCCCTGATGGGTCTGGCCGACAGGATCGGTCTCACCCCACGCGCCGTCAAACTGCCGCTTGAACAGCTTCCCAATCTCCACCTCCCTGCCGTGCTGCACTGGGATATGAACCATTACGTGGTGCTTGAACGGGTAAAGCGGGGCAAAGCGCTGATTCACAACCCCGATGGCCGTTCGGCATGGATGTTGATGGCAGACGTGTCGAACCACTTCACCGGTGTCGCGCTGGAATTGCGGCCCAATGACAGTTTCGAAACCGGCGCGCAGCGGGAACGATTGAAACTTTCCCAGCTGTGGCGGCGCATGACCGGCATGAAGCGGGCGCTTGCCCAGATACTGCTGCTTTCCTTGGTGCTGCAGGCCTTTGTGCTGGCCTCACCCTATTACATGCAGATTGCTCTGGATAATGCCCTTCCCGCGCTCGACAATGATCTGCTGACTGTCCTTGCGCTCGGCTTCGGGCTGTTCACACTCTTCAATGCAGGCGCGGCCTTTCTGCGCTCTTTCGTGTTGCTGGTGGCAGGCACGACGCTTGGGTTCA
The DNA here is from genome assembly GCA_031411035.1 of Sphingomonadales bacterium. Classification (GTDB taxonomy): domain Bacteria; phylum Pseudomonadota; class Alphaproteobacteria; order Sphingomonadales; family Sphingomonadaceae; genus Aquisediminimonas. The sequence continues at coordinate 12,028 of JANOAJ010000177.1, forward strand.
GCCTCGCATCCAATATCGCCCGCCGCCTGTTCCGTCTGCCCATAGACTGGTTCGGGAAGCGCCATACAGGCGACATATTGTCACGTTTCCAGTCGGTTGCGCCTATCCAGACATTGCTGACCCAAGGTGCGGTCGCTGCCCTTGTCGATGGTGCGATGGCGATTCTCACCCTGGTGCTCATGCTGTATTACAGCCCGCTGCTGGCCTTTGTCGCGCTTGCCGCTTTCCTGCTCTACGCCGTGGTGCGCCTGATTTCCTTTTCCTTCGAGCGGGAAGCACGGGAAGCCGCCATCATCACTGGTGGCAAAGAACAGACGGCGCTTATCGAAACGCTGCGCGGAATCATCACCCTTAGGCTCTTCGGGCGGGAAATGCTGCGCCACGCACTGTGGCAAACGCGGCTTAGCGATTCCCTCAACGCGAATGTGCAGCTTTCCCGGATCGCCATCTGGCAATCCACCGCCAATATGCTGATCTTCGGGATTGAGAATATCCTGACTATCTGGCTTGCCATCGGCTTCGTGATCAAAGGTGCCGGTTTCAGCGTGGGGATGGTTTTCGCCTATCTGGCCTATAAGTCACAATTCATTGGCAAGGCCGCCGCGTTGATTGATCAGGCCGTCGCCTTCAAAATGCTGGGGCTGCATCTGGAGCGGCTGTCCGACATTGCCCTTGCAGACGAAGACAGGAGCTTTGGCCCGAGCGCGGACATTGAAACGGGACTCAAAGGCGGCATCGAACTGCGCAATGTTTTCTATCGTTATGCGCCGAGCGATCCGATCATCCTTGATGGTGTGAGCATGACAGTTCAGCCCGGTGAGCATGTGGCCATTACCGGCCCGTCCGGTGGCGGAAAATCAACCTTGGTAAAGCTGCTGCTGGGTCTGGTTGAGCCTGACAGCGGCGATGTGCTTGTTGACAGCCTGCCGCTCAGTCGTTTCGGCTACAAGAGTTATCACGAGCAAATCTCGGCAGTGCTGCAAGAAGACAGCCTGTTCGCCGGAAGCCTTGCCGACAATATCGCCCTGTTCGATGAGCAGGTGGACATGCAACGGGTCATGGCCGCCGCGACGGCGGCTTCCATACATGAGGAGATTGCGCGGATGCCAATGCACTATGAGACGCTGGTCGGCGATATGGGATCGACACTATCGGGCGGCCAGAAACAGCGCGCTCTGCTGGCGCGCGCGCTTTACCGTCAACCGAAAATCCTTGTGATGGACGAAGGCACTGCCCATCTTGATGCGGCACATGAGCAGGCCGTCAATGCGGCTATTGGCAGCATGGGCATTACCCGCATCGTCATCGCGCACCGACGCGAAACAGTCGAAGCGGCAGAGCGCGTATTGATGATGGAAGGCGGGAAGCTTCGGCCGGCATAATCGCATCTTGTCAGATAGTGCCGCTATTCGGGGTGGCTCATCAGAATTTGATCATGATGCTTTCGGCCAGCCGGGGCGAAATCGAATAGACCAGCTTCAATATCTTCACCATGCCGACATTGGCTTCGGGCTTGTCACCCGCAATGGCCGCCACAATCTGTCGCGCGCATTCGACCGCAGACATTTTGCTGCCAGTGCGCGCCTGCGTCATCGCGGTTTCCACGACTGGCGGCAGGGCCTCGATCACGCGCACATTGGTGTCGCGCAATTGATAGCGGATGGCCTTGGTGAAACTGCGCAGGCCCGCCTTGGTGGCGCAATAGACCGGCCCGCCGCCGCGCGGGGCAATTGCCAGGCCGCTCGTGACATTGACCAGCGCGGCTTCGGGCCGGGACTTGAGGTGCGGCACCAGCAATGCCGCCACTCGCACGGGCGCGTTGAGATTGAGGAAGATCCCGCGATCAGCCGCGTCCAGATCAATGGTGGTGGAAAGATCATAATCCGCCGAAACGCCGGCATTGTTGATCACAATATCCAGTCCGCGATCCTTCACGGCATCGACCAGAGCAGCCACACCGGCTGCTGAGGAAAGATCAGCCGACAGTGCTTCCAGCCCTTCGGCCGCCGCGGAATCCAGCCGATCCTGCCGCCGCCCGCAGACGATCACGTTCGCCCCGCCGGCTTTCAACTGCCGGGCGATTTCCAGTCCGATCCCGTCCGTGCCGCCGGTCACCAAGGCGGTCTTGCCCGCAATCTGCATGATCATTCCTCCCCGTAAATGGCGACTTCATGGCGTCCGTCCGCGCTGGCGATGCCGCGATACAGGCCCGGTGTGTTGAAGCTCCACCCCGCCGCTCCCGAAGGCGAAACAACGATAACGCCTCCCGTGCCGCCCAGTGCTTTCACTTCGGCCATGACGGCGTCTGCTGCCATCACCATATCCTCGCCTGCCAGCCGCACCCGCGCGCAAATCTCGTGGGCCACGCCTTCGCGGATGAAGAACTCGCCTGCACCTGTGGCCGATACCGCGCATGACCGGTCGTCGGCATAGGTACCCGCGCCGATCAGCGGCGAATCCCCGATCCGGCCCCAGCGTTTGCCTGTCAGCCCGCCCGTTGAGGTGGCCGCCGCAACATGGCCCGCATTGTCCAACGCGACCGCGCCGACCGTGCCATATTTCAAATCCACATCATACCAGCCGACCGATTGTGCCTTCATCTCGTCAAGCTGACGGCGGCGTTCCGGGGTTTCGAACCAGCTCTGATCGGCCAATTCCAGCCCCTGTTCCGCCACAAACACATCGCCACCGGGGCCGGAGAGCATGACATGGGGGCTGTCTGTCATCACCCGGCGCGCGGCGGTAACCGGATTGCGGGCGGTGATGGTGCCCGCAATCGCGCCGGCAGACCGGTCCCGCCCGTCCATGATGGCCGCGTCGAGCGAAATCCCGCCTTCATAAGTGAGCACCGCCCCGCGCCCGGCATTGAAGTGCGGATCATCCTCCAGCACCCGGACAGCCGCCTCCACCGCGTCCAGCGATGATCCGCCCGCGCGCAGGACCGCCGCCCCGGCATCCAGCGCTGCCGAAACGCCCACGCGCGAGGCGGCATCCTGTTCCACAGTCAGCCGGTCACGCGCCATCGCGCCCGCGCCGCCATGGACGACCAGAACCCAGCGCGCAGTCAGAAGCGCATGGCGAGCGTAACGCCGCCGCCCTTGCTGTCACCCCAGGGGATGACCATTGCCGTGCGGTCTGGCCGGTCGCGGGTGATCAGGAAGCCCGATGTCGCCCCGATGGCCGCCCCTGCCACGCAATCATACCAGTGATGCTTGTCTGCCTGCACCCGGGCGACGCCGACAAAAGTCGCAACCGCCAGCGCGGGAATGCCCACAGAGGCACCCTGACGATTATAGATGCTGGCCGCTGCCGCAAATGCCTGGCTGGTATGTCCTGAAGGGAAGCTCTTGCGATCACTGCCATCGGGCCGGAGTTCGGGGAAAGCCTCTTTCAGGCCAAAGGTCACCAGTTGCGCGGCCGCCACGGATCCGGCCGCCTGGAGGGCGCCATTGGTGTCATGCTTCACCAGCGGCAGGCCGATGGCAACCGCTGTCAGCCCGTAAGCGCCAATGCTGCTGGCCGTATCCCAGCTTTTTTCATTCTTCGCGCACGCCGTGGCGGGCACCAGGGCGGTGGCAAGGGCGATGCCCAGAACGGCACGATTGGCTGTTTTCATCTTCAGTCTCCCAGCGTGAGGGCAGGTATAGCCCAGAAGGAGACGCCGCGCGAGGGCCGCAACCGCAGTCCGGTCAAAAACGAATTTCGGTTTTTTCGGGCGAAGGCACGAATTTGTCAGCGTCTGGGTTCAGCTTGTGGATGTCCCAATTGAGCACGGATGCGAACCCCAGCCACAGGAGATAGGGCAGCATCAGCCACATGGCCTGCTTACGGATTTTCGAGAAAGCCGCAGCCGTCGCGGCAGCCAGGATCAGCATCGCGAGAATGACGAGGAACGCGGGCAGCACTTTGTGCGCGGCAAAAAACAAGGGCGACCAGATCAGGTTGAGCACAAACTGCGCGCCAAACAGGCCCAGCGCCAGCCCGCGCCCTTTAGCACTCCGGGCATCAAGGATCATAGCCAGCGCCAGGCCCATGAGGATGTAAAGCAATGTCCACGCCACCGGAAACAGCCAACCGGGCGGCATGATGGCGGGCTTTGCCAGCGCATCGAACCAGGGGTTGCCATGACCCGAATTGGCGATCCGGCCGGAAAGGAACCCCAGAAACACAATCCCCGGCACGCACACCAGCGCCCAGCGCAGATATGACATTCGTAATTGATCTTTTGAGGCAATTTCGCCCATGCGCACCGTCCTTTTGCCGCTGCTATAGCGGGCAAAAAGGCTGTTGGGGAAGGGGGTTAGACTGTGAGCTGCCCAGGTTTATCCCTGTACGTCATTGTGAGCGTAGCGAGGCAATCCAGCCCAACGCCCGCTTTCTGGAGGGCCGCGTCGCGTCGCCTCTCGCAAAGACGATCCGGCGCGAAACCACCCGCCTCAGAGGTCAGTCGAAAGCGCCAGGGAGAAGCGGCGATTGCCATTGGGCACGAAAAATCCGCTGCCACCGACATTCCAGCCAAAGGTGTTGGTGACATTATTGACCGTGAAGCGCAGCAGCGCGGGCGCATCCCCCAGCTTGAACTTGTAGCGGGCACCCAGACTCATCACCGCGCGCGTCGGGATTATCACCTTGTTCACTGGATCAGAACTGGCAGTGCGGTCACTGGTGCCTTCAAAGGCAGCATTGAACGAGAGCGGCTTCACGCCCGGCACCTGATAATCCATGCTGATGATGGTGTGTCGCCGGAAGGTGCCGACTGGACGCGAACCAATCAGTCCGCGATCCACTTCCTCGCCCGAAACCCGGGCATCCAGCCAGACATTGCCCGCAACAAGATACAGGCCTTCGGCAATCTGCCCGGCCAGCGAGAATTCGATGCCCTTGTTGCGCACCGCGCCAAGCTGGCGGAAGCGGGAGACGGAATCGAGGTTGAAATAGGGCTTCTCGACATCGAAATAGCCCAGCACGGCCGTAACCCCCGGGCTGATTTTCCAGCGCACGCCCGCTTCCTTCTGTTGCGTGCGGATGGCGGGCGGCGCTTCGTTGCGATTGATAGCCACGGACGGGGCCGCCGGGCTTTCTTCCAGACCGCGCGTATAGCCGCCGTAAACCGCGAGATTTTCAGCCAGATAGGCCGCCGCTGTCGCGCTGAACAGCCACGGCCTGGATCGCGTTACCGGAAACACGACGGCAGGATTGGGGTCGATGGTTTCCTTGCGGTAATCGGTCTTTTGCAGGCCGATACTGATTTCGCCCACTTTGGCCCATCGCCCCTGATAGCCAAAGCCGAGCGTTTTCTGGGTGATCGAATCCTGGGTCTTTGGCCCGATTGTCGCGACAGGTTCCGGCTTGAAATCCTGCACGCCGATCTGGCTTGGCCCCAGATGGATGAAATCCGCGCCACCAAACCGGCGCGCCTGATCCCGCCCTTTGAGCGAAACGATGAATTCGTGACGGCGCGGGCCATCCTTGATGGATTTGGAAACCCGCAACTCGCCCGATGTGGACGCATATTTATTGTCCCGATCGACGATCGCCACACGGTCTCCGACATGGCCGGACTGATCTGTGTCAAAGAGCAGGTCAAAATGATCTTCGGCCGCATTATTGGAAGAACGGAACACGCCCAGCCGCACGTCCAGACCAAAAGGGTCTGCCTTGGCGACCAGCCCGTAATTATAGTTGTCCCCGGCAAAATCAGCCCATTTCTGGCCGAGAAACTTGTCCCGCCGGATGCGCGGTGGCAGGAATTTGCCATTGGTGAAGATCAGCGGCTGTGTCTCGTCATTGGTGAAGTGGATATAACTCCAGAACGGGATAATCTCGATCCCCTCCGTCGGCTTGAAATGGCCCAGCAGCGCGAAAGAGGCCGCCTTGGGTTTGCCCTGGAACGGATTGGTTTCCCGGTAAATCCCGGCACCCGCGGCAATGCCGAGCCGTTCCCCGTCAATCGGCAGTTGTGCGTCGAATTCCGCAACCTTCCCGCCCCATGGCCCATATTGCAGACCGACGGACAGCAGGGTTTCCTTGCCGGGCCGCCGCAGCTCATAATCGGCGATCCCTGTGGGTGCCGGAAATGGATAGCCCTGCGCCGAAATGCCGACATGCACCGTGTTGCCGCCCACCAGCCGGTCCGTCAGATTGGCCTGCTGATCAAAATACAGGCCTTCGATACGCAGATTACCCGCATCCGCTGGCGAAAATCCGCGCACATCATACGGGTTGTAGATGCCGATCTGTTCATCGCCCACGGATTTGCCAAAGGCATCGTCCGTTTGCGTCACGGCATTGTCATCCGTCCGCTGCGCCAGTGCGGGTGTGGCAGCGAGCAATGCGATCACGCTTGCGGCGATGGGAAATGGGCAGCCTCTCATAGGCTGACAGTGCGATTTGCCGATTACGAATGTAATCCGGGTTCGACGAAAGACCGTGTCAGTTCGACGAAGCGGGTTTGTGTCACTTTTGGCATTTCGCGCACCAAAAGGTGGAACGGCCACCGTCCACGCGGCGTTCCACCACCCTTCGGCACTCCACGCACGCTTCTCCCTCCCGGCCATAGACGCGCCATTGCTTGAAGAAATAGCCCAGCTCTCCATCCGGACGGGCATAATCCCGCAGGGTGGAGCCGCCCGCTTCGATGGCGGCGGCCAGCACATCCTTGATTGCCATGACCAGCGGCTTGAGGCGCGCGGGTGGCACTTGCCCGGCGGGCTTGTGCGGCTTGATCCCCGCCATGTGAAGCGCTTCGCAGACATAGATATTGCCCAGCCCCGCCACGATACGCTGATCCAACAGCAAATTCTTGATTGGTGCGATCCGTCCCTCAAAAGCCGTTTCCAGCGTCTTGTGCGTGAAAGCATCGCCCAAAGGTTCCGGCCCGAGCGCCCGGAAAGTCGGCCAATCGGCCAGCGCGCTTGTGGATAGCAGATCGAGCGAGCCAAAGCGGCGGTGATCATTGAGTGCCAGCGTGCGTCCGGAAGCGGTTTCAATCACCAGATGATCGTGCTTTTCAATCGCTTCGGGATCAACCCGCCAGCGCCCGGACATACCGAGGTGGAACACCAGCGTATCGCCGCGATCTGTTTCAATAAGGCCATATTTCGCGCGTCGCCCCAACCCTGTCACCCGCGCGCCGGTCAACCGCTGGCGCAGGTCAACCGGAATCGGACGACGCAGATCAGCGCGGCGCGGTTCCACCCGGGTCAGCACCTGCCCGTCCAGCACGGCAGCAAGGCCGCGAACCGTTGTCTCGACTTCGGGAAGCTCTGGCATGGTAAATCCGCTAGCGGGCGCGCCGATGCTTGGCTAGAGCGTCCGCCATGCAAGAGACAGTCTCCTTCGGCTATGAAGATATTGCCGCTGACGAAAAGACGGCCCGCGTGGGCGGCGTCTTTTCCAGCGTGGCTGGCAATTATGATCTGATGAACGATGCTATGTCTGCGGGCATGCACCGGCTGTGGAAGGATCGCTTTGTCCGCCGGGTCAAACCGCGCAGCGGGGAACATATCCTCGATATGGCAGGCGGTACGGGCGATATTGCTTTCCGGATGCAGGCCAAGGGTGCGCTTGTCACGGTGTCCGACATCAATCCCGATATGCTGGCCGTGGGTATGGAACGCGCGCAAGATCGCGAGATTGGCGGGCTGAGCTGGTCTGAACAAAATGCCGAAACGCTGGGCTTTGAAGACAAGAGCTTTGACGCCTACACAATCGCCTTTGGCATCCGCAACGTTACCCATATCGACAAGGCCCTGGCCGAAGCGCACCGCGTGCTGAAGCGCGGCGGGCGGTTTTTCTGCCTGGAATTCTCGACAACCCTCTGGCCGGGTTTTGCCGAAGTCTATGATGCCTATTCCCACAAACTGGTGCCCAAGCTGGGCAAGCTGCTGGCGCAGGATGAAGACAGTTATCGCTATCTGATCGAATCAATCCGGCGCTTCCCAGATATGCCCGGCTTTGAACGGATGATTGGTTCCGCAGGGTTTGTGCAGACGCATGTGGAACCGATGCTGGGCGGGCTTGTGGCCATTCATTCAGGCTGGAAGATTTGATGCCGGTCGGTTCACGCGGAGACGCGGAGACGCGGAGGTATGCCTCCCCCGTCATTCCGGCGGACGCCGGAATCTCTTTTCCTTGGACCCGGCAGAAAGAAAGCGGGATTCCGGCTTTCGCCGGAATGACGGGTGAAGGTAATTCTGCCCACCGCCCCTCCGCGTCTCTGCGCCTCTGCGTGAACCATATCCTGGACAACGCTTTTTAGATGACCTCCAACGCCACGCATATCTGGAGGCTTCTGAAATGGGGCCGTACGCTGGCGAAGCACGGGGCTTTGCGGGCGCTGGAGGCAGATCGCAACACGCCGCTGCCGGTCAAGCGCCTGTTCCGTCTTGCCCGGCTGGGCACGTTCCAGCCCGGGGAACCGGACTATGCCGGAGCTTTCAAGGCCATCGGCCCGGCCGCGATCAAGCTGGGGCAGACTCTGGCGACCCGGCCCGACATTATCGGCATGGATGCGGCGCTCAACCTGCTGAAATTGCAGGATCAACTGCCGCCCGCCCCCTTCGAGGCGGTTTATGCCGAGATCGATACCAGCCTGAACAAGCCCGCCGCAGCCCTTTTCGAAAGTGTCGAGCGCGAAGCCGTTGGTTCCGCCTCCATCGCACAAGTCCACCGCGCCCGCACCCCGGACGGCAAGGATGTGGCGGTCAAAATCCTCCGCCCCGGCATCCGCGAGCAATTTGCCCGCGATATTGAAACCTATGAATGGGCCGCAGCCCATCTTGAAGCTTTTGGCGGGGAAGCCGCGCGCCTCCGCCCGCAACTGGTGATCGCCAACCTGAAACGCTGGACGCTGCGCGAACTGGATCTGCGGCGCGAAGCCGCCAGCGCATCCGAGCTGCGCGAATCCATGGCAGGGGTTTCCGGTTACGAGATTCCGGCGATTGACTGGGATCGCACATCAGGCCGCGTGATGACGCTCGAATGGGTCGATGGCATCAAGATTTCCAATGTGGATGCGCTGAAAGCCGCCGGGCATGATCTGAACGCGCTGGCGGAAACGCTGGTGCTCACTTTTCTGCGGCAGGCCATTTCGGAAGGCTTTTTCCACGCAGACATGCATCAGGGCAATCTGTTCGTGCGGGCAGATGGCACAATCGTGGCGATTGATTTCGGGATTATGGGCCGCATCAACCGGCAGGCGCGCATCTGGCTGGCAGAGATTCTCTACGGGCTGACCACGGGCAACTACAAACGCGTGGCACAGATTCATTTCGACGCGCAATATGTGCCTAGCTACCATAATGTCGATGAGTTCGCGACCGCGCTTCGTGCCGTGGGCGAACCCACGCGCGGCAAGGCCGTTAGCGAGCTTTCGGTGGGGCAGATGCTCGACAGCCTGTTTGCCATCACTCGCGATTTCGACATGCAGACCCAGCCGCATCTGCTGCTGCTGCAAAAGACGATGGTGATGGTGGAAGGGATTGCCACCTCTCTCAACCCGTCAATCAATATGTGGGATGTGGCCGCCCCGTTCGTGCGGGACTGGATCCGGGATGAACTCGGTCCCGAAGCCCTGCTGGCCGATGGACTGAAAAAGCAGGCGGCAACGCTCGCGCTGATCCCTGACCTGATCCGGCGGCTGGATGAACAATTGCCGAAAAGGGGCGGCGCGCCCGAAGCCCCGCCTTTGCCGGAAATCAAGCTGATGTGGGATCGCGGCGAAAGGCGGGGCGGTGGCGTGTGGCGCTACGCACTTATCGCACTGGCTGGCGCAGGGGCCACAATCGCCATACAGTGGTGGACATGACTGGCAAACGCATCCTCCTGATCATCGGTGGCGGCATCGCGGCTTACAAGGCGTGCGAACTGGTGCGGCGGCTGCGCAAGCAGGGCATGTCGGTGCGCTGTGTGCTGACCAAGGCCGGGCACAAGTTCGTGACACCCATGAGCCTTGCCGCGCTTAGCGAGGACAAGGTCTATACCGATCTGTTCGATCTCAAAGACGAAGCGGAGATGGGCCATATCCAGCTTTCGCGTCAGGCCGATCTGGTCGTGGTCGCGCCGGCCACCGCCGATCTGATGGCGAAGATGGCGGCAGGCATTGCTGATGACCTGGCGACCACCCTGCTGCTGGCCACTGACAAGCCCGTGCTGGCTGCGCCTGCCATGAATGTGCGGATGTGGCAGCACCCCGCCACGCGCCGAAACGTCGCGACGCTGCGCCATGACGGCATTACCGTGCTGGAGCCGGACGAAGGGCCGATGGCCTGCGGCGAATTCGGCCCCGGTCGCTTGCCTGAGCCGGAAGCCATTGCGGCAGCGATTGAAAAGGCGCTCGCCCCGCCCGCCAATCCGCTGGAAGGCCAGCCCGATTTTGGCGACGGGCGATAGCTGTTGATGCCGGGCAAGCACATCCTCGTCACCGCCGGGCCGACGCATGAGCCGATTGATCCCGTCCGCTACATTGCCAACCGGTCGTCGGGGAAACAGGGCTTCGCGATTGCCGGCGCGCTGGCGGCCAAAGGCGCGCGCGTCACGCTGATTGCCGGGCCAGTGACGCTGGAAACGCCGCCGGGCGTCACCCGTATCGACGTCCAGACAGCGCGCGAGATGGCGGCCGCTGTGGAAGCCGCGCTCCCCGCTGATGCTGCCATCATGGTCGCCGCCGTTGCCGACTGGCGAGTGGAAGGCGCGGCGCAGAAGATCAAGAAGGACGGCAGCGGCGTGATGCCCACGCTCACTCTGGTCGAAAACCCGGACATTCTGGCGGGGCTGGCCCGCAGCTCCGAACGCCCGCCCCTTTTGGTGGGTTTCGCTGCCGAAACCGAAAACGTCATCGCCCATGCTCAGGCCAAACTGGCAAAAAAGGGCTGTGACTGGATCGTGGCGAACGATGTCTCTGGCGACGTGATGGGCGGCGAAGCGAACACCGTGCATATCGTCACGGTGGCAGGCGTGGAAAGCTGGGAACGAATGGCGAAGGGGGATGTGGCGGAAAGGTTGGCGGAACGGGTTTTGGAAAGCCTTGCATTGGTGGGGTGACGCACCTTCATGCATTGGCTAATCGAAGCCCATGACTCCGATCTCCATCCCCCTTCTCCGCCTGCCGCACGGCAAAGACCTCCCCCTCCCTGCCTATGCCACCGATGGCGCGGCCGGGATGGATGTCGTCTCTGCTGAAGACCTGACGCTTGCTCCCGGTGGGCGCCACGCGGTGGCCACCGGGTTCGCGATGGCGATCCCGCAAGGATATGAAGTGCAGGTGCGCCCGCGTTCCGGGCTGGCACTCAAGCACGGGATTACCTGTCTCAACACGCCCGGCACGATTGACAGCGATTATCGCGGCGAAGTGAAAGTGATCCTGGCCAATCTGGGTAGCGCACCTTTCCCCATCGCGCGCGGTGACCGGATTGCCCAGCTTGTGCCTGCCCCCGTCCAGCGGGCGACGCTGAGCGAAGTCACCAGCCTTGACGATACAGCGCGCGGCGCGGGTGGCTTTGGCTCGACGGGGGTATGAGCCTTACCGACACCCAGCTTGACCGGTACGCCCGCCATATTGTCCTGAAGGAAATTGGCGGGGCCGGGCAGATGCGGTTGATCGGATCGCGCGTCACGGTGATCGGGGCGGGCGGGATCGGATCGCCGGCGCTGCTCTATCTGGCCGCAGCGGGCGTCGGGCGGATCACCATCATTGATGATGATCAGGTGAGCCTGTCGAATCTTCAGCGGCAGGTGCTGTTTGACACGGCTGATATCGGGCGGGACAAGATTGATGTTGCGGCCGGGCGGCTGGGCGCGATCAATCCGGATGTTCAGGTGATCCCGGTTGCGGCACGCATCGGCGGCTCGAACGCCGGGGCCTTGCTGGATGGCGCGGATGTGGTGATTGACGGATCAGACAATTTCGCCACGCGCCTTGCCGTGGCCGATACTGCCCATGCCCTGCGCATCCCTCTGGTCTCCGCTGCCATCGGCCAGTTCCACGGCCAGATCGGCACGTTTCGCGGGTGGGAAACGGACAAGCCCTGTTATCGCTGCTTTGTGGGCGACGCCCATGATCCCGATGATTGCGACAGTTGCTCCGAAGTCGGCGTGCTGGGCGCGATGGTGGGGATGATGGGTAGCTGGGCCGCGATGGAAGCGATCCGCATACTCTATCCCTTTGGCGATGATCCGGCAGGTCGGCTGCACATTGTTGATGGCCTTGCGCCGTCGATGCGGTCGATCCGCCTGCCCAAGGACCCGGGCTGCCGCACCTGCGGCGCAGCCTGATTCAGCCGCCAATCACTTCGCGCATCCGGGCCAGATAGCGCGCCAGCACATCGATTTCGATATTGACGCTTTGCCCGACCTGAAGCCCGCCCAGCGTCGTGACCGCCCAGGTGTGCGGGATGATGTTGAGCATGAATTCCGCGCGGCCATCCGGCTGGTCTGCCACATCATTCACGGTCAGCGACACGCCGTCCACCGTTACCGATCCCTTGGCCGCCATATAGGGTGCGAGCGCCGCTGCGACGGAAATGGTCAGCCGGTGCGATCCGCCGTCTTCCCGGATGCCGCGCACATCGCCCGTGCCATCGACATGGCCGGTGACGATATGGCCGCCCAGCTCGTCACCCACCTTGAGCGCGCGTTCCAGATTGAGTCGCCGCCCTGCCAGCCACATGCCCGATGCCGTGCGCGCGAGCGTTTCTGCCGAAGCATCCACGGCAAACCAGTGACCATCCGCATCGCTGCCCTTCGCCACAACGGTCAGGCAGCAGCCGGAGCACGCAATGGACGCACCCATTTCGATTCTGTCCGGATCATAGCTGCAGCCGATGGTGATGCGCGTATCGCCCCGCAGTTCGACCGCGCGGATGATGCCGATATCCGTGACGATGCCTGTGAACATCAATATGCCTTCCGCTGCCGATGATAGATTTCCAGCGTATCGCCCCCCAGCAAACGCCTGTCACTCCGTTTCCAGCGGCCATGCGCGGAGTCAAGCTGTTGCAGGCCGATATCGCCCAACGCCGCCTTGCCCCCGCCGATCAGGATCGGGGCGCGGTAGAGCAGCAGGCGATCCACCAGATCGGCTTTCAGGAACGCCGCTGCTGCCCCGGCTCCGCCCTCAACGAACAGATAGTGGACTTCACCCAGGCCATGCACAGCGTCCGGGCTGGCAAGCGCCGCCCAGCCCGGCGGCGCGATGCCCCTTGTCAGGATCGCCCGCGCGGGGCTGCGCGGCTCGAGTCCGGCCAGACGCACATCCAGCTTCGGCGCGTCCGCAGCAAATGTGCCGCGCCCGACAAGGATCATGTGCGCACGGGCGCGTTCGATATGCGTGTGGGCGCGCGCGGCCGCGCCGGTGATCCATTGGCTCCCACCATTGGCGAGTGCGATACAGCCATCGAGTGACATGGCCAGCTTGAGCGTGACGAACGGACGGCCCGCTGCCTGTTGCATCAGCCAGCCTGCCATGGCCTGCCGCGCTTCGGCTTCGAGCAAGCCGCCAGCCGTCTCCATCCCCGCTTCGCGCAGCCGCGCCAGTCCCTTGCCATTGGTGCGCGGATCCGGATCCTGCAGCGCCACCACCACCCGCGCCACGCCGCTTTCTGCCAGCAGGTCAGCACAAGCCGGCCCACGCGCTGAGCGGTGCGCGCACGGTTCCAGCGTCACATAGGCCGTCGCGCCCTGCGCCGCCGGTCCTGCCGCAGCCAGCGCCATCGCTTCGGCATGGGGCCGCCCGCCCGCCTGCGTCCAGCCGCGACCCACAACGCGGCCCTCCTTCACGATTACACAGCCGACATTGGGATTGGTGCCGGTTTGCGCCTGTCCACGGCCAGACAGCGCCACTGCCGCCGCCATCCAGCGTGCATCGCTCACGGGTTCAGCAACTTGCGCAGATCCTGCATCCGCTTGCGATACGCAGCCTCTTCCTTGGCGCGTTCCTGCTGCTCGGCCCTTTCTGCTGGTGCATCGATGGCCTGCTGCTTCTTGATCTCCGCATCCGTGCGGGATTTGGGCCATTGCTTGACGAACACCACTTCAGGCGGGCGATAGGCCTTGGGCTTGCCGCCCACGAGATAGAATTGCAGCGCCAGAAAGCCGGGAATCAGCAAAGACAGCGCAGCGAACACCCATTGATGGCGCTGGCGCGTCTGCAAAAACGCTTTGAGATCACGCCATGCTGCGGCTGGTGATGAGGGTCGGGGCAATGCCATGCGCCCCGAAATAGGGACGCGCGGGGCGCACGGCTAGCCCCTAATCGAACAGGCTAGAAACCGAACTTTCATCCGCGATGCGCGTAATCGCCTCAGCAAGAAGCGGGGCAATGGTCAGCACCCGCACCTTTTTGGCATCTGCCACAGCCGCAGGCGGGCAGATCGAATCCGTGATGACGAGTTCCATCAGTTCGGATCCCTCGACGCGCGCGACAGCGCCGCCCGAAAGCACGCCATGCGTGCAATAGGCCACAACATCTTCCGCGCCTGCCGCCTTCAGCGCCGCAGCCGCGTTGCAAAGCGTGCCGGCCGAATCGACGATATCATCAATCAGGATGCAGAAACGGCCTTCAACATCGCCGATGATGTTCATCACTTCCGATTCGCCCGCGCGTTCGCGGCGTTTGTCCACAATGGCGAGCGGCGCATTGTCCAGCCGCTTGGCAAGCGCGCGCGCGCGCACCACGCCGCCGACATCGGGCGAGACGACCATGATGTTCTTCGCCCCGAACCGCGCCTGGATATCGGCAGACATCACCGGCGCGCCATAGAGATTGTCCGTCGGGATATCGAAAAAGCCCTGAATCTGCCCGGCGTGCAAGTCCACCGACAATACCCGGTTTGCGCCCGCTGTCGTGATGATGTTGGCCACCAGCTTGGCCGAAATCGGCGTGCGCGGCCCGGGCTTGCGATCCTGCCGGGCATAGCCGAAATACGGCACCACAGCCGTGATCCGCTTGGCCGACGCCCGCTTCAGCGCATCAATGATGATCAGCAATTCCATCAGATTGTCGTTGGCGGGATACCCTGTCGACTGGACGACGAAGACATCCTGACCGCGCACATTTTCATGGATTTCGACAAACACTTCCTCATCCGCAAAGCGGCGGACGCTGGCTTCGGTCAAAGGGATTTCGAGATAGGCGGCAATGGCCTTGGCAAGCGGCTGGTTGGCATTGCCGGTGAGGATTTTCATGGGTGCGCCCTTGAAGAAGAATTCCGCGCGGCCCTTAACCTGACGAAGCGAAAGGGGGAAGCGCGATTTGCCCCTTTATCCAAACACGATTATTCGCAAGCGCAGATGGCAGAAAAAACGGAGTCGCATGATATGGCATGGGGATCAAAAGCGGGGGAACCGGGCGGCAACGCGCGCGGCGGCGGCACGCTATCCTTCATTGGCGGCGAAGTGACGATCAGCGGCAATATTGCGGGCGAAGGCGATATCCATCTCGATGGCGTGATTGAAGGCGATGTCCGCTGCCGTTCGCTGATTCTGGGCAGCGGCGGCCGGATTCGCGGCAATATCGAAACCGACAAGGCGGTGATTGCGGGCAGTGTCGAAGGCACGATCAGCGCGACGACCCTGACCATCGAGAAATCGGCACGCGTGAAGGGCGATCTTTCCTATGACAGCATTTCGATGGAAACCGGCGCGCAGGTGGATGGCCGCGTTTCGCACCGTGGCAGCAGCGATACAGGGCTCAAACTGGTGAGTGCAGCAGACTGATGACGGATGTTCTTGACCGGGTTCCCCCCCTTTCGCTTGCGAGCGGCAACAGGAATCCCGACGCGTTTGCCGCCGATCTGGGCGGATCGTTTGAAACATTCGGCTTTGCCGTCATCACCGATCATGGCGTTGATCCCGCACTGATTGACCGCGCCTGGGCGCTGACCGCTGCCTTCTTTGCCCTGCCCGTGGAGGTCAAGCGGGCCTATCACGCGGCCGGGCAAGGCGGCGCGCGCGGCTATACGCCGTTCGGCATCGAGATTGCCAAGGACGCTATCGCGCATGATCAGAAGGAATTCTGGCACGTCGGGCGCGATCTGCCCCCGGGCCACCGGTTCCGCGATCATATGCCGGATAATCTCTGGCCCGCAGAAGTGCCTGAATTCCGGGATGTTTTCGCCCAGCTATTCGCGGCCTTTGACAAGGCGGGCGGGCAGTTGCTTGCTGCCATTGCCCGCCATCTCGGGTTGGCTCCGGATTGGTTTGACAGCGCGGTGCAGGATGGCAATTCCGTGCTGCGCCTGCTGCATTACCCGCCCATTTCGCCGGATGCGGATGGCATCCGGGCGGGCGCGCACGAAGATATCAACCTGATCACCCTGTTGCTGGGGGCCGAGGAAGCCGGGCTGCAACTGCTGGGCAAGGACGGCCAGTGGCTTGCCATTGATCCCCCGCCGGGCGCCCTGGTCGTCAATGTGGGAGACATGCTCCAGCGGCTGACCAACAACCGCCTGCCCTCCACCACGCACCGGGTGGTCAATCCGCCGCCCGAGCGTCGGCATATCCCGCGTTACTCAATGCCCTTCTTCCTGCACCTCGCTTCGGATTTTCTGATCAGGACGCTGCCGGGTTGTGTGGATGCCGCGCATCCCGATCGCTATCCCGTGCCGATCACGGCGGATGACTATCTCCAGCAGCGGCTGCGGGAGATCGGCCTGAAATAATGGCAGTAACTGTCCCGTCAGGGGCTGACACTGACTCCACGCAAGGGGACAGCCCCTGAAGGGACAGTCCCCGACGGCACTTCTAAAACGGCAGCCATTTCGATTTTTCGCTGAATTTCATATAGCCGATATTGGCCCCCAGCCGCACACCCACGCCCAGCCGGATCGGGATGAGCGCAACACTGCCCCGCCGCAAATAAGTGCCCGAAAAGCCGCCGACGAAATAGGCGCGGCCTTCCACCTGCGGATAGCGCTTGTAGATATCCTGGCTGTCATAAAGATTATAGACCAGCACAAACACCTTGGCCGCGTCGCCGCCAATATCAAAGCCAAGCGACGGGCCTGTCCAATAGACAGGGCGCTGCCCCTCAACGCTGTGCGTCATCGTGCCGGAACCGTAGCGCAGACCAACCACAAAGGCGGCAGAGGCTTCGCGCCCGGCGATATAGGCGTTGGGCTGGCCCTGATCCTTGAGGATTTTCTCCACCAGTTCGGCCAGACCCTTGGCACCCTTGCCAAACACGCCTTCGGCAGCCCCGATCACATCATCCTTGGGAAATGTGCCGGGCGCAGGCGCCGGAGGGGTCGTGGCGCTGTCCTGCGCTGCGGTTGGAGCCGCTGGGGGCGCGCCTTCGACAGGCGCAAGGTCTGCATTGATGTCCGGAGCGGCAGGGGCACTGGCCGCCGGGGCGGGCGCAGGCGGCGGCGAATCGGGGAGCGGTGCCATTGCGGCGGCGCTCGGATCAATGTTTTTCACTTCGGCGCAGACGGGGCCTGCGGCAAGCGTTCCGCACAACATCAGTGCGGCAACAACATGCCGAACGGGGAACAGGAACATCGCGACCTCCGGAAAAACAGGCATAACTCAACAAACTGGCTTAGAATCGTCTTGTCACCCCGACGCAATCAACCGCGCGACCAACCGAGTCCAAAGCGCGCCAGCCTGCCTGGCAGCCGTGCGCAAAATCGACATTGATCCCCTCAGCACCCGCCGCTATAGGCCCAACCCTGCCAAGCGCGCGGGAGACGTGGGTGAGTGGCTGAAACCAACGGTTTGCTAAACCGTCGTACCCTGAATAGGGTACCCCGGGTTCGAATCCCGGCGTCTCCGCCAACATCAACGCTTTTCCTGACATTCATTCAAGGGATTGCGTTTGCTCCCACCTAAGCCTCCCGATCATTGCGTTGTTTGCCCCCCAAGTTCGGGATGTAAAAGGAAAGCCGCCCGTTGCGGGCAGACCGGATAGGTCAGGCATCGGAGCGCGCCGGTGCCGTTGCGAGAAATCAGAAGGGCTGGAATTTCGAGACGCTGGCCACCGGATACATGGCCATCGTCAGCGCGCCTGCGCCGCTCGCCAAGGGGCTCATGAATCTGGCCAGGTGAGGCGAGGGCCAGGTTTGCATGAGGCTGCGGGTTGTTCAACCTCCCCCTTCGTGACTGCGAAACCGGAACGCTGTTCGCCTGCAACCGCCTGGTTCCGAACTGGGCGAGGGTTAAAACAGGGCAACGTCCGATGCGCAGATTGGCGACCATAAACGGCCGCTGCGTCAGCGAAAACCGCAGGTCTGCTCACGGGTCCATTCGACGGATCAGACGTGACGGGAACGCTTCGAGCGACGCACCTTCAACCCGTGATCCATCGCCACCATCTCGGCTGCCCGCTCGCCAATCATGACAACAACAGCGTTGATGTTTCCGCTCGTGATTTCAGGCATCACGCTGGCATCCGCAACGCGCAGATTTTTGACGCCAAAAACACGCAGTCGGGGATCGACCACACTGCCGATACGGCATGAGCAGCTTATGTGGTAAGTCGTGTGCGAGAAATGCAACGCGGCATTTTCCAGCAAGGCGTCGCTCGGCGGTTTTCCCGCGACATGGCCATGTTTGAGGGCGAGCTGTGGTGGGGCGATCCATGGGCCGGGCTTATCGGCGCCAGGCCAATGCGCCATGATCGCGAGCGCGCGCCGCATTGCCGCAACCATGACTTTCAGATCGACCGGATCAGCATAATAATTCATGTTGATGGCAGGCGGCATTTGCGGGTCCGGGCTTTGCAGCACGACCTCACCTTCGCTGCTTGGCAATTCGAGCTGGACAATCAGATATATATTTTCCGCTGCGGAGCCGAGCACGCGGCCAGGATCAGCTATATACAATGAAGAATCAATGTTGAGCTGATTGTCGATCAAGCCCACATCGACGCCGCCCGCCATGAAACTGATCTGCGCATCGTGGCTGTAGCGGGCTCCCAGCCCGGTCGAAAAGAACGCGCTGGCGTCGTTCCATGATGACGACACCAGACTGCTGCCCGTCGCCAGCCATTCGCCCAGCAAACGGTCTGCTTCGGCCTTGAGGCCTGCGAGTTCGGGGCTGAGATGAACATCCTCCGCCGGATCAGCAGGCAACGGCCCGCCAGATGCACGCAGCGCTTCGGAACCCATCGACCGTCCAATGTCATTCAGTGGCACGCCGATGCCGGGCGCATGAAAGGTCATCGGTACAAAGGGATGATCTTTTACATGCTTCCCAACGCAAGCCAGTTCATGCCGGCACACCACGTCAGCAGCCTCCAACTCCCGGCGCGGACCAATGCCCGAAAGCATCAGCAGATGTGGCGATCCTATCGCGCCCGCGCTCAGGATAACCTCCCGACTGGCAAGAACGGACTGAGTGGCACCAGCAGCATCGCGATATTCAATGCCGGTCGCGGTCAGCGTATCGCCTTCGCCCTCCAGCACGACACGCGTGACATGCGCGCCCGTGACGATCGTCAGATTGGGCCGCGCTTCCGCCTCACCCTCCAGATAGGCATGATAGGTGCTTGATCGTCTGCCTTTGCGCGTATTCGTCTGATGGGCCGAGGCGACGCCCGCCGGGTTCAGGCGGTCTCTGCCATTGTAATCGCCGCGCGGAATGCCTGCCGCTTCGGCAGCTTCAACAAACTGACGGGTCGCGGGGATCATCGGGGAACGCACCGAAACACCGATCGGCCCGCCCGTCCCGTGCACGTCCTGATCGATGTTGATCTCGTTGCTGGGAAGAAGGTCTTCCATCCGCTTGAAAGCGGGCAGGACAGACTCATAGTCCCAGCCTTCTGCACCCAGTTCAGCCCAATGGTCGAAATCCTGTGGATGCCCCCGCACCCAGACCATATAATTGATGCCCGACGACCCGCCGAGCATCTTGCCGCGGGGCGTCCGCATCCGCCGCCCTTTCATGCCTAGCCCCGCCTTGCCGGGGTCGGCCCAGAACATCCAGTCGGTTTCGGGATCAAGTTGCAGGCTGGCGCAGGCCGCAGGCATCGCCTCTCGCTCGGGCGGACGCTCGCCCGCTTCAATCAACGCGACGCGGACATCGGGATCTTCAGAAAGCCGTGCGGCAATAACCGCCCCTGCCGACCCTCCGCCTACGACGATGAAGTCAAATGCCTCGTCCATGCCCTCTCCCCCAAGATTGAACTCGGTTGCGTCACCCACTTCCGCCTTTGCATCCGGCTTTGGTGATCATGCGCGCACTTTGACGGGAGTCAACGAACGGTCTGAAAAGCGTGCCGTACTTGCCGAAATGCCGCGTACGGCGATGCGGTTGCCGACGTGGGCGCAGACCTACTTGATCAACCGGCAATCCAGCTCGCGCGCCTTTTGCGCGGCGGTTTCGTCAGTGAATGGCGGACGCGGTGGGCGGGTCATGGCTGGCTTCCTTCAATCCGGGCGCGCAAGGCGGCGTTTTCGCCTTCGAGTGTGGCGATGCGGGCTTCCAGATGGCCGATGGCCGCCGCAACGTCACCGGCATCTAGCTTTTGAGGAATGTGCTGCGGGCAATTGGCGTCCCATGCCAGCACTTCAAAAAGGAGCGCCTGTTCGGGACGGGCCTTGTACCCTTCGGGCATCAGCCGGTCGATAAGTTCCTGATCATCGGCAACAACCCTGGCGCGGCCCCAGAGCTTGATCCGGCGCCGACTGGCATAATCCATCAGGAACAGGAAGGCCTTGTCATTGTCGGCAAGATTTCCGGTTGTGACGTACTGCCGGTTGCCAGTGTAATCGGCAAAGCCGAGCATGGTTTCGCCGATGACCCGAATGAACCCTTTGGGGCCGCCGCGATGCTGGGCATAAGGCTGGCCACTGGCATTTGACGTCGCCAGATATGCCGTGTCGATTCCCGTCAGGAACTCTACCAGATCTTCGGTGATACCTGTGCGAAAGCCACCACGTTCTTCGATTTTGGCGTAGCTGGCGCGTGAACCTCGCTCGGTCTGCAGGGCTTTGACAGTCTGCGTAAAGGCAATGTCACTGGACGGGATCATGTTCAATATCCTCTCGCACAGGCTGGGAGTTTGGCGGGCACCCAACCGGGGATACCGGTGCCCAGCCTGCTTGGGTCACGCTGCCTTGCGGGCAGTGACGACGGGGAAGTCGATTTCGGTCTGGAACACGTTGTTGAAGTAGTTCGTCCAACTGTTCAGCGCGACATGCTGGACGATTTCGACGATCTGCCCATCCGTGTACCCCGCAAGCTTTACCGCAGCGAAGTCGGCATCGCTGATATGGCCGCGCGCACGCGCGATTTTGGCGGCGAAGCGGATGGCGGCATCGGCCTTTGGATCGTTCGAAGCACCGCTGCGGTTTGCCGTTATCTCTGCATCATCGAGCTTGGCAAGGTTCCTGCCAAGAAAGGCGTGCGCCGAAAGACAATAGTCGCAACCGTTGACCTCAGCCACGGCAAGCGCGATGCGTTCGCGAGTGGCGGCAGGCAAAGCGCCCTTGCTGAGGGCTCCCGACATCGAAAGATAGCCTTCGAGTGCCTGCGGGCTGGTCGCAACCAGGCGAAACAGATTGGGTGCCGAGCCGAGCTGCTTGACGATGGCTTCGAGCAATCCCTGTGACGTTTCCGGAGCGTCAGCGATCGTGGCAGGCTGGGGGATACGGGGCATGGGGCAGGTCCTTTGTCTCTAGCGACCGGGATGGACCGCTGACAAAGGTCTATTATCTTCCACATTTCCGCACTATCCTCTCATTATGGAACCCATACTTCCATATTTTGGAATGAAAAATGGATCGTTTTGAAGCCATGCGGACATTGGTTGCGGCGATCGATGGCGGCAGCCTCTCGTCCGCCTCTCGCGCGCTCGGGGTCCCCTTGCCAACGGTCAGCCGCAGGGTTTCTGACCTTGAGGCGCGTTTGCGTGCCCAACTGGTTGTGCGAACCAGCCGCAAGCTGCTGCTGACCGACGTTGGCCGGGCCTATGTCGCTACCTGCCGACAGATACTCGCTGAGCTTGACGATGCCGAGCGCCTCGCCACCGGCGAATACCGCACGCCGCGCGGCGACCTCCTGATTACTGCACCGGTCATGTTCGGGCGGTTGCATGTCGAGCCCGTCGTGCTCGCGTTCCTGAAGGCCTATCCCGACATCAATGTGCGGCTGATCCTCGCCGACTATCTAATCGACCTGGTCGAGAACCGTGTCGATCTGGCGGTGCGGATTGGAGAATTGCCTGACAGCGGCCTTGTCGCGACCCGGCTGGGAGCCGTAAGCTGGATCACCTGCGCCAGCCCGGCCTACCTTAAGGTCCGGGGTGCGCCGAAAAGGCTCGACGATCTTGCGCGGCATGATTGCATTGCCTTTGAAGGGCTCTACGCCACCAACAACTGGGCGTTCCAGCAAGGCAAAGACATCCGGAGCGTGCCGATCCGCCCCCAGTTTTCGGTCAACACCGCCAGCGGCGCGATCGATGCAGCGCTGAGCGGAGCGGGGATTGCCCGGATCCTGTCCTACCAGGCGGAACAGGCAATTTCAGAGGGCAGGCTGGTGCCCGTCCTTCAGGAGTTTCAGACTGCGCCCAGGCCGGTTCAGCTTGTCCACGGGGGCCAGGCGATCCTGCCGCTCAAGCTGCGCGCATTCCTGGATTTTGCCGCGCCGCGTCTGAAGGCCAGTCTCGCCGCGCTGGACAACGGAATTGGCAGACCGGATTGCGGTCAAGGACCGAGGCCAGAAGGCACTGGCGATCGGCGCGCCGCCGCGCGAGACGATGGAAGCCACTGCGATGCGCCATAGCCCGTATGGCGCGAATGCGTCCTGGCCGCCGCGTGATCATGGGCTGGCGCTCGAAAACATTCCGGATGTGATTGCCCGCACCTTAGACATGATTGTCGGGCAATTGCGCACCAAAATCAGGAAATGACGCCAACGGCACCGGAAATTCAACCGTCAGCAAACAGCCCGAACCCAGCCAGATGGGTATGCCGGCGTTTCGCGTTTTGGAACTGAAAGCGGCCTGTCCGGAGCCGACATCGTTGCGGACATCGCGACAACAATGCATCGGTACTCCAAAGGAGACGCTGATGGCTTTTATTCTTGTCACGATGACCCATCCTGACGGCGAAGGCTGGGGGCTGCATGTGGGGGCCCATGTGGCCTTTCTCCAAGGACTGATTGAGGCAGGGAAAATCCGCGCCTCGGGCCCGCTAAGGGGTTTGGATAAGCGCGCCGGATTCATCATCATGACCGTCGAAAATGTTGAGGAAGCTCGCAGCCTCATTGAGCAGGATCCCTTTCACATCGAAGGCTTGATTGATGAGCTAACGATTTTGGAATGGGTTCCTATGTTCGGGTCTCTTGCGGGTTCAGAAACTTCGAAACCCCGATAAGAGCAGCGTCCGCCTTCCCCCAACAATCAGGCGAGCAAGAGTGGTTGAGAGGCTGCTGAAACCGCACAGTCAGCACGAGACATTAGCGAACGATCGGCTCGCTTCGGGACTTGGTTGCTTGGGTGCCGACTTTTCTGGAGCCTTCCGGCCACTGCAGAAACATTTCGCAAATAATCAGCGGGCCTACCCAGGACAGCCAGATGAACGCGGCACCATCTCCCAATTCATCAATGCTCGAAACCCCGGAAGCAATCCGACAGAACACAAACGACCAGACCAGCACGTAGCTTCTGATCATCCACTGGGCGTGAGATTGGAAACGCCGATTCTTTGCCGCTCGCCACCCAAGGGCAGCAGACGCAAGCCATGCCGATGCCAGCATCAATAGTGAAACGGTCGAGTTGGTCAGGATCATGGACCCGGCCGCCTTATGCGCAGGCGTAAGCGTAATCATGATTGCTACAATCGCGCCAAAAGCGCCGAAAAGCAGGTAACCCTGACCCACCTTTCGATGCAGCGGGAAGCGATTTCGGCGGGCAGCCAGATAGAGGTTCAAGCCGCCAAAAAACAGCATTCCCGTGCCGCCACACATGTGCGCGAACGTTAAGGCGAAGTGCCCAATGTGGTCAGCTCCGTTCGAAAGCGAGGCGACTGGCCACGCGATCATCCACCACGCGACCGCGCTGCTGATCAGTGCGGCCGCCAGCAGGAAACCGTTCGGGCTCAGCCACAGCGCCGTTCGCTTCGATGTTTCTGCTATTTGGTCAGGCATTTGTTGATCCTCCCCTTTTGCGGTAATGTCTGGAAGTCCTGGTCGGGCGTCAAGCGCTGTCCGCTCCCCCCAACATTCCGGCCATGGAGCGCGATTTGGGAGATGCGGAAACCGGACATTTCGACAAGGCGTGGCCCGCTGCATGAGTAACCGGTCGCTTTGACGACGCGCCTGAATTGCAGGCACCGTTCCCCGCGCAGACGATGGCGGAAGAGTAAGGCACGCTCGGTCCCGCAATGGCAGGGACGTTCCGCCATGAGGCGCTCTCCCCCGATTACGGCACTGGGATGATGACGACATGTCTGAGACAGATCCGCAGAGGCGTTGTGCGGGTTTCTTGGCCTGGTGCCGTCCCACTTGAATGCGCGTTGGCTTCCTCTTCAATCACAGGCTGTCTGCAGGTGCCTGTGTGTCAGCCCATCATAATGCGTATGACTATGCGGCCATGATCCGGGGGCATGGGCTTGCGGCTTGTTCTGCCGATCCATTGGCAGCCTGACCATGACACGGCGTTTGCTTGTCTCGATCCATGATGTGGCGCCCTTTCATCTGCGCCGTTTGGAAACGCTCGTGCCTCTTGTTGAACAGGCGGTGGGCAAGGGGCGCTTTGCCCTGCTCGTCGTGCCGGATTTTCACCGTGCCGGCCGGGTCTGTGATGATCCCGCCTTTGCGCGCTCATTGCGGGGCTGGGCCGGGGATGGCTGCGAGATTTTCCTGCACGGATTTACCCATCTTGATGAAAGCACGCACGAAACCCGCGCGGCCCGGATCAAGGCGCAGCGAATGACGGCGGGCGAAGGGGAGTTTCTGGGCCTGTCACACAGCGAGGCCACGCGCAAACTCGTCGAAGGCCGCGCAATGATCGAAGATGCCACCGGGTGCCCTGTCGCGGGCTTTATCGCGCCTGCCTGGCTCTATGGAGCGGACAGCCGGAAAGCGATTGCCGATCAGGGATTTGACCTTGCCGAAGATCATTTCCGGGTCTGGAGCCCGCGATCGGGCGAGATCGTCGCGCGCGGCCCGGTTATCACCTATGCCAGCCGCTCGATTCCGCGCCTGCTGGGCTCTCTCTTATGGTCGCGGATCGCAACGGTCGCGCTGGCGCGCGCCACGACAGTCCGGCTGGCGGTGCATCCGCATGACGTTGATGCGCCAGAGCTTGTGGCGGAAATCGAGCGTGCGCTGGCGGCCTTTACGCATTCGCACATTCCGTCTGCCTATCATGACCTTCTGCCTGTCTGAAATTTTCACTGAGCCGGTGCGGAAAGCCGCGCGCCGCGCCGTCAGCACCGCGAGTCCGGCAAAATTCAGGTGATTGATGGCGACCCGCCCCGTAAGTGAAAGAGACCGTTTGGCCTTGCCATCATTGCCGTCGCTTCAGCCCCGCCGCGTTGGTTGGCATGGCTGGCTGTCCTCTGGGCTTTCGCTGGCATTTCTCGTCACCATCTTGTGGAAGATAATAGGCTTCGGCTTTGCGAGCGCGCTGCACACCCTACCCCTCAAGCCCTCCTTCTGGCTGGCGTTTACAGGCTATTATCTTGCACTGCCGTCTTCCGAATGGCTGATCTTCAGGCGGCTTTGGGGGTTGCCTCCGGCCGGATTTGCAGCCCTCCTGCGTAAGCTGGTGAGCAATGAAGTGCTGCTTGGCTATAGTGGCGAAGCCTATTTCTATGCCTGGACGCGGCGCCATACCCGTCTGGTTACGGCTCCCTTTGGCGCCATCAAGGATGTCAGTATCCTCTCGGCCCTGGCCGGGAACGTGATCACCTTGCTGATGCTTGGGGTCGCCTGGCCGCTTGTCGGCACTGTCGCGCCCCAGTTTCACGGGCGGACCGTGTTTCTGTCGGCGGGGGTGATGATCGGGCTCTCGATGATCATCCTGCTGTTCAAAAGCCGGATATTTTCGCTGCCCACCCATGAACTGCGCGCCATTTTCGGGGTCCATCTCGCACGGTTGATTGCCACCACCTTTCTTTCGGGTGTGATGTGGCACGCCGCCCTCCCCGAGATACCGCTGGTCTTGCTGGTCTTGCTGGCGACCTTGCAACTGCTGGTGACGCGCCTGCCCTTTGTTCCCAACAAGGAAATGGTGTTTGCCAGTCTGGCCATTTTCCTGATTGGAAATGATGGCGCGGTCGCCACCCTGATCGCAATGATCGCCACTGCCATATTGGCAACCCATCTGCTGGTGGGCGCGGCCCTGTTGCTGCGTGATACCGTTGAGGCGGCCAGCAGATGAAGCGTGCCGGTGCGATGGCCGGGGCCTTGTTCTGTGCCGCCGCTGCCCCCGTGTCCCCCAGCCCGTCGCTTGGCAAGGCCGAGGCTGCGTGCCGCCCGGGCGAACGCGGCCCGGCGCTGCTGATAACAGCCCTTGGCCTGAAAGATCGCAAGGGGCTGCTGCGCGCTGAGCTTTACCCCGACAATGACGATGATTTCCTTCAGGATGATGCCATTTTGATCAATCAGGGCAAAACATTTCGCCGCGCTGACCTGATCCTGACCCCCTCGAACACACCAACCCTGTGCCTGCGGGTTCCGGTTGCCGGGCATTACGCCCTGTCGCTGCTGCATGATCGCGATAGCAATCTCAAATTCGGGGTGCTTTCAGACGGAATCGGCTTTGCCGGCAACCCCAGATTGTCGCGATCAAAGCCCAGGGCTGCCTCTGCGCTGGCTGTGGCAGGGCCGGGAATGACCCGGATCGCGATCCGCATCAATTATCTGCACGGTCTGTTTTCCTTCGGCCCGCTGGAGGAACGATGAAAATCATCGATGTCTGCGCATTTTACACACCGCATGGTGGCGGGGTGAAAACCTATATCGAACGCAAGCTCAAAATTGGCGCGGCGATGGGGCAGGAAATCGTCATCATCGCACCTGGTGCCGAAGATCGCGTCGAGCATCGCCCGGAAGGCGGACGGATTATCCATATTGCCAGCCCGCAACTGATCGTGGATCGCCGTTACCGCTATTTTGAAGGCACCAAAGCCGTGCATCGAATCCTGGACGCCGAACGGCCCGATGTCGTGGAAGCTTCGTCCCCCTGGCGTACGGCAAATATTGTGGCACACTGGCAGGGAAAAGCTGCGCGCACGCTGATCATGCACGCTGATCCCCTGGCTGCGTATGCGTATCGCTGGTTCGGCAGGATTTCGCGCCGCGAGACCATTGATCGCAGCTTTGACCTTTTCTGGCAGCATCTCCGGCGGCTGGGCGCGCGATTTGATGCTGTGGTCAGCGCCAATGCCAACCTGTCATCCCGGCTCCGCAGCGGCGGTGTCGCGGGCGTGGCCACAATCCCGATGGGGGTTGATCCGGGCGTCTTTTCTCCTCGCCTTCGCAACCTGGCGATCCGCCGTGATCTGCTTGCCCGGTGCGACCTTGATGAAGATGCAACGTTGCTGCTTGGTGTTGGTCGCCATAGCGCCGAAAAGCGGTGGCCGCTGGTGATTGATGCCTGCATGGCTGCGGGACATGCCCGCCAGATCGGGCTGGTTCTGGTAGGCGATGGCCGTGACCGTGACAAACTGATCCGGCACATTGGCGGGAATCCCCATGTCCACCTGCTGGCACCGATTGGTGATCGCAATGTGCTTGCAGAAGTGATGGCCAGCGCCGACGCGCTTGTTCACGGGTGCGAAGCTGAAACCTTCGGGCTTGTGGCTGCCGAAGCCGCGGCCTCCGGGCTGCCTCTGGTCGTTCCGGATGAAGGCGGCGCATCGGATATGATGACGCCAGACACGGGCGAAACCTATGCGGCAGGCGACGCCACCTCTGCGTCACAGGCGATCGGGCGCTTGCTGACGCGCGATCGCGCGCGCCTGTCCAGATCCGCCAGGGTGCAGGCGGATCGCATTTCAACGATCGACGAGCATTTCGCCGCACTGTTTCATTCCTATCACGAGCTTGCCAACCGGGGCCGCAGGGCCGCGTGATCGGATTTCGGCAGACGAAAATCCTTTCCTGTTTACCGATGGGGATGCGGAATTGGGGTACGCACGGCGTCATTCCCGTATGCCTGCATATTCCCCCGACAGCCCAGATACTTTCGGAATTCCGCTTCCATCCGAATTCCGGCCCGGTGCCCGCGCCAAACGCGGCCGGCCGTCATTGCGGGGGTTTCCGCTCTGGTGGAAACTCGTCAATTTCGCGAGCCGCAATTGCCCGCCATAAATCCTGGCAATGCGGATAGCGCGGTGCTCGAGCAGCGTCATGTGACTGTCAATTTTGGCCTGCATGGCTATGGCACTGTTTATGGCAAGTCGGCGACACTCGGAACCATGACAACTACGGCCGGGCTGGCATCGGTCTTCATGGCCAACCGGCCCGCTTTGACGCGCTATGTTCGCGCACGGTTTCGCGGCGATGGCGACGCGGAAGATATTGTCCAGGAATTGTGGCTCAAACTTTCCTCACGGGAAACCGGTCCGGTAGCCGAACCGCTGGCCTATCTTTACCGCATGGCAGAGAACATGGTGCTGGATCATCGACGTTCAGCGGTGCGGCGGGACAATCGGGAACGCGAATGGACCAAGGGCCGGATAGACGGCACCCTTGAGAGCCCGGTGGACAGCCAGCCGGATGCCGAGCGAATTCTGCTTGCCCGCGATCATTTGCGTCGCGTGGATGCCGTGCTTGATACTCTGCCCGAACGAACGGCCTTTGCCTTCCGCGCCGTGCGGATCGATGGCACGCCCCAAAAAGAGATTGCCGCCCAGATGGGAGTCAGCCTCAGCGCAGTGGAAAAGCATTTGCAGCGCGCCTATCGTGCCGTGCTGGCAGTGCAGCTCAGGCTGGATGCGGAAATCGACACGCCAGAACGTCATGCAACCAAGGGGCATAATCATGGCGGTTGAACGGTGCAGGGAGGAAGCGATTGGATGGCATGTCCGCCTGTCCGATCCGGCTGCGCCTTCCGCAGACTGGGCGGAATTTACCGACTGGCTGGAAGCTGACCCGGACCATGTGGATGCCTATGACGCTGTTGCCCTTGCCGATGCCGAACTGGGGGAAAGTGTGCGCGTGTCTCACGCCGACCCCGCTGTGCCCCGGAACGACAATGCGCCAGCGCCTGCCAAATGGTATCAGCGCCGGGGCTTGTTTGCTGTAGCTGCCAGCGCGGCGGTGGCGGTGTTGGCCTCCCCCTTCCTGCTGTCGGGCCGGGCTTTGCAGAGCTATGAAACAAGGACGGGCGAAATCCGCGAGATCGCGATGGCCGATGGATCCCAGATCGTCATGAACGGCGGCACGAAGCTCGAACTTGACAGAAGAACCAACCGGTTTGCCAGACTGTCAGCGGGCGAGGCCGTCTTTACCATCCGGCACGATGCGACCCACCCTTTTACCCTTGAAACGCCGGAATCGACGCTGCGGGATTTGGGAACGGTGTTCAATGTGCGGCAGGGCGATGACAGTCTTGAAGTGACTGTAGCGGCCGGCGCGGTTCAGTATAATCCCAAGGTGGAGGCAGTCACCATCCGGGCGGGCAACCGCCTTCAGGTGTCGCATGATCACCCGGTTCCCGCGCTGTCACGTGCCGAGCCCGGCTCCGTCGCTGGCTGGCGCTCGGGTCGGCTATCCTATCAAGCGGCCCCGATCAGCGAGATTGCCATCGATCTGACGCGCAGTCTTGGCACGCCCGTCAGCGTGTCTCGGGATGTTGGCGTGCGGCGTTTTTCCGGCATCATTCGCATCGAACGGGATCAGAAGTTGCTGTTCCGCCGCCTCGAATCCTTGCTTGGCGTCCGCGCGCACTTTAGCGCAAAGGGATGGCATCTCACATCCTGATCCGATGAAGCGCGCGTTTCCCGCACTCATACTGGTGGCGTGCCTGCCTGCGTCTCCTGCAATGGCCCGAAATGCACGCAGTTTCGAGGTTCCGGCGCAGCGGCTGGATACGGCACTGATCGCGCTGGGCGGACAAGCGCAAATTTCCATCGGCGGTGTGGATGCCCGGCTCGCCATCGCGCGCGGGAAAGCCGTGCGTGGCACCATGAGCATAAACCGCGCCTTGCAAATCATGCTGCGCGGCACCGGCTTTGACTTTGTGCAAATTGACGCAAGCACCTTTCGCATCGTCAGCGTGATACCCAGAGCCCAGCCAGTTGCACCGCAGCGGCCGGTCGAGCAAGCGCAGGCTTTGCCGCCGTCCGCAGTTCAGGCAATGCCTGAGATCATTGTCACGGCGAGCAAGCAGCAGCAGGGGCTTTCCACCTATCCCGGCGCGGCGCATGTCGAAGTGGTTGGCGGTGCCGGCATGGCGGAAAATATGGGCACAAGCGCATTCATTGCCCGGATTCCGGCCCTCACATCCACCAATTTGGGGCCGGGACGGAACAAGGTTTTCGTGCGTGGCATCGCGGACAGCAGCTTCTCTGGCCCCACCCAGTCCACCGTCGGCCTGTATCTTGGTGATCTGCGCCTCACCTACAACGCGCCTGAACCCGATCTGCGCCTTTATGATATTGACCGGGTTGAGGTGGTTGAGGGTCCGCAAGGTACGTTATATGGAGCCGGGGCACTGGGCGGGGTGATCCGCATCATGCCAAATGTCCCGCAAACAGGATCTGTGCACGCGTCCGCCAGCGCGGGCCTTTCCGCGACGCAATATGGCAGCGCCGGTTATGATCTGGGCGGCACAATCAACGTGCCGCTGGTTACCGACCGGATTGCGCTGCGCGTCGTTGGTTACAAGCAGCGTGACGGCGGCTATATCGACAACAATTTTACCGGCATGCACAACACCAACGCATCCCGCATCGATGGCGCGCGCGCGATATTGCGCATTCGCCCCGGTGATGGCTGGACTGTTGATCTTGGCGGTGTGTTGCAGGATATTCAGACGCGCGACAGCCAATATGCCGAAACGAGCCTGCCGCCGCGCACCCAGTCTGCCCGGATTGCCCAGCCGCACGACAATGATTTTCGCGCGGCCAGCCTTGCCGTAGATAAAAATTGGGGGCATTTGTCATTGGTTTCGAGCACGGGGCTGGTGGCACATGATCTTGGTTCCGTCTTTGACGCGTCAGGCTTTCAGGGCCGACCAGGCTCGCTGGTCTATGAAGAAGCGGAACATATCAGCCTGCTGACGCACGAAACGCGTGTGTCGCACAACGGAAACGATGGCAGTAGCTGGGTGGCAGGCATAAGCCTGCTTCACAGCACGGACCGGGTGGAGCGCATTTTGAGCGTCCCTGATGCGTCGGTGCACCCCATGATGCTGGCCGCGTTACGCAACATCAAGACGGAAGCCGCGCTGTTTGGCGAAGCCACGGTGCCGTTTGCGCCGCGCTGGTCTGCCACATTTGGCGGAAGATTCGGCTGGGCACGCACTTCGGGTGAATTCGTTGGGGGCGCTGGCGGATTTGAACCGCATCGTACGCAACTGCATTTTCTTCCCACAGCCGCGCTTTCCTGGAAGCCGCGTGCCGACTGGCTCGGTTATGTGCGGTATCAGACCGGATTTCGCAGCGGTGGCATCGCTATCAGCGGGGGTGCCATCAACAGCGCCCAGCGATTTGATTCCGATACTATCCATACAGCCGAGCTCGGGTTGCGTTTTGGGACGGGCGAGAGCCGGTTTTCGGGGAGCGTCGCGGGCTTTTTTACACGCTGGAATGCAATTCAGGCCGATTTGATAAGCACTTCCGGCCTGCCGTTCACTGACAATATCGGGCGGGGGCGCGTCTTTGGCGCAGAAGCCAGCCTGGTGTGGCGGCCCGCCACGCACCTCGCGCTGGATGGCGCGCTGTTCGTCAACGATAGCGCGCTGGTTGCGCCCGCGCTTGGCTTTGAGGATGCCAATGAATCCCGCTTGCCCAATATTGCCAGGGCGGGCGGACGGGCAAGCTTTGTGTGGACCGCCCCGCTTGCTGATCGACGAACCTTCACACTCGATGGTACGCTGCGCTATGTCGGCCAGTCCCGCCTTGGCACGGCGCCACCCCTTGTGCTGGAACAAGGGGAAACGGTGCAGCTCAACCTTGCCGCAGCACTGGACGCCGGAAGCTGGAAAGTCACGCTCGATGTCTCCAACCTGCTAAACGAAGGGGGCAACAGTTTTTCTTACGGCAATCCGTTTTCCGTCGGTCTGGGCAAGCAGATTACGCCGCTTCGGCCAAGAACGATGCGCCTGGGTTTGCATTTTGGGTTCTGACATTTGGCGTCGCTGAGGCTCTGGGGCAGGCACGGACGTGCTCGAGGGCCTGCTCGACTGGTGCACCGGGCCCCGCTTCACCTATCGCCACCGCTGGAAGAAGGGGGACATGGTGATGTTCAACAACCCCGGGGCTGCTGCACCGTTCACACCCCTATACCGAAGCGGCGGGGCGCGTGATGCACCGAACGACCCTCAAGGGACGCGAAGCGATTGCATAGGCGCTTCACCATCCCCATCATCACCGGAGGTATTTGCATGAGAGCGCTGCATTGGCTGCTGCCCACCCTGCGACTCCTTCCAAACCGGCCATTCCCCTTCGTTGTGACGATTCGCTCAAATCCGCGTTTCGACCCCACGCGACCCCCTCACCGTTCGTTCCCATGATCATCCCCGCGAAAATATCTCGGCTTCGTGGGCACGAAGACGAACAGATATGAACTGAAGTGGCGTATGGTTGGGAAGGCGCAATCTCCCCCAAAATACCGCTGAAAGCAGTCTTTCAAACATCCCGGGCCGGGTGGGACTGCGACGTGCCGTTGGAACATTGTCTGCGTTGCGACGTTACTTGCGGGACGCGCATCGGATCACGACCAGCACGGGAGATACCCGCTGGTGACGACGCGTCGGGACAATTTGAACAGGAATGCGCTCCGATGTTTACGCTACCCAAACTGCCCTATGCCGAGGATGCGCTGGCACCGCATATTTCCGCGCGCACGATGGCGCTACACCACGGCAAGCATCACAAAGCCTATATCGATACGCTCAACAAGTTGCTGGTCGGGGATTCAATGGCGGATTTGCCGCTTGAAGACGTCATCCGCCAGTCTCACGGCATCGCCGCGCGCCACAGCATTTTCAACAATGCGGCACAGGCGTGGAACCATGATTTCTTCTGGAAATCGATGACGCCGGGCGGTGGCGGCGCCCCTTCGGGCGCGATCGAAGCGGTGATCGGCCGTGATATTGGTGGCGCGCTGGCGATGCATGAAGCATTCACCAAGACAGCGGCTGCCCATTTCGGATCCGGCTGGATCTGGCTGGTGCTGAACGATGACAAGATCGAGATTGTATCAACCCATGATGCGAATCTGCCACCCGTGCATGGGCGCACGGCCCTTCTCACCTGCGATCTTTGGGAACATGCTTATTATCTCGATCATGAGAATCGCCGCCCCGAATTTGTCGAAGCGTTCCTCAATCATCTGGTCAATTGGGATTTCGCCAACGCCAATCTGGCTGCTGCGCGCGCACGATCAGCCAAAACAGGGTGAGAATCCCTGTCTCACATCTCGACGACAATTTTCCCGAAATGCGTGTTTGATTCCTGATGGCGGAAGGCGTCGGCCAGCCCTTCAAGGGGGAAGCGTCTGTCAATCACGGGTTTGATGCCTGAAACATTGATCGCGCGGATCATGTCAAGCTGCTGCCGGCGGGTGCCGACGGTCAGGCCCTGCACGCGCAGATTCTTGGCCATCAGCGTCACTGTGGAGACCGGCCCGGCATAGCCCGCCAGAATGCCGATCACGGCGATATGGCCGCCGACGCGCGCGGCGATCATGGACTGGTCAAGCGTGCCTGCCCCGCCAATTTCCACGACATGATCCACCCCCTGCCCGCCAGTCAGTTCCAGCGCCTTCATGCCCCAGGCTTCGGTTGTCTTATAGTTGATCAGATGATCCGCCCCCATTGCTTTGAGCCGCGCCAGCTTGGCATCGCTGGAAGAGGTGGCAATCACGGTGCAGCCCATGGATTTGGCAAATTGCAACGCGAAGACGGAAACCCCGCCCGTGCCTTGCACCAGAACGGAACTGCCCGCCTTGATCCCGCCATCCACCACCAAAGCCCGCCACGCCGTGAGCCCGGCACAAGTGAGCGTGGCAGCTTCTGCAGCGGAATAGCCGTCCGGCACAGCAGTAAACCAGCTCGCGGGCGCGGTCACTGCCTCACGGGCATAGCCGTCTATCCCGTCTCCGGGGACAAAGGCGAACGCATCAGCAGGGGGAAGGCCATCGAGCCAATGGGGGAAGAAGGTGGAAACGACCATATCCCCCACCTTGTAGCCGGTTACATCTTCGCCGACGGCCGTCACTTCGCCCGCCCCGTCGGACATGGGGATGCGGCCATCCGCGCTGGGGATCATGCCCATCACCACCGCATAATCATGATAGTTGAGGCTGGTTGCGCGCAGCCTGACGCGGATTTCCCCGCGCGCCGGGGCCGGTGCATCAGCCATATCCGTCAAGGCCAGGTTGCCGAGCCCGCAGGGGGCCTTGATCTGCATCGCTTTCATCCGGGGCTTCCTCTCACATATCTGTTTCGGGCGATATTGGGCCTGCCCGGTGCATGGCACAAAATGCCAGAACGCTCCGACAGTGGCACTGCCGCGCGGTGCCTGTAAAGGTGCATGCGTGTTGCGCGGCCTTGGCCGCACCGAAATCCGCCGCTGACATTGATAATGGCCTCTTGCCCCGCCATGATCGGAAACAAGGATGATGGGAGACGCAGGGATGCGGGCGCGGAACAAGTTTCTGATCGGAGTGGCGGGCCTGTTGCTGGTCGGCGGCATCGGGGGGAAAATCTGGCAGGCCAAGATTGGCGCGGCACTTTTCGAGCGCGCCGTGGAGACGCGGGCGGGCCGGGATGTGACAGCGGGCCTGCCGGATGGCTTGCATGTCGCGCTGTGCGGCACGGGATCACCGCTGCCCAGTCCGACGCGGGCCGGGCCGTGCAATGTCGTGATCGCGGGCACGCATATCTTTGTGGTCGATAGTGGCGAAGGCGGCGCGCGCACCATCACCCTGATGGGGCTGCCCGCCGGGCGCATCGAAGGGCTGTTCCTGACGCATTTCCATTCGGATCATATCGACGGCATGGGGCCGCTGATGCTGGCCCGCTGGACCAGCGGCACCAACACCACACCCCTTCCCGTTCACGGCCCCACCGGGGTGGAGCAAGTGGTGGCCGGGTTCAATACGGCCTATCTGATCGACAACAGCTATCGCACCGGCCATCACGGCCCCGCAATCGCGCCGCCCACCGGCGCTGGGGGCACCGCCATCGCCTTTGCCCTGCCCGAAGACGGCAAAGGCGATACGGTGGTGGTGCTGGAGGAAAACGGCTTGAAAATCACCGCGATCCGCGTCGATCATGGTCCGGTAAAGCCCGCTGTCGGATACCGGTTTGATTATAAGGGCCGTTCAGTGGTGATCAGCGGAGACACATCAAAATCCCCCGCGCTGATCGCGGCTGCCAAAGGCGCTGACCTGCTGGTACACGAAGCGCTGCAGCCCCGGCTGATGAAAATGATGACCGCCGGACTTGCGGCGAAGGGCCAGAAGAATATGGCGCAGATAACGCGCGACATACTGAACTATCACACGACCCCGGAAGAGGCAGCAGACGTTGCCAAAGCAGCGGGCGTGAAGGAACTGGTGCTGACGCATATCGTGCCGTCCATTCCGTCAAAATTCTTCAACCCCGCGTTTCTGGGCGATGCGGCGGCGCATTTTGGCGGGCCGCTGATCGTGGGCGAAGACGGGATGATGTTCAGCCTGCCTGCGGGCCAGACCAGCATCCTGCAGAAAGACCTGATCTCGCGATGAAAGCCCTTGTCGATCCCGGCCATACGCTCTTCCTGGGGCTGGATGCCATCCGCACGGAGTTTCAGGTGCCCGGCCCATTTCCGCCTGACGTGCTGGCCGCCGCCGAGATAGCGGCAAAACGCGCGCCAACGGCACATGCAGACCGGACGGACTGGCCGTTCGTGACGCTGGATCCGGCATCCTCTACGGATCTGGATCAGGCGTTCCACATTGAAGCGCGCGGGGCTGACTTGCTGCTCCATTATGCGATCGCTGACGTGGCCTGGTTTGTGGAGGATGGCGGCGCGATTGATGCGGAGGCATGGCGACGCGGAACCAGCCAGTATCTGCCCGATGGCAAGGCCGGGCTGTATCCGCCAGTGCTGGCCGAAGGCGCGGCAAGCCTGCTGCCCGATGGCCCCCGGCCTGCCGTGATCTTCACGGTGCGTGTGGCAAGCGATGGCAGCGTAAAGCTTGACAGCGCCGAACGGGCCGTAATCCGCAGCCGCGCCAAGCTGGCCTATGACACGGTGCGCGATGACCAGCTGCCCGACGGGTTTGCGGCCCTGGCCGACCGGATTGCCGCAGCCGAGGCCCGGCGCGGCGCATCCCGGGTCGATCCGCCGGAACAGGAAGTGGCAGACGCGCCGGATGGTGGATTTGCACTGCAATTCCGTCCACGTCTTGTTTCCGAAGCGCGTAATGCCGCCATGTCGCTGGCGACCAATCTTGCCGTGGCCGATGTGCTGCAGGCGCATGGCACCGGCCTGTTCCGGGTGATGGATGCGCCTTCCGAAGCGGCGATCACCCGGCTGCGTCAGACGGCGAAGGCGTTTGGCCTTGTCTGGCCCGAAGCCCAGTCACTGGCTGATTACCAACTGACGCTTTCGCCTGTGGATCCCAGACAGGCGGCCTTCATGCTTGCCATCCGCCGGGCAGGGGCGCGGGCCGAATATGTGCCGTATCGCGGCGGCATTACCCCCTGGCACGCCGCGATGGCTGCCACTTATGCGCACGCCACTGCGCCCCTGCGCCGCCTTGCCGACCGCTATGTTGTCCGTGCGACGCTTGCGATCATGAACGGTGATCCGGTGCCCGACGCGGTAACGGCCGCCTTCCCCAAACTATCTGATGTAATGGCCCGCGCGGACCGGATGGGCGGCCAGATCGAGCGCGCGGTGATTGACCTTGCCGAAGCCGTGATGCTGGGCGGGCATGTCGGCCAGAGCTTCCCCGCGATCGTGACGGACGTGACCGAGCGCGATGTGCGCATCCAGTTGAGCGATTTCCCCGTCGTCGCCCGCGTCTCAGGGCACGGCATGGCGCCGGGTGATGCCCTTACCGTCCGGCTGACCGCAGCGGATATGGAGAAACGCAGGCTGGCCTTCGAAAGGGTTGCGTAGCGCGCCGGATTATCGCCGCGCCAACCCCTTCTGCTCCATCCGCCAGACCATCTGGTCAAACCTGTCCTGCCCGAAAAAGGGTTCGCCATCGAAGACCATCAGCGGGACGCCATAATGCCCGCCTTCGCGCTGGGCGGTCTGGCTGGCCTGGATCGCGCTGTCATAATGATCGGGATCGGCAGCGATCCGGGCATCGAGTTCGGCAAGGTTAAGGCCTGCGCGCGCAGCGGCCTTTTCAAGATGATCGCCTTCGTGCCAGCCCTTCACAGTGCCGCCCCAGACGGTTGAACTGACTTCATCAAGAAACGCCAGTCCCTTGCCTGCCTCTGTCGCGGCCTGGCCAAGCCGGGTCAGGCGATAGATATAGGGCTGCTCCTTGGGATATTTCCGCGTGGCCATATCCATCACCACCGGATCGGGGCTGGGCCAGCCGAAGGGCAGGTCGAGAAACTGGGCGCAGCGGAAAATATCCCGCATGAAATACTGCACCCATAGCGGATCATTATTGTCGAAGAACTCCGGCTGGCGCACGGCAATGGGATAGACGACACGGACGTTGCAGCGCACATCATATTCCCGTTCCAGCGCCACCAGCCGCTTCATCACGAAATAGCTGTAGGGCGAACGGAACGACCAGTAGAGATCAAAGCCAAGCGTCATGATCGCGCCACTTTCAGAATGGCGTCCACAAAGCCCTGCGGATCATCCTCCTGAATGAAATGCCCGCCTTTCAGGGTCGTGTGCGGCTTGCCTTTGGTGCCAGGAACCCGGCCGGTGAACAACGCGTCACCCCCGCGCGTGATCGGATCTCCATCGCTGAAGCAGCAGAGGAAAGGCTTGTCCCAGCGGTCAAACGCCTCCCATGCTTTGAGCTGATCCGGCACGGCATCGTTGCCTGCAAAGGGCACAAAGGACGGAAAGACACGCGCGGCGACCTTGTATTTCCGGGAGGGAAAGGGCGCATCATAGGCCGCGATCTCGGCTGCGCTGAGCGGGCGCTTGGCGCCCGATTTCACAATTCCGCCAATCGGGAATAGCGGGCTCCACTGCGAAAAAGCACGCCACAGGCGAAATGCGCGCGGCGCGGGCTGCCCGGCAGGCAGGCCGCCATTGGACAGCACAATCCCGGCAAAACGCTCGGGCATTTCGGCGGCGAGCCTGAGTCCGATCAGCGAACCCCAATCCTGACAGGCGAGCGTCATATTGGTCAGACCCAGCGCCTCAATCCAGCTGCGCATCCAGCTGACCTGCCGGGCATAGCTGTAATCGCTACGCGCGGCGGGCTTGTCTGACCGGCCAAAGCCGATCAGGTCAGGCACCAGAACGCGCAGTCCGGCCTCCGCCACCGGGCCGATCATCTTGCGGTAGAGATAGCACCAGGTCGGCTCCCCGTGCAGCATCAGGACGATGGGCGCGTCACGCGGGCCTTCGTCGAGATAATGGACGCGAAGGGCAGTGCCATCCTGCGCGTCGGTGATCTCGGCATAGCGCGGCGCAAAGGGGAAATCGGCAATGCCATCAAAAGCACTGTCCGGGGTTCTGAGCACCTGCATCGATTTCTCCCCCCGGCTGCCTTGGCCTGCCCCGTTACTTCCCGAAACTGCGCGGTGCGGGCGATATGACGGTGAAGCCACCTGAACTGATCTGCTGCACTTCCAGCATCCGTTCGGCAATCCCTTCCTTGCCAAAGCGGAACGCGCCATCAATCCCGGCAAAGCCATCAGGATCACTGAGCTGCGCCATCGGGAACGTCGTGCCCGGTTTCCACCCGGCCGCGATCTTGTTGACCAGCAGCACCGAATCATAACCAAGGCTTGCCAGCCGGTACGGCCCCTTGCCGAAGCGGGCGCGGTATTTGCTGGCCAGTGTGTTGTAGAGGCTGTCGGACACACTGGCGAACCAGGCACCCTGCATGGCCGCATTCTGGGCCAGCGCGCCTTCCGTGTTCCACAATTCGGTGCCCAGAATATGCGCTGTGGCCCCGCCATTCTTGCGGACAAGCGGGACGATCTGGATCGCGATCCGCCCGGAATCGGCAATCAGCACGGCATCATAGGCGGAACTTTGCGACAATTTGGTCACGGCGGCAGAGATTGCGCCAGGGCTGCGGTCAAAGCTCTGCATTCCCACTAACTGCCCGCCTGATGCCTGCACGGCCTTGATCATCGCGGCCGAAGCCCGCTGGCCATAGAGCCCGTTGGGCACCAGCCCGGCAAAGCGCACCGCGCCCTTGCTACGCGCAAAGGCCACGACCCGCTCGATGGATTGTGTGGGCACGAAGCCCATCAGATACGCGCCATTGCCTGCCACCGACACATCATTGGAATAGCTGATTACCGGCACCTTGGCAGCGCGTGCAACCGGGGCAACGGCCTTGACGTCTTCGGCAAGCAAAGGCCCCAATATCAGGCGGTTACCGTCAGCGAGCGCCTTTTGCGCCGCCGCCGCAGCCCCTGTGGCGGTATCATAGGTGGTGATGCGGATATTCTGCCCGCCGGTATCAAGCACTGCCAGATTGGCCGCGTTGGAAATCGATTCGCCCACACCGGCATTGCTTCCGGTCAAAGGCACAAGCAGCGCGATCCGGTGCCGCGCGACATCGGTTGGCAGTTGCGGGCCGACCGGGCCGGTATCTTCAGGCGGAGCCTCCACCGTCCGGGGCGGTGCCTTGGGCACGACCTGACAGGCGGCCAGAAGCGCCATGGCGCCCAGCACAATCCACCGGCGCATCACGCGCGCGCCTTGCCCGATTGCGGCAGCCTCTGCCATACGACCCTCCCATGAACGCGACCCTTGAACCCGGCCTATATATCGTTGCCACGCCAATCGGCAATCTTTCTGACCTGAGCGCGCGCGCCGGGGCCGTTCTGGCCGGGGCTGACGTGATTGCGGTGGAGGACAGCCGGGTAACAGCCAAGCTGCTCAACCATCTGGGCATCAAGCGCCCCATGACACCCTATCATGATCACAATGCCGCCCATGTCCGCCCCGGATTGATTGCCCGGATGGCGCGCGAAGCCGTGGTGCTGGTGAGCGATGCCGGAACGCCGCTCATCTCTGATCCCGGGTTCAAGCTGGTGCGGGAAGCGCGGGAAGCGGGGCGCAATGTAGTGACGATCCCCGGCCCCTGTGCGGCCATTGCCGCGCTGACGCTGGCGGGATTGCCGACCGACCGCTTCTTCTTCCTTGGCTTTCTGCCTGAAAAGGCAGGGGCACGGGCAGAGGCGATTGCCGAAGTGGCAGGGGTGCGGGCGTCACTGATCCTCTATGAATCGGGCAAAAGGCTGGGAAAGACCCTCGCTGCTCTGGCCGCAGGGCTGGGGAACCGGGACGCCGCGGTGGCGCGTGAGATTACCAAGAAATTCGAGGAATGCGTCACAGGTACACTCGACGAACTTTCCGCCCGTTACGCAGCGGAAACGCCCAGGGGGGAAATTGTGCTGATCATTGCCCCGCCGGGCGAAGCACCCGCCGCCAGCGCCGAATCGCTTGACGACGCGCTGGCGGAAGCCCTGACGCGCCTCTCCCCAGCCAAAGCCGCTGGCGAAGTGGCAAAACGGCTGGGGGCAGACCGGCGGTCGCTGTATGACCGAGCGATGGCGCTGCGCCATGCCGCGGACTGACCGACCGGCACAGGCGCGGCAAGCCGCCGAACAGCGCGGCCATTGGGGAGAACGCCGCGCTGCCTGGTGGCTGCGGCTGCATGGCTGGCGCATTCTGGCCCGCCGGGTGAAAGTGAAAGCCGGCGAGATCGATCTGATTGCCCGGCGCGGCAATGTGGTTGCCTTTGTCGAAGTGAAAACCCGCGCCACCGCTGCCGAACTTGATCTGGTGCTGGATGCCCGGATGCTGCGCCGGGTGGTGGCTGCGGTGGAGACCGTGGGGCATCTTTATGCCCCGAATGGGGAGGGACGGCGGATTGACGCGATCCTGATTGCCCCGCGCTGCTGGCCGCGCCACATCGTCAATGTCTGGGACGGATGAGCGCGGCTATCCTGTCGCTGCCTGACGCCCCGCCACGCGCGATGCCTTGTCGGCATAGAGCGCACGGTCTGCCGAAATCATCAGGTCTGATACGCATGTGCCTTCCATCGGCCACCACGCCATGCCCACGCTGGCCGATATGCTGATCACCGCATCGGAGACGACATAGGGCAAAGAGAGCATCCGGCGGATTGTTTCCGCAAATTCCTGCCCGGCCGGATCACTGCCATCCGAATCCATGACGATCGCGAATTCATCCCCGCCGACGCGTGCGATGCAGCGGGCTGTGGGGCACAGGGTACGCAGCCGCTCTGCGACTTCGGCGAGAATGGCATCGCCTGCCGCATGGCCAAACCGGTCATTGGCGGGCTTGAATCCATCCAGATCAAGCATGGCCACGGCAAGCTGCCTGCCATCAGCGCGCTGCGCTGTTTCCGCCGCCAGCCGGGCGGTAAAGGCCCGGCGATTGGCAAGGCCGGTCAGCGCGTCGGTTTCCGCCAGTTCGCGCATCTCGCGCTGGAGCACTAGATTGTTGACCATCTCGGCAAATTTGCTGAGGACGAGCCTTATCTGGAGGACGGAGACAACAATAATGCTCAGCGCCATCGCCTGAACGCCCATATCATCGGTAAGCAGCATGGCGATGAGAATCGGAATCAGACCGGCAAAGATCGCGCCGATCGCCGCGCGGGGCAGGCTCGCAAGACAGTTGGTCGCGGCAATCGCTGACATGGTCATGAAAACGGCAGGCAGCACCCGGCGCGTTTCGTGCGTTTCGTAATAGGCGGCAACGGCCCATAGCCCGCCGATAAAACTCAATAGCAGGGTGATGAGGAACGTGCCGCGCAGATAGCGTCGGGCCTGTTCCACCGGCACATCGCGCGCACGGCGACGCTTCCACACCATATAGCGGAAAAAGCTGGCAACGATCAGGATCGCCGGAAACACAAACTGATAGCGCAACGGGAAATCCCCCTGCGCGGCTATCGCGCTGGCAAAGGAAATGATCCCGATGGTGAGATAGAGAATCGGGATCAGCGCGCGCATATGGGCGAATTGCAGCAGGGTGAGTTCATCACGCACGGCTTCCGGTACTACGAAATTCAGCCGTTCAATGGCCGCAAGGGCAAGCGAAGGAGTGTCTGCAACCTCTGCAGCGCCATCTCCCGCCATATTGTGATCCGGCTTCATGATCACTCGCATGGCAGCAAATCCTGAAATTCGCGTTACCCACGCGGCGGGTGACAAAGCCGCACCGATTGCCTAGACGCCATGCCATGTCGCTTCGTGTCGCCTTCCAGATGGATCCGCTTGAATCTATCGGCATTGCCGGGGATTCCACCTTTGCCCTTATGCTCTCGGCGCAAGCGCGCGGGTATAAAAGCTGGCACTACCGGGCCGATCAACTGACCTATGAAAGCGGACGGGTGCGGGCCGAAGCGCGGCCGGTGCTCAATGTCCAGCGCGTGGCAGGCGATCATTTCCGGCTGGGCGACGTGGAAACCATCGATCTGGGCCGGGATGTGGACGCCGTGCTGATGCGGCAGGATCCGCCCTTTGATCTGGGTTACATCACAGCCACCCATCTGCTTGAACGGCTTGCCGGAGAAACATTGGTCGCCAATGATCCGGCAAGCGTGCGCAATGCGCCTGAAAAGCTGTTTGTGCTCGATTATGCGCGGTTCATGCCGCCGACTCTGATCACCCGCTCGCTTGCGGAAACCCGTGCGTTTCAGGCCAGGCACGGCCAGATTGTCGTCAAGCCGCTGCACGGCAATGCCGGGTCTGCCGTGTTCAAGATCGACGCGGACGGCGCGAACCTGCCCGCGCTAACCGAACTCTTCGGCCAGGTCTGGCG
Source organism: Sphingomonadales bacterium (assembly GCA_031411035.1). GTDB lineage: Bacteria > Pseudomonadota > Alphaproteobacteria > Sphingomonadales > Sphingomonadaceae > Aquisediminimonas. The sequence goes on from JANOAJ010000177.1 coordinate 55,099, forward strand.
CGAACCGTTCATGGTGCAGGCGTTCCTCAAGGAAGTGGCGGGCGGAGACAAGCGGATTGTGCTGATTGACGGCGCAGTGGCAGGGGCCATCAACCGCCTGCCCGGCAAGGGCGAAATCCGGTCGAACCTGGCCGCTGGCGGGCGTGCCGAGGCCACGGACCTTTCGGACAGTGAACGGGAAATCTGCGCCGCATTGGGGCCGGAACTCAAGGCGCGCGGGCTGCTGTTCGTGGGCATTGATGTGATCGGCGGCAAATGGCTGACCGAAATCAACGTCACGTCGCCGACCGGCATCGTCGCGATTGACACGTTCAATGGCACGGATACGCCGGGGATGATCTGGAACGCGATTGAGGGGAAAGTTGCCTGATGATCTCCCGCTCCCTTTTCATTTTCTCGGTCTTCTACGGCGGCATGGCGTGCCTTGCCGGCGTGCTGGGCAACAAGCAGGTGGCGCTGGGGCCGATGGCCGTGGAAGCGGGGATATTTCCCTTTTTGCTGCTGGTCATCACCTCAAGCGCGGTGGCGGAACTGCATGGCCCTGCGCGCGCCAACAGCCTTGTGCGCCTTGGCTTCATCCCGCTGATCGCTTCCATCGTGTTGACTCTGATCGTGCTGGCGCTGCCTGCCTCTCCACAGATGGATCCGGCCCGGCTGGAAGGCTTCAACCTGGTGCTGGGCCAAAGCCCGCGGCTTATGGCGGCTGGCATCATTTCCTACGGCACCTCGCAGACTCTCAACGTGTTTGTGTTTGACCGGCTGAAAAATGCCGCGACCGGCTTTGTCTGGCTGCGCGGGGCGGTGGCTGCCGTGCTGAGCCAGGTGATCGACACCTTGCTGTTTGTCACCATATCCTTTTACGGCGTGTTTCCGATTGCCGAACTGATGGCGGGGCAGATGCTGGCCAAGGTGGTGCTGTCTCTGGTGCTGGTGCCGGTGATCATTCAGGCGATGGTGTCGCTGGGCCGGAAACTTGACCAGAACGCCCCCACCGCATAGCGCGCGCGGCATGACCAGACCTGCCCCCGATCTTTCCGCCCTTGCCAAGGCCGAAGTCCTTACCGAAGCCCTGCCCTATATGCAGCGCTACAAGGGCGCGACGTTCGTTGTGAAATATGGCGGCCACGCCATGGGCGATCCTGAAGCCGCGCGCGATTTTGCAGAGGATGTGGTGCTGCTGAAAGCGGTGGGGATCAACCCTGTGGTGGTGCATGGCGGCGGGCCGCAGATCGGGCGGATGCTCAAGCAACTGGGCATCGATTCGAAATTCCACAACGGCCTGCGCGTGACCGACGCTGAAACCGCCAAGGTCGCCGAAATGGTGCTGTCCGGCGCGATCAACAAGGAAATCGTTGGCTGGATCATGCAGGCGGGTGGCCAGGCTGTCGGCCTTTCCGGCAAGGATGCGGGGCTGGTGACAGCGGAGAAAATTCACGGCCGCGAAGCGGATCCCAACCGCGGGATTGAACGCAATGTTGATCTGGGATTTGTTGGTGAACCCGTGGCGGTCAACACCAGCATCATCGATACGCTCACGCATAATGGCGTGATCCCGGTGATCGCGCCCATCGCGCCTGATGCCAGCGGCCAGACCTTCAACATCAATGCCGACACAATGGCCGGGGCAATTGCCGCTGCCATGAAGGCCGAGCGCCTGTTCCTGCTGACAGATGTGGCAGGCGTGCTCGACAAGCAGGGCCAGTTGCTGACTGATCTTGATCCGGCCAAAATTGCCGTGCTGCAATCCGATGGCACGGTAACCGGCGGGATGATCCCCAAGCTGGAAACCTGTGTGATGGCAGTCGAAGGCGGCGCGGAAGCCGCGGTTATCCTTGACGGCCGGGTGCCGCACGCGATGCTGGTGGAGGTTTTCACCCGCGACGGTGCGGGCACTCTGGTTCATCGCTGAACCTTGCGCTAAGGGGCAGGCAGACAAACCATTTCAGGGTTGGACGCATGGTCGCTCTTTTTCAGATTCTCTACATTCTCTTGAACGTGTTCTGGTGGATCATCGTCATTCAGGCCGTGCTGTCCTGGCTGATTGCCTTCAACGTGATCAATACCCACAATGATTTCGTCCGCTCGGTCTGGCAGGCGCTCGATAAAATGACCGAGCCCATGTATCGTCCGATCCGCAAGATCATGCCGGATTTCGGCGCGCTGGATCTGTCGCCCATGGTGGTGCTGCTGATCCTCTACATCCTGATGAATGTCATCCTGCCACAAATGATGGGCGCGGTTCTGGCCTGAGCGCGCATCCGGTTTCACAATCAGGGCTGGTCAAGCAGGTTCCCGTGCGGCTATGGAAATTGTAGGTAAAGCATACAATTATCGGAAAATGGCCACAACGATAGCAGGGGAAGCGGAATGACGGCGCGGATCATCGACGGAAAAAGCTATGCGGCGGATTTGCGCGGGCGCGTGGCCGAAGGTGTGGCGGCGTTCCAGACCGAATCCGGTCGCGTGCCCGGCCTTGCTGTGGTGC
>JANOAJ010000178.1:0-3791 GCA_031411035.1 Sphingomonadales bacterium
TGCAGGGAGCCCCTGGACGGTCGCCACCTATATGGTGGCGGGCAAGGGCAGCAAGGAACAGGCCGAGGCGCGCCGCTATGCGTACCGTGATCCGGCAGGCTTTCAGGCGATCATCGATGCGATTGTGGACGTAACGGTCGACTATCTCTCCGGCCAGATCGAAGCGGGTGTGGACGCGGTGCAATTGTTTGACAGCTGGTCAGGCAGCCTGTCACCCGCGCAGTTTGAACAATGGGTGATTGCGCCGACCGTCAAGATTGTCACGGCGCTGAAAGCCCGGCATCCCGATACGCCGATCATCGGTTTTCCCAAGGGCGCTGGCGGAAAACTGCCCGCCTATGCGCGCGAAACCGGGGTGGATGCGCTGGGGATTGATGAAACGGTCGATCCGGTCTGGGCCCATGCCAGCCTGCCCGAAGGCCTGCCGGTGCAGGGCAATCTTGATCCGCTGGCGCTGATAACCGGCGGTGCGGCACTGGAAAGCGCAACGGATCATATCCTTGCGGCCTTTGCGGAACGTCCGCATGTGTTCAATCTGGGCCACGGGATATTGCCCGACGCGCCGATTGCCCATGTCGAAGCGCTGCTCAAAAGGCTGCGGGGATGATCTATCTCTGGATCAAGGCCGCGCATGTGGTGTTCGTCATCTTCTGGATGGCGGGCCTGTTCATGCTGCCGCGCTTCTTCGTCTATCATCAGGAGGCGGCGGTTGGTTCGGCGGAAGATGCCGCCTGGATCGAGCGCGAAGCGCGGCTGATCCGCATCATCCTGACCCCGGCCATCGGGATCACCTGGATATTGGGCCTCACGCTTGCCTGGCAAAGCGGCGCGTTCAGCCAGGGCTGGTTCCATGCCAAGCTGCTCTTTGTCCTTGGCCTGTCCGGCTATCATGGCTGGATGCGCGGTTATGCCAGAAAGCTGGCGCGCGGGCAGCGGACGCTTTCGGGCAAGGGCTTGCGTCTGATCAACGAAGTGCCGGGGCTGGCAGCGGCCGTGATCGTGATACTGGTGATCGTGAAGCCGTTCTGAGTTTCGCCATCGTCGCCCCTGCCCTTGGATTGCCCCTGCTTGACACATCTGCCGCGCAATCCTATTTCGCGAGCATCCGCAGTGCCATTCGCGCACCTTTTTGTCAGCGGTTTCACATCACACTGAAGCCTGACCAAGCGGCTCTCCCCAAACTTCCGCATGGAATCCCAAAGAATGCATTTAAAAGAACTGAAAAAGAAAACCCCGGCCGAACTCGTCGAAATGGCGGAAGAGCTGGGGGTTGAGGGTGCGTCAACGCTGCGCAAGCAGGACCTGATGTTCGCAATCCTCAAGGTAGAGGCTGAAAACGGCACCCAGATCATGGGGCTCGGCACGATCGAAGTGCTGCAGGACGGCTTCGGCTTCCTGCGCAGCCCGGAATCCAATTATCTCGCGGGTCCGGATGATATTTATGTCTCCCCGAACCAGGTGCGCAAGCATGGCCTGCGCACGGGCGATACGGTCGAAGGCGAAATTCGCGGGCCGAAAGACGGCGAACGCTATTTTGCCCTCAACAAGGTGACAGCGGTCAATTTCGATGATCCCGATGTTGTCCGCCACCGTGTCAATTTCGATAACCTGACACCGCTTTATCCTGACGAGAAGCTGACGCTTGATACGCTTGATCCCACGGTCAAGGACAAGTCGGCGCGGGTGATCGATATCATCTCGCCCCAGGGCAAGGGCCAGCGCGCCCTGATCGTCGCCCCGCCGCGTACCGGCAAGACGGTGCTGCTGCAAAACATTGCCAAGGCGATTACCGACAATCACCCTGAAGTGTTCCTGATCGTGCTGCTCGTCGATGAGCGGCCCGAAGAAGTGACGGACATGCAGCGCAGCGTGAAGGGGGAGGTTGTTTCCTCCACCTTTGACGAGCCTGCCCAGCGCCATGTGCAAGTCGCCGAAATGGTGATCGAAAAAGCCAAGCGCCTGGTGGAACATAAAAAGGATGTGGTGATCCTGCTCGATTCCATCACCCGCCTTGGTCGCGCGTACAACACGGTTGTGCCTTCGTCCGGCAAAGTGCTGACGGGCGGCGTGGACGCGAACGCCCTGCAACGCCCTAAGCGCTTCTTTGGTGCCGCGCGCAACATCGAGGAAGGCGGTTCGCTGTCCATCATTGCGACCGCGCTGATCGATACGGGCAGCCGCATGGACGAAGTGATTTTCGAAGAGTTCAAGGGCACTGGCAACTCTGAAATCGTCCTTGACCGCAAGGTGGCAGACAAGCGGATCTTCCCCGCGCTCGATGTCGGCAAATCCGGCACCCGCAAGGAAGAATTGCTCGTCGAAAAGGGCAAGCTCAGCAAGATGTGGGTGCTGCGCCGCATTCTGATGCAGATGGGCACGGTCGATGCGATGGAATTCCTGCTGGACAAGATGAAGGACAGCAAGACCAACGAAGATTTCTTCGATAGCATGAACCAATAGCCGGAGCGTTTCGTGGATCTCGATTTTGCCAGTATTTTCACCGCAGGCGGTCTGGCCATGCTTGTGCAGATCGTGCTGGCTGACCTGACCATGGCGGGCGACAATGTGGTGATCATGGGCACGCTTGCCTCGGGCCTGCCACCCAAGGATCGCCGCAAGGTATTGCTGTTCGGCGTCAGCATGGCGTTGGTCTTTCTGATCGGCTTTGCGCTGATTGCCACGCAATTGCTCAAGATCACCGGCCTGTTGCTGGCGGGCGGGTTGCTGCTGCTATGGGTGGCGTTCAACATGTACCGCGAACTGCGCCCGGCAAAGGTCGTTATCGCGGACGATCCCGATACCCCTCAGGTGGAAGGCCCGCCCGCCACCAAAACCCTGCTGCAAGCGGCCATCCAGATCACGCTCGCGGATTTGTCCATGAGCCTCGACAATGTATTGGTGGTGGCCGCGATTGCGCGGGAGAATCCGGCCCTGCTGTTTATCGGCCTCACCTTTTCGGTGCTGCTGATGGGGCTGGGCGCCAATCTCGTCGCAAAGCTCGTCCAGCGGTATCACTGGATCGCCTGGATCGGCCTGGTCATCATTCTTTATGTGGCCAGCAAGATGATCTGGGAAGGCTGGCACGATGTCGCCCCGCAGGTAATGGCGTTCGCCGGAGCCTAGATGCGCACGCCCTTTGGAGGCGTGCGCTATCCGGCTTTACCCCAGATTTTCGGCAAAAAACGCTGCGGTGCGGGAATCCGCCAATTGTGCGCCCGCCTCATCCCGGCGGTTGCCTGCCTCTGTGGCAAAGCCGTGATCGAGCCCTGCATAGTCGTAGAGCGTGACCTTGGGGTGCGCATCCAGCCCGGCATGGATCGCGGCCTGCGCTTCCGGGCCGACAAAGCCGTCTGCGGTCGGGATATGGAGCATCAGCGGGTGGGCGATGGCGTGGCTTTCGCCCAGCATCTGGTCAATCATCACGCCATAATAGCCGACCGAAGCGCTGATATCGGTGCGGCACGCGGTCATATAGGCCAGCCGTCCGCCCAGGCAGTAGCCGACGCAGCCGACCTTCGCGATTTCGCCGAAATGGCTGGTGCCGTGGTGTAATATCTTGATCACGCTTTCGATATCCGTCACGCCGTCATTCGCGTCATATTGCTGGAAATAGCCAAAGCCTTCCTGCAATTGTTCGGGGATATCGGGATCAAGTTCGATGCCAGGCCTGATCCGCCAGAAAAGATCGGGTGCGATGGCGAGATAGCCTGCCCTGGCCCAGCTATCGCATTTCTGCCGGATGCCCGGATTTACCCCGAAAATTTCCTGGATTACAATGATCGCGGCCTTGG
>JANOAJ010000179.1:0-13125 GCA_031411035.1 Sphingomonadales bacterium
ATCAAGGAACATATGCGCGAATTCTATGATGGCATCGTCGCCCAGCTTCCGCTCGGCATGATGACGTCGGGTGAGGAACTGGCAAAGACCATTGCCTTCACCGCTTCGCCTGCCTGCAAGACCCTGACCGGTGCCAATATCGTTGTCGATAGCGGTCTGACCAAGCGCAACCAGTTCTAGGGGTTGAGCCAATGACACTTGGCGTTCAGGGCGTGCATCATATCGGGATTTCGGTTCCCGATATCGCCAAAGCGCGCGACTTCTATATCGGCCTTCTGGGCGCGGTGGAGGAAGTCGCGCCGATGGAGTGGGAGAAAAACCCCTTCATCGATTCCGTCATCGGCCTCAAGGACAGCGCGGCCAAGCAGTTCATCTGCCGGCTTGGCAATACGCATCTGGAAGTGTTCGAATATCTGCGGCCGCGTTCGCCCGATCAGGACGCGGACAAGGGCGTCCACAATTTCGGGTACACCCATTTCGCGTTGCAGGTGGATGATATCCAGTCCATGTATCAGCGGTTGCTGACGGCAGGCATCCGCGTTCATGCGCCGCCCAGTATGGAGGGCATCTCCGTCAGCGAAGACGGGACAAAGCGGGGCTATGCCGCCACCTATTGCCGGGACTGGTTTGGCAATGTCTTCGAAATCATGGAAATCCATGATGCCGAAGACATGAAGCGGGTCTAGGGTCAGGCTATCTTCAGGATCAGCTTGCCGGTGTTTTCGCCGGAGAAGAGCCGCATAAAGGCCGGGTAGGCATTCTCCAGCCCGTGCTGGATATCCTCATCGAAGCGGAGTTTGCCTTCGGCGGCCCATGCGGCCATTTGCGCGCCGCCTTCCGCAAAGCGAGGCACATAATCTGCGATGAGAAAGCCCGACATTGTCGCGCGATGCACCAATATTTGCCAGACGTTGCGCGCGCCGATCTTTTGCGGGCTGTTATATTCGCTGATCAGGCCGCATATCAGGATGCGCGCGCCATCCGCCAGATTCATCAGGCCCGCATCCAGCACGTCCCCACCGACATTTTCGAAGATCATGTTCACGCCGCCAGGCGCCGCCTCATGGATGGCGGCCGCCAATTGCTCCATGGACTTGCCGCGATAGTCGATGGCGATATCAAAGCCATAGTCATCGGTCAGGCGGCGACATTTCTGCGCACCACCTGCGATGCCAATCGTGCGACAGCCCTTGATCTTGCCAATCTGTCCGACGGCCGAACCCACCGCACCAGCAGCGCCTGACACCAACAATGTTTCGCCTGCCTGAGGTTTGAGCCCATCTAGCAAACCAAAATAACCGGTCAGCCCGACCGCGCCCATCCCCGAAAGGAAATAGGAAGGAGAGGGCACACTTGAAACATCAATCGGTGATGTAAAGCCGCCCGGGTGCACGACGGAGTAATCCTCCAGCCCGTTCAGCCCGAGTACCCAGTCTCCGGCTTTATAGGCGGGGTTGGCGGAAGAATGGACGACGCCCACTGTGGTCGCCCGCACCGGATCACCCAGGGGAATGGGTGGCATATAGCTGGGCGCGTCATCCATCCAGCCGCGCTGGGCCGGATCAAGCGAGGCATAGTGATTGCGGACAATAAAGCTGCCCTGGCCAGGGTCCGGAATGGCTTCTTCGACAAAGCGGAAATCTTCCAGAACCGGATCGCCGATCGGACGGCGCGCGAGCAGAAAGCGGCGATTGGCAGGCATGTGTCTCTCCTTAGCCCTTATCCTCCTGACCTAACTCTGGTGGCGCACCTGTAACAAGTGGCAGTTCGTCTCTCGGGACAGTGCCTTCATATGGGCGCGCTGGAAACTGGGTTGTCACAGCCTGGCCAGAATATTTTAGGGGAGGTTTACATGAAATCCGGTTTTTCCAGAAACTTGCTGATTGCCACGCTTGCGAGTTCCGCGCTCGCCGGGCTGGCAACGCCCGCATTCGCGCAGGAAGCACAAGGCGCTGCAGAGATTGAACCCGGCGAGATTATCGTTTCCGCCCGCCGCCGCGATGAAACGCTGCAAGACACCCCTGTCGCCATCACTGCCATCAATGCTGCTATGCTGGAAAGCAAGGCGTCTGTGAACATTGGCGATCTGACGGGCGCCGCACCAAATCTGCTGATCACCAATCAGAATTCCGGCGCCGCTGCGGCGAATCTCTCGATCCGCGGCCTCACCTATGCCGATATTGAGAAGTCTCAGGAGCCCACGGTTGGCGTGGTGGTTGATGGCGTGTTCATCGGCACCAGCACTGGCCAGTTCTTTGATTTCTTTGACATCGATCAGGTCGAAGTGTTGCGCGGCCCGCAGGGCACCCTGTTTGGCCGCAACACCATCGGCGGCGTGATCAGCATCAAGCGGAGCCGTCCCACGGGCGAACTCGGCGGCAAGATGGAAGTCTCCTACGGCAAGTTCAACACGCTCGCCACGCGTGCGGTGCTCAACGTGCCGATTATCGAAGGCAAGGGGCTGGCCGCGAAATTCTTCTATTTCCACAATGACAGCGATGGCTGGTATCGCCATGGCATCACTGGCAAACGTGCCGGTTCATCGAACAACGAAAACTTTGGCGCCTCGTTTCTGGTTCAGCCCGAAGGCAGCGGCTTTGACGCGCTGCTGACGGTTGAAAAGCAGATTCAGCGGTTTGATCCGGTGGTTTCCAACATCGCCCAGACTGGTGAGGTTTTCTGCGCGTTTGAGCCAGCGAACGAATGCAACCGCAATACGAGCAGCGATCTCTACACCGTGTTCGGCATTCCCGCCGTCTCCAATTATAGCGCGCCATCAGTCACGCTGGAAATGAACTATGACCTGGGTGGCGTGAAGCTGACATCGGTTTCCGGCTACCGGCGCTCGCACGAAAATCAGACCCAGGATTTCGACGGTTCCTCGACTGATTTGTACTACACCCGCCGCCAGCAGGACTACAAGCAATGGAGCCAGGAGCTGCGCGCTGCCGGAAAAATTGGCGACACGTTCGACTATGTTACCGGCGTCTATTATTTCAAGTCCGATTATAATCTGGTTCAGCATTCGCGGGTGTTCGGGTTCAACCCGACAGTCGATCCGCTGATTTTCGACAAGAATCCGCAACAGGTGATTGGTTCGAACAAATCGGCGGCTGTTTTTGGAGACTTTAACTGGGCCTTTGCCGACCAGTTCCGCCTCTCGTTCGGCGGTCGTTATACAGTCGATAAAAAGGGCCTGACAAATTCCTTCGGTGGCGTCCAGGTTGGCACCGGCTCGGGCACCTTCAAGAAGTTCACGCCCAAGGTGGGCGTCGATTTCCGGCCTGACAACAATACGATGATTTACGCATCCTGGTCGCGTGGCTACCGCTCCGGCGGCTTCTCCCCGCGCGCTGCGACGGCGGCGACGGCAAGCGTTGCCTATCAGCCCGAAACGGTCGATTCTTTTGAAGTCGGCACCAAGCTGGATTTGCTGGATCGCAAGCTCCAACTGAACCTTGCCGCCTTCTATTCGAACTATAAGGGCTTGCAGCAAAACACGACAATCCCTGGCGGTCCAACGGGCAACCAGACGATTACGTCAAACGTCGGCTCGTCGAAGATCAAGGGCATCGAAATGGACTTCACCGCGCGTCCCGCGCACGGCGTCCGCATCACCGGTTCGATGGGGTATCTTACGAACAACCTCCAGAACTTCATCGTTGGCGGCGTCACACCCGCTGGTGTGATCAAGCCCTTTGATTTCTCCAACAACGAGATGATCTACGCGCCGAAGTTCAACGGCTCGTTCGCTGTCGATTACACCGTGCCCACCAGCTTTGGTGAAGTGCTGGCCAATATCGGCTATCGCCATATCGGTCGTTATGATCAGCAGATTTCGGTCAATCCGCTGACGAACTTCTCGACGGCGACGGTTATTGTCGCGGGCAATGATCCGCGCGTGCGGGGCAATCCGCAGGATCTTGTCGATGCCAGCCTTTCCACCAAATTCGAGATTGGCGGGGTTGATGCCAAGCTGACGATATTTGGTCGCAATCTGCTGAACGACAAGGGCTCGACCCATGCCTTCACGGTGGCCGGGCTGTGGTCTTTCGGAACGGCGCGCGAGCCGCGCACCTACGGAGCGTCGCTCGGGTTCAAGTTCTGATCGGCTGATCATGAAGTGAAACAGGGGCTGCGCCCGGCATCGTCCGGTCGCAGCCCTTTTCAGATGGAGTGGATGAAATGGGCCGACTGACAGGCAAGGTGGCGTTGATTACGGGGGCGGCCTCGATCCCCGGGCTGGGCAGCGCGACGGCGTTCCGCTTTGCCGAGGAAGGTGCGAGCGTCTTCCTGACAGATATCAACGCGCCAGGTGCCGAAGCGGTTGCAGAAACCATCCGCAGCAATGGCGGCACTGCCGTTTCAATGGCGCATGACGTTACCAGCACGGCGGAATGGGATGCCGTGTTTGCCGCTGTTGAAGCGCAGTTCGGCACGCTCGACACCATCGTCAACAATGCCGGTATCGCCATCCTCGGGCCGTTCGCCGAAATCACAGAAGCCGAATGGATGCGCCAGAATGATACCAATCTGCACAGTGTGTTTTTCGGAACCCAGCGCGCGGTGAAGCTGATGCGCAAGACCGGTACCGGCGGGTCGATCATCAATATCTCGTCGGTCGTCGGGCTGATCGGCGTCGCAGGATGCGCTGCCTATGCCGCAGCCAAGGGCGGCGTGCGCCTGTTCAGCAAGACCGTTGCGCTGGAGTGCGCGATGGACAAGATCCGGGTCAACACAGTGCACCCCGGCATGATCATGACAAACATCCAGAAAGTCGCGATGCAGGAAAATCCGGAAGTGTATAAGACGCTATCGGCATCCATCCCGATGGGCCATTTTGGAGAGCCGGAAGATATTGCCAATATGAACCTGTTCCTCGCGTCGGACGAAAGCCGCTACATCACGGGCGCGGAATTCGTCGTCGATGGCGGCCTGGTCACTGTCTGACCCAGCGGATCGCATTCTCCACAAGCCGCCGGTAGTCCGGATTGTCATAGGCTGACGGACCGTCTCCCGGCTGGAGATAGACGAGTCGGCTGTTGATCGCCTGTTTTGCCCAGCCGATCAGGTCAGACCCTGGTGGGTGATCCCAGCCTTCCCGGTCATACATGCGGCCTTTGACGGCCAGGTCAGCCGAAAAGAAATGCTCGCGTGTGTAACTGCCGCGGGAGCGCAGCAATGGTATTACATCGTTTTCGAATATCTCGCACAGATAGGGTTCATCCGTCATCGCAAAATGCGGCGGCAGGCCCCTCGTGACGGGGTGGTCGGACACCAGTTTGGCATCATAGCGCACATTGTGGGCATAGCCGCTGTCAAGAACCTCGGTGCCCCGCACCATGCCCGGATGATACAGAAATCGCCCGCCGAGCCATTCACCATAGTCTTCCCATGTGGGCCAACCCGCAAGCGCGTGGTGCAGGGCGACGATGGCCGTGCCCGATTCCAGCAGCGCGCGAAAACCGGATTTCAGCGCGTCATCTGGCTCGAGATAGGCGGGCGCATTATCGCTGACGGTAAAATCCAGGCCCGGCATGTCATAGAGCACCAGAACATCGAAACCGCGCATCCCGTCCGGATTCATCAACCGGGCAGCCGCGGGTTGATCCACCATCGTGGCTGAAATGCCGTCCATGGACTGAAAGAGCGTGTCAAAGGCCGTCCGGTCAAACGGATGGCCCCGCACCGCGACAAGGCACTGGATCGGCGCGTTGTGGAGGATGATCGGCATCAGCGGCGCATGTCCACAATCACCTTGCCGATGCTCTTGCCGCTCAGCATCCGGTCATAGGCGATAAGGAGATTTTCCAGCCCGGCCGTTTCATCGAATGTCATGGCCAGTTTTCCCGCATCAAGCCACCCTCTCAATACCGGCAGGAATTCGGCGCCGCGTTCCAGAAAGTCGGGGATGAAGAACCCTTCCACGCGCAGGCGGCGCATCAATATCTGGTCAAAGCGCCTGGGGCCGGGCAGGGGGCCGTCCTCGTCATAAGCCGCCACCATGCCGCAGACGGCGATCCGGCCATAATGCGCCATATTGGGCAATACGGCATCAAGGATCGGGCCGCCGACATTGTCGAAATAGACGTTGATGCCGCCCTCTATACGCGCGAGTTGCGCCTCTACGTCATCATTCCGGTAATCGATTGCCTGATCGACACCGAGCGTGTTGCGCAACCACGCGCATTTTTCCGCTCCACCCGCAATCCCGATCACGCGGCAATCCAGATTGCGGGCAATCTGACAGGCAAGCGATCCGGTCGCGCCCGCTGCCGCCGAAATGACCACCGCATCCCCCGGCTGTGCCTTGCCGATTTCGGTGAGGCCGACATAGGCCGTCCAGGCGTTCATGCCCAAAGCGCCGAAATGCTGGCGGATGTCACTGACGTTTTCATCCAGCGTCTCAAGGCCTGCCAGTTCGGGTGTCATTAGCGAATAGTCCGCCCATTGCCCGAAACCGCGCACGACATCCCCTTCGGCAAAGCCGGAATGGCGGGATTGAACCACACGCCCCAGACACAGCCCCATCATCTTGGATCCAAGCGGCAGTGGTGGCTGATACCCGTCGGTACGCGGAGACATCCACATGCGGGTGCCTGCATCCATCGACAGCCAGTCTGCCTTTACAACGACTTCGCCTGCGGCCGGAGCGGACAGGGGTTCGGTCTGAAGGGACAGGGCATCCGAAAAGTTGCTGCCTTGCGGGTGCGCGTCCAGACGCCAGTAACGGTTGGTGGTCATGCGGATTCCTCTCCCGATCAGACTGCACCTCACCTTCGGCGATGCCACCTAGCCAATGTTGGAGGCGCGGTTTTCGAGGGAATTGGTAGGTAACCCTATAAATCTGATGGAGGGGAAAACATATGTCCAGCCGCCCAAGCTATGCCCATTTCGGTGCCAGCCTTTTTGCAATCATGCTTGCGTCCATGCCCGGCTTGGCGTTCGCCCAGGAAACGCCTGCGGCTGAAGAAGGCGGCCTTGGTGACATTGTGGTGACGGCGCGCAAACGGGCTGAAAGTGTTCAGGATATTCCCGTCGCGATGACAGCGATTTCGGCAGAAGGCATCCGCAAGGCCGATCTTACCAGCCTGGACAAACTGGCTGCTGCCACGCCCAACTTCCTGGTGGGCCGTGCGTCCAACGGTTCGGGCGCCCAGTTGACACTGCGCGGTATCGGCACATCGTCAACATCCATTGGCATCGAACAGTCCGTCGCGGTCATCGTGGACGGGGTGTATTACGGGCAAGGCCGCATCGTGCAGGAAGGCTTTTTCGATCTGGCCCGCCTGGAACTGCTCAAAGGCCCGCAAGCGCTGTTCTTCGGCAAAAATGCCACTGCGGGCGTGATTTCCATCACCACGGCAGATCCCGGCAAGGATGCGGAATTCATTTCCCGCGTGTCCTATGAATTCAAGGCAAAGCAGCCGCAGGTGGAACTGATCGCATCCGGGCCGATTTCTGATACGCTTGGTGCGCGCCTCGCCGTGCGCGGCTCGAAAATGTATGGAACCTATTACACGAATTCCGCAGCGCCCCAGGCATATAGCACATTTGATGTCGCGACCGGCACTCTGAACAGTCACACAGCATTGCCGCTGGCACAGGATCAGCCCGGCGAAGAAGAATTGCTGGCGCGCGGCACGTTGAAATTCACGCCCAATGAAGATCTGACGATGACGCTCAAATATGGCTATGATTACAGCCGGGCGAAGAATTCCAGTTGGAACTATGTCGCTTATAAGTGCGCCACCGGGTTTAGCACGCTGCGTCCCACTGATGCGTGCGGCACCAACTTCGTTACCCATCAGGCCAATTTCCCGACCGACATAGCCGCAAACTTCCCGTTCGCCCGCAAGGACGGACAGATGTACAACCGCTATCGCAGCCATGCGCTGACGGCCAATATCAACTATGAACTGGGCAATGTGACGCTGACCAGCGTGACCAATTACAACACCAACAATAACCGCTGGGGCTGCAACTGCGACTTCCAGGCCAATCCGGGCACCGTGTTCGCAACGGAAAATTCCACCTGGCGGGCCTTTTCAACCGAGTTCCGGGCGCTGACCAGCTTCGACGGTCCGATCAATGTGCTGGCGGGCGGCTACTACCAGAAAACAAAACGCAAATTCGATCAGTTCATCGCGTTCGGCAATGTTGAGGACAGCAGCCAGTCTGCCGCAAACCGCTACGTAGCCACCGGCAAGAACAGCTTCACCGATGGCGAAACGCTTGCCCTGTTCGGTCAGGCGATTGCCAAATTCGGTGATTTTGAAGCTACGGCCGGTCTGCGCTACACACACGAGACCAAGGACAGCCGCTTCTCTCAACCCATCGGCAACCCGGCACTGGTATTCATTTTCCGTCCTGCCAACGCCCCGCTGGGGATCGTGAACGCGCAGCAGACGTTCAACAATGTCTCACCTGAAGCGACAATCAGTTACAAGCCCAGCCGCAATGTCATGTTTTATGGCGCTTACAAAACCGGTTACAAGTCGGGCGGCTTCTCAAACTCGGGCATCAATTCCGCCTTCTCCAACAACCCGCTCGACGATCTGACTTTTGACGAGGAAAAAGCGAGCGGCTTTGAGGCGGGGATCAAATCCACGGTCGCTGACAATCAGCTACGGCTGAACCTTATCGCCTACACCTATAAATATCGCGATCTGCAAGTGGACTTCTTCAACTCGCCGATCTTCGCTTTCCAGACTTTGACCGCCGACGCCCGGACAAAGGGCATCGAGCTTGAGGCCCAGTTTGCCCCGCGTGATCTGGAAGGGCTCGATCTCCACGCCACGCTCAATTACAACAAGGCGCAATATACCAGCTTTCCGGCCGCACCTTGCTATTCGGGTCAGACTCCTGCTGGTGGCTGCAACCTGTTCCTCAATGCGGATGGTTCGACACGTCCAATCGCGGGCGCCGAAGCGGGGGTACGCCAGAACCTTGCCGGGGCGACGCTCGCCAACGCGCCGCGCTGGACGGCCAGCTTTGGTGCCGGTTATGAAAGTGCCATCGGGAACGGGATGAAGCTCGGCCTCAACGTCGATTCCCGTTATAGTGACAGCTACATTGCCTCAGGATTTGGCAATCCCTTCTCTCGCAACAAATCCTATATGACGCTGGATGCGGGCATCCGGATCGGTTCCGAGGATGACCGTTGGCAGCTTGCCATTATTGGCAAGAACCTGACCAACCGCTTCTATGTGTCTGGCGTGGTGGACGGCCCCTCAACGGGCAGTGGCACCGGCACGGCGGGTGGCGTTTATGCCGATCAGCTAGGCTTCGGCAATGTGCCACGCACGATAAAAGCGGAAGTCACCTTCCGCTTCTGACATTGGATCGCAAAAGGCGGGCGGTGTCGAAGGGCACCGCCCTTTTGTTGATCAAACGCCCTTTGGGGCGTGTTGCCGATGAATGTTGCGAAAGCTCCGGCTGGCAAACCGCCATTGGCCATCCACCTTCACGCACACATCTTCATAGACCCCGCGATCCCGCATCGTGATGCCACCCTGATCATAGACTTCGGACGTGTAGGAACGCATGACAGCGCGGTTCCCGTCCACGTCGATCGATCCGGGCCACGCTTCGAACATGATGTCGGGATAGGCTTTCATGGCCTCGATCCACATGGCGACAATGGCTGTCCGGCCATTGGTGGTGCCGATTTCGGGATAGTCGGGAAGCGACCATGCGGCGTCTTCCGCCCATGTGGCGCCCCAGCCATCTGCATCGCGCCTAGTTACCGCGTCGGCATAGGTATCCAGCAATTCACGGATGGCAAGGCGGTCTTCGGCGGGGCCGGTAAAGGGCATGATCACTCTCCTTATTGTCTCGCGCGAGAGTAAGGCGCCGGACACATTTGCGAACCTGTGTCTATGGTGAGGGGGGTGAGAGCGTGACCGGCACGTCTTCCATGCCTGGTGCCGAATCCGGAATGGCAACTTCGATCATCCCGTTTTCCACGCGCACGGGAAATATGCGCAAATCGCGGTAGGTGCCCCCGATGCAGCGGCCTGTCGCCACCTCGAACCGAGCGCCATGCAGCGCACACATGATCGCGCCACGGCGGATGCGCCCGGAGGAGAGGATTGATGCCTGATGGGTGCAGCGATCATTGACCGCAAACAGCCCCTCGTCGGTTTTCGCCACAAGCACGTGCCAGCGGTTGACCATCGTTGCCAGCTTGCCTTCTTCCGGGAATTCGGCCTCCGGAACCAGGGAATGCCAGGTTTCGCTCATTGTGCTGCCTTCCAGTCCCGCTTGATTTTCTTGGCGAGGCTCCATTTATGCACCTCGGTCGGGCCGTCATAAATACGGAAGGCGCGCACTTCGCGGAAGACCTGTTCGACGATGGTCTTGTCGGTCACGCCGGTGCCGCCCATCACCTGAACGCAGCGGTCAGCAATACGCATCAAGGCTTCGGATACCGCCACCTTGGTCATGGAACTTTCCACTGTGCCGAGCGCCCCTGTATCCAGCACCGACGCGCACCATTCGATCATCAGCCTGGCCTGTTGCAGGTCGATCATGTTTTCGGCCAGCATGAAGCCCACGCCTTCATGATCAATCAGCGTCTTGCCGAACGCCTGCCGGCGATTGGCATAGTCGGTGGCGATTTCATGCGCCCGCTCGCAACAGCCGTGCCAGCGCATACAGTGGGACAGGCGGGCAGGGGAGAGGCGGATCTGGGCATATTTGAAGCCTTCACCGGCTTGCCCCAACATCTGGTCTGCGGGAACTCGCAGATTCTCGATGGCAACGGTCGCATGGCTGCCGGGCATCGAACTGTCGATGGTGTTGGGGACATGTTCGATGCGGATCGCCGGATCGGGCAGATCGACGATGAACATGCACGCGCCTTCCGCCGCCTTGGCCATGACGATGCCAACTTTGGCACCGTCCGCGCCCGTGATGAACGCCTTGCGGCCGTTGATCACCCAGTGATTGCCGTCGAGCTTGCAGGTTGTCTGCATCATCGACGGATCAGAGCCTGCGCCGCCTTCCATCGCGGGCTCAGTCATGAAGAAAGCGGAACGCGCGCGGCCGTCAACCAAAGGCGCCAGGAATCGTTCCTTCAGTTCCGGGCTGCCGACATGGCCGAGCAGATACATATTGCCTTCGTCTGGCGCGCTGGTGTTGACCGCGACCGGCCCCAGCGGAGACAGTCCCGATTTTTGCAGCACATAGGCCGTTTCCAACTGCGTCAGATGTGATCCGTCTGCCAGGATATGCGGCGTCAGCACGCCTGCTGCGCGGGCCTTCTCCCGCATCTCCATCACGAGTTCGTCAAGCGGCGCGCCATGATGATCGCGACGCGTATCCGCTTCATAGGGAATTACGGTTTCACGAACGAATGTTTCGACATTGGCTCCGATCTCAAGGGCGCGGGCGGACAGGGTCATGAATATCTCACTCAAAGGCTATCGTCTGGATTACGGCATCGCCTGTGAACGATTCTGCCGCCGCTGCAACCATATCATAAAAGCCAGTCAGTTGGGGCAGCGGCGCATACAGTTCGATCATGTGACCATAGGCGGCAACCGCATCGACAAAGGCGTACACAAACCCGTCATTCATTTCTGCGCGAAACGCGGTTTCCATCCCGTCCGCGGCAAAGCGCGCACAGGCTTCATCCACATTATCGACAAACAGGGCGACATGATGAAAGCCAAAGCGGCCCGATCCCTCGGGGTAGATGTCATGAAAGGCCGAAGGTCCGGCATTGTTCTGCTGCACGAACTCGATCATCACATCGCCCCACTGGCCATAGGCTGACGAGTGATCAAGCGGGCGTTCCATCCCCCTGTGGAGCGAGGATCGCAAAGGAATATGATCCGCCACGAAATAGGGGCCGGATCCGAACTGACGATGATGCGCCAGCGCCGCAGCGCGCACGTCAGCCACGAAATAGGCCATCTGGCGTACCGGCAGCGCCATCATATCGTGCTGCCGCCATCGATCCGGAATTCCGCGCCCGTCGCAAACGCGGACTCATCCGAAGCCAGATAGGCGCAGATGGCAGCAATCTCTTCGGGTTTGCCCAGCCGCCCGATGGGGTGGGTGGCTTCCCAACTGGCAAGCAGCGCCGCGGGATCGTCCGACTGAGCCAGAACCTTGTCCAGAATGGGCGTGCGGATCGCGCCGGGATGCACCGAATTGCAGCGAATGCCATAGCCCTGCTTCGCGCAGTGCAGGGCTATGGATTTGCTCATATGGGTAACGGCGGCCTTGGCGGCATTGTAGGCAACCAGATCGGCCTGCGCCCGCACGCCCGTCATTGAGGACATGTTGATGATGGAGCCGCCATGCGCTTTCATCGCTGCAACGCCTTGCTTGCAGCCAAGGAAAACACCCACCACGTCGATTTCGAATTCATGTCGAAACTGTTCCAGCGTCACCTCTTCAATCGAACCCAGGGTGGTGATGCCGGCATTGTTGACAAGAATATCAAGCCGGTCGAGCCGGGCAAACACAGTTTCCCAATCCTTTGGCTTGGTTACGTCAAGTCGTTCGAAGCGGGCAGCCGTCCCCAGTTCTGCGGCAAGGCTTGTCCCCGCTGCCGTATCGATATCCGCAATGATAACAGCCGCGCCTTCGGCCGCGAAGCGGCGGCATATCGCTTCCCCAAGCCCCGATGCTCCGCCTGTCACCAATGCGATTTTGCCGTTCAACCGCACGGCTACATGCCCGGAAGCGGGCGCGGATTGCCGTCAATATCGAAGATCTGCACGGTCGATGCCTGCATCAGCGGACTGAACTTGGCAAAGAATGTGCCGATCCACGGCATGGTGAAATGCACGCCCAGCGCATCATCGTCGCGCCACTGCTCGATCACGTTGACAAGGCCGGTGCGAGCATCCTCGACCAGCAGGGAATAGAAGTGGCAGCCATCCTCTGCCAGAACCCTGTCGCGCATCGCGGCCACGTCGGCCACGAAATCGGGGATGCAGGCCGGATCCATATTCATGGTGCCCTGTACGAAAATCATCCTGTCTCTCCTGTTCATTATTTTCAGATCAATACGATGGTCTTGCCGATGGTCTTCCCTGTCATCAGATCGATGAACGCTTCAGGCAGTTTCTCGAACCCGGTGCGGACATTGGCGAGCGGCTTCAGCTT
>JANOAJ010000180.1:0-14680 GCA_031411035.1 Sphingomonadales bacterium
TCGGGGGCGTCCTCAGGATCGACCCAGTTCTCGTCCATATCGCTTGCGCTCAATTTCCGTGCATTTCCTCATCGAAATAATGTGGCGATCTGAACCACGCGGCGTCCAAACGACCACAACCAGCCGCGCATCGAGAAAACCCACCGTGATGAATCGATCTTCCCCATAGTCAAACCGGTCATCAAAATCCTCGACTAGAGGCCCTGCAAAAACCCGCCCGGCATCAGCAAAATCAAGTCCGCGAGACCGCAACGTGGCATCCCGCTTACCGGGGTCAAAGATAATCGCCATATTTTTGTATCTACAAAAAATAACATTGTCAACTGTCGAATTTATACAGAAATTTGGTTTTGTGGAGTCCCGATTGCCGATTCAGATCGATTGTGACATTCCTTTGCGATGAATCTGGATCGCTACGAAACCTTTCGCACCGAGGTCCGCGCATGGATTGACGACAATCTGACACCGGAACTGCGCGAGGTGGGTCGCAAGGCCACCAGCGTGTTTGTCGACTGGCCGCACACGCGCCCCTGGCTGCAACGGCTCAACGCCAAAGGATGGGCAGCGCCAAGCTGGCCTGCGGAATATGGCGGCCCTGGCTGGGACGAAATGCAGCGCCACATATTTTCGTCCGAACTGGCGCGCGCCTCTGCCCCCGCCATTGGCCCTATGGGGCTGCGCATGGTGGCACCGTGCATCATGCACTATGGAACGCCCGCCCAGAAGGCGCACTATCTGCCCCGCATCCTTTCGGGCGAGGATTATTGGTGTCAGGGCTATTCGGAGCCGCAGGCAGGATCGGATCTGGCGGCGCTGTCTCTCCGTGCGGATCGCGACGGCGACGATTATGTGCTGAACGGGTCCAAAATCTGGACGACCCACGCCCATTTTGCCAATCGCATGTTCTGTCTGGTCCGCACCAGCCGGGAAGGGCGACCGCAACAGGGGATCACTTTCCTGCTGCTCGATATGGCGACGCCCGGCCTGACTGTCCGGCCGATCCATTCTATTGCTGATGATCATGATTTCAATCAGGTGTTTTTCGAAGATGTCCGCGTGCCGGTTTCCAACCGGCTCGGTAATGAGGATATGGGGTGGTCAGTTGCCAAATATCTGCTCGAATTTGAACGGGCCGTTGCCTATGCGGCGGGGCTTCAGGCGGCGCTGTCAGAGCTCAAGCGCGTTGCGCGGGAAACGGACGGGGACAAGGAACCGGCGATCCGCCGCAAACTTGCCGGGCTTGATGTGCTGGTCGCTGCCATTGAGGCGGCGGAAGCGCAAGCGATGGCGGCGATGGCGCGTGGCGGCAATCCGGGTGCCGCATCCTCAATCCTGAAAATTCAAGGGACCGAAGCGCAGCAGGCCATTCAGGAACTGGCCGTGGAACTGACCGGGATGTACGCTGCCCCCAGCCAGCGCGAGGCGCGCCAGCCCGGCAGCAATCTGACACCCATCGGCCCGGAAAGCGCGATGCTGGCAGCACCCCGTTATTTCAACGGACGCGCGGCCAGCATTTATGGCGGATCGAACGAAATTCAGCGCGGCATATTGGCCAAGCAGGTGCTTGGCCTTTAGCGGAACCGGCTATCGGCTTGGCGCGAACTTGGTGTTGAGCACCCAGCCGACATTGTCATTTTCGTCGGCCACTTCCCACCACAGGCCTTGCTGCTTGCCGGTGGGATAGACGATGGCGCCCGCAGGCAGCGTCCGGATCACCGCGCCTGCCGGTGCTGGCGTGCGCCGCAGGGCTGAGGGGCCGGTAGCCGTGAAGGTTTTGGCCGGTGCCGCTTCGGCCGTGCCGGTTGCCCCTTCCTGAATGCCGCCAAGTTCGGTCACCATCTTTGAATAGGCATCAAGGAATGCGAGCGTCACGATCCGGCCGACATCGGTATTTTCATAGCCGCCACCAACCGCCCCGACACCGATGCCGCCAAAGAAGCCCGCGCCTCCGCCAAAGCCGATATCATTCTTCGCCGCATAACCTTCGGTTGTGGCCAGCGTCTCGGTCGTCCGGACATTGGTGAGCGAAAGCACGGTATTGGCTTCGATCTTCTTGCTCTTGATCCCGCCGATCAGGCCGCCGAAACGCCCGCCGATAAGCCCGCCGACCGCCGCCCCGGCACCGCTGCCCTGCGCGTTGCCATTGGCTGCCTGCACTTCGGCGATCAGCACATAGTCAGCGGCCTTGATCTGGCCCTGCCCGACATTGGAACGCCGCTGGAGGCCAAGCCCTGCCCCGATATCGCGCTCCCGCTGCGCCGCGTTGAGGCCGGTGCCGCGATCAACCAGATTGAAACAGCCCGAACGCTGGACAATAACCTTGAGCAGCTTGGAAGGCGGTGCGAGCGAAAACTGCGTCCAGCCATAGGGATCATCGCCATCTGCAATGGATACCGTGCCCAGTTTGCGCGTGCAGCGCGGCACATCGCTAAGGGCCTGGCGCTGGAGTTTTTCCGCGTTGGACGGCTTGGCCTGCTTCGGCTCCTTGGCCATTGCGACAGAAGACAGGGAGATTGCCGCAATACCGGCCAGCCACACATAGTTTTTCATTAAACTTCCCCTGAACAGATCGAATCACTTTTTCGACGCGCTCTTTAACTGTCCCCAGTCTGTAATGCTGTGCCGGAACGCACAACAAGTAATTGCGTCCGCCCTGTCATTCAAACCGTGCTTTAGCCCCGGTGTGTGCATGGACGCGTGCGTGACGATCTGATAGCGCACAACCATGCTTACCGGAGCCGCCCAATCTGCCCGCGAAATCCTGACGCGCCTGCATGAGGTGATGGCTTCGCGCGCCACGGCACAAGCCAAGCTCAATCAGGTTGTCCAGATTATCGGTGAAGCGCTGGTGAGCGAAGTCTGCTCTGTCTATCTGCGGCGCGAAGGCGTGCTCGAACTGTTTGCCACGCGCGGGCTCAACCAGTCTGCCGTGCATGTGACCAAGCTGGCGCTGGGCGAAGGGCTGGTTGGCACGATTGCCGAACAGATCCAGACGCTGAACCTGGCCGAAGCGACCAGCCATCCCGATTTTGCCTATAAGCCGGAAACGGGCGAAGAACTGTTCCACAGCTTCGCTGGCGTGCCGATCGTGCGCAAGGGCGATGCGGTTGGCGTGCTGTGCGTGCAACATGCCGATCCGCGCCAGTATGAGGAAGTGGAGATCGAGGCGCTTCAGACCGTGGCAATGGTGCTTTCGGAACTGATCGCCAATGCCGGGCTGATCGACAATGCCCATGTGCGGGGAACGAAAGCGGTCAACACCGCCCCGGCGCGTCTGGCCGGGCTGAAACTGGTTGATGGCATGGCAAGCGGCTTTGCGGTCTATCACAACCCGCGCGTCACCATTGAGCACACGGTTGCCGAAGATACCGAGGCAGAGCGCCACCGCGTCTATTCCGCGTTTGACCGGATGCGCGAACAGATCGACAAAATGGCCAGCCAGGCCGAATTTGGTGGCGAGGGCGAGCATCGTGAAATCCTCGAAATGTACAAGATGTTCGCTTATGACGAAGGCTGGAAGCGCCGCATCAACGAAGCGATTGACAGCGGGCTGACCGCCGAAGCCGCCATTGAACGCGTGCAGCAACGCACCCGGATGCGGATGCGCCAGATTGACGATCCTCTGCTGGCTGACCGGATGCACGATCTGGAGGACATGTCCAACCGGTTGCTGCGGATCGTGTCCGGCCAGTTGGGCACGGCAGCACAGGCGGGGTTGCGGCAGGATACGATCCTGATCGCCAAGAATCTGGGGCCCGCCGAACTGCTGGAATATGATCGCCGCCGCCTGAAAGGCGTGATCCTGGAAGAAGGGTCGCTCACCGCGCACGTGACCATTGTGGCAAGGGCAATGGGCATTCCGGTGCTGGGCCGCTGCCGTGAGGTCTGGCGGATGGTGGCAGATGGCGATTTCGTGCTGCTGGATGTCAATGAAGGTGCCGTATTCGTTCGCCCCACCGGAACGATGGAAGAGGCGTTCGACAACAAGCTGTCCATCAGCCAGAAACGCCGTGCTAGCTTTGTCGCCATGCGCGATCTGCCGCCGCTTTCAAAGGATGACCAGCGGATCACCCTGATGATCAATGCCGGGCTGCGCGATGATGTGGCCGCGCTGGATCTGACCGGCGCGGACGGCATTGGCCTGTTCCGCACCGAATTCCAGTTTCTCGTTTCTGCCACCATGCCCCAGCGCGAACGTCAGCAGCGCCTGTATCGCGAAGTGCTGGACGGTGCCGGAGACCGGCCTGTCGTGTTCCGCACCGTTGATATCGGCGGCGACAAGGCCCTGCCCTATCTCCGTCATGACGGCGAAGAGGAAGAAAATCCCGCCATGGGCTGGCGCGCGATCCGCATTGCGCTGGAGCGTGAGGGGCTGATGAAGGCGCAGGCCCGGGCCTTGCTTGAGGCCGCTGCCGGGCGGACGCTGAACGTCATGTTTCCGATGGTGTCGGAACCCTGGGAATTTGACGAAGCCCGGGCATTGTTCGAGGCGCAGCGCGAATGGATTGCCGGGCGCGGGCGCAAGGTGCCCCGGCAGATCCGCTATGGCACGATGCTGGAGGTTCCCGCGCTTGCCGAAATGCTGGATGTGATCCTTCCCAATCTCGATTTCATGTCCATCGGCACCAACGACCTGACCCAGTTTCTCTTTGCGGCCGACCGCGCCAATCCCAAACTGGCGGAACGGTTTGACTGGCTGAGCATTGCCATATTGCGCTTCCTGAAACGGGTCGTCGAAGCCTGCCACGCCGCCGAAGTGCCCGTTACTGTCTGCGGTGAGATGGGGGGGCGGACGCTGGAAGCGATGGCCCTGATCGGCCTTGGTGTGGAACGGCTTTCGATCACTCCGGCGGCGGTTGGCCCGATCAAGGCAATGATCCGGTCACTGGATGTTTCCGCCCTGCGCAGTGCCTGGCCCGAACTGGTCAGCGCCTCGGGCATGCCGCCCCGGAATCGGCTGGGCGACTGGGCGGTTCAAAACGGGGTTGAGTTGTAGAGAAGCCCTTTCGGACGCCGGATGCAGCGTTGACTTGCCGCAGATTCGCTGGAACAAGGCCCGCCAGCCTGTGCCTGATGGATATGGCAAGGAGAGAAAAGAAAAGTGGTCGATACCCAATCCCCTGATGCCGCGCTTTTTCCCGAGCGCGTTGGTGACCGGCTCCGTGCGGCACGCATGAAGGCCGGGCTGGAACTCAGTGATATCGCAACCAAAACGCGCGTTCCGCTGCGCCATCTGCAAGCCATTGAAGCCGGTGACTATGCGTCCCTGCCATCCAAAACCTATGCCGTGGGTTTTGTCAAAGCCTATGGCCGCACGGTGGGGGAAGACGAAGTCAGCCTTGCCAACAGCCTTCGCGTGGAACTGGGTGAGGTGCGCGCGACTTCGGAATATGACGCGCCGGGCTTTGACGATGCCGATCCCGCCCGCATGCCATCGCGCCTGCTTGCCTGGACTGCCGCCATCCTTGCCGTGCTTTTCCTCGCAGGCTGGTTTTTGTGGCGCAGCCAGATGATGGCTGATCCGGCTCCGGATCCCGTGGCATCACAGGCAGAAGCGCCCGCCCCGCAACAGGCAGTGCCTGCATCGACGCCTCCTGCGCCGCTCACTGCGGGGCAAGTGGTTCTGACAGCCAAACAGCCGGTCTGGCTGCGCATCTATGATGCGGATGACAAGGTTCTGTTTGAAAAGGAAATGGCCGCAGGTGAGCAATATCAGGTGCCTGCCGACGCGAACAATCCGCAAATCCGCACCGGACGTGCGGAACTGATCGCCGTTACCATCGACGGCAGGGAAGTGGCACCGCTTGGCGAACCGGAACGGACAGTCAAGAATGTACCGATCAGTGCAGCCGCACTGACTGCCCGCGTCCCGCAACCCGCACCGCCAGCACCGGTTGCCACCGGGAACAGCACAGCGACAGCGCAGCCTTGATTAGCCGGGGCCGCTGGGTCATTGGTGACAGCGCGTTAAGCATATTAAAGTTTCGAGAGGGAGAATTTCCGATGCGCAGACTGTTGATCGCCATCGTGTTACTGTCCGGCGTCAGCACTGCGCCCGTTCTTGCCCAAAGTGACACGGTCAATTTGCGTGTGGACAAGCTGGAAAAGGAAATGAAGGCCGTCCAGCGCAAGGTATTCCCGAACGGCGCGACGCTGGAACCGGAACTGGGATCAAATCCCTCCCCCGCCATGGCAGCGGGCAATGCGGCGGGTGCGCCCATCACGGATCTGACCGCGCGCGTCGATGCGCTTGAATCGCAGCTCAAATCCATGACCGGCCAGGTCGAACAGGACGGATTTCGTCTGAAAAAGGTCGAAGACGCGCTCAAGGCTTATGAAGGCCGCCTCAAAGCGCTGGAAACGCCGGAAACAGCCGTCGGGTCCGGTGACGAAACCGAACTGGCCGCCACAACGCCCGCCCTCAAGCCGACACCAGCCTCCTCCAAGCCTGCAACAATCGCCAAGCCGGCAGCCCCCAAACCGGCACCCGCTGCCACCACAACCACCAAGGTAGATCCCGCCCGCAAAGCAGCGATTGCCGCCGTTGAAATTCCCGCGACCGGAGACGCGGCGGAAGATGCCTACACTTATGGTTTCCGCCTGTGGGGCGCAAAACTCTATCCCGAAGCGCAGACCAAGCTGAAGGAATTCGTTGCCAAATACCCAACCCACAAGCGTCTCAGTTTCGCCCAGAATCTGCTTGGCCGTGCCTATCTGGATGAAGGCAAGCCTGCGCTCGCCTCAGTGGCCTTTTATGACAATTACCAGAAAAATCCGCGCGGCGAGCGGGCGTCTGAAAGCCTCTACTGGCTGGGCGTCGCGCTGACGCGACTGAAAAAGCCGGCTGACGCCTGCAAGGTCTATACCGAGTTTGACGAGGTTTACGGGGCCAAAACCTCGGCTGACCTGAAAGCGAAAGTCGCCAAGGGGAAAACCGACGCCAAATGCCCTGCCGCCTGAAACGGTCGCCCGCTTTCGGGATGATCTTGAGCGTCTGACCGGCGGAAACAGTTCGCTCGGGATTGCGGTTTCAGGCGGGGTGGACAGCCTTGCCCTGCTGCTGCTGGCGCATGAAGCCCTGCCCGGACGGATCGCGGCAGCCACTGTCGATCACCGGTTGCGGGCCGCCGCTGCGGAAGAGGCGGCTTTTGTCAGCCAGGTGTGTGAAGCACGCGCCATCCCGCATCGCATCTTGCAACCCGACAGCGCGATTACCGGCAATATCCAGTCAGCCGCCCGCACGGCGCGCTACAAGCTGCTGGGTGCCTGGGCTGACGCGCACGGGCTGGCCTGGATTGCCACAGCCCATCATGCCGATGACCAGCTTGAAACCCTGTTGATGCGGCTGAACCGGGGATCAGGGCTGGCAGGGCTGGCGGGCGTGCGGGCGCGCAACGGGCGGGTGATCCGGCCCTTGCTCGGCTGGCGCCGGGCAGAACTGGAAGTGATTGTCAGCGCTTCGGGGCTTGAACCGGTTGATGATCCGAGCAACCGGGATGACCGATATGACCGTGCCCGGATGCGCAAATCGCTGGCTGACGCGGCGTGGCTGGATGCGGTTTCGGCGTCCCGCAGCGCCAGCGCGCTTGCCGACGCCGAAGCCGCACTGGCGTGGACCGCGCACGCCTATGAAGCGCGGCGGGTCGCGGAAGACAAAGGCGTGGTTTCGCTGGATCCACGCGGCTTGCCTGCCGAGCTGCTCCGCCGCCTCGTGCTGGCCTGTATCCGGCGCGTCAATGGGGCTGCGGAACCGCGCGGCGAGGAACTGGACCGGCTGCTGATCGGCCTTGCCGAAGGGCGCATGGCGACGCTTGCGGGGGTGAAATGCACAGGCGGAGATTTCTGGCTGTTTGCCCCGGCTCCGGCCCGGCGCGAGAAATGAGCGTTCGGGCGTTTCGTTCCATTGTTATTAAGCTATAACCCCCTATCTAGCGTAGAGCGAAGACCCTCCGAGGCACGATGATGAACGACAATAATGAGCAGCAGCCCAACCCCTGGATGAAGAGCCTGTTGATCTGGGCCGGTATTTTGCTGGCGCTGGCGGCCTTTGTTTCGGTGTTTGACAGCCGCACGGCCACCGCCAAGACGGATGGCATCGCCTATTCCGATTTCATCGCCAAGGTGGATGAAGGCACGGTCAAGGAAGTGGTCCAGTCTGGCGACATCATTTCGGGCAAGCTGACCAATGGTGACAGTTTCCGCGTCTTTGCCGTGAACGATCCCCAGCTCACCGAGCGGCTGACCAAAGCGCATGTGCGTTTTTCCGCCAAGCCGGAAGAGGGCCCCAGCATCTGGATGCTGATGATCTATAACGCGCTGCCCTTCATCCTGATCCTGGGCATCGGCTTTTTCATCATGCGCCAGATGCAGAAAGGCGCTGGTTCCGGCGCGATGGGCTTTGGCAAATCGCGCGCGAAGATGCTCACCGAAAAGCAGGGCCGCGTGACCTTTGCCGATGTGGCGGGAATCGATGAAGCGCGTGAGGAGCTTGAGGAGATTGTTGACTTCCTGAAGGATCCGACCAAATTTTCAAAGCTGGGCGGAAAAATCCCCAAGGGCGCGCTGCTCGTCGGTTCGCCCGGCACCGGCAAGACCCTGCTCGCCCGCGCGATTGCGGGTGAGGCCAATGTGCCGTTCTTCACCATCTCCGGCTCCGACTTTGTCGAAATGTTCGTCGGCGTGGGCGCAAGCCGCGTGCGCGACATGTTTGAACAGGCCAAGAAATCCGCGCCCTGCATCGTCTTTATCGACGAAATTGACGCCGTGGGCCGCCACCGCGGCGCCGGCCTTGGCAATGGCAATGACGAACGCGAACAGACGCTCAACCAGTTGCTGGTGGAGATGGACGGCTTTGATGCCAATGAAGGCATCAT
This sequence comes from Sphingomonadales bacterium, assembly GCA_031411035.1. GTDB lineage: Bacteria > Pseudomonadota > Alphaproteobacteria > Sphingomonadales > Sphingomonadaceae > Aquisediminimonas. Next base: position 8,874 of record JANOAJ010000180.1, read on the forward strand.
CATCATCGCGGCAACCAACCGTCCTGACGTTCTCGATCCGGCCCTGCTCCGTCCTGGCCGGTTCGACCGCCGCGTGACCGTGCCGCTGCCTGACATTGAAGGCCGCCTGAAGATTCTCGAAGTCCATATGCGCAAAGTGCCGCTGGCACCGGACGTGGACGCGCGGACGATTGCGCGGGGCACGCCGGGCATGGCAGGGGCAGATCTTGCCAATCTGGTCAACGAAGCCGCATTGATGGCCGCGCGGCTGGGCAAGCGCCTTGTCGCAATGGCGCAATTTGAAACGGCCAAAGACCGGGTGATCATGGGCACCGAATGGAAATCGCTGGTGATGACCGACGATGAAAAGCGGATGACAGCCTTTCACGAAGCCGGACACGCGCTGGTGCGGTTCCACACGCCGGCTTCCGATCCGATCCACAAGGCCACGATCATCCCGCGCGGCGGCGCGCTGGGCATGGTTGTCAGCATGCCGGAGCGGGACAATTACTCCTATCACCGTGACAAGATGTACGCAGACCTGGCAAGCGTGATGGGCGGCCGGGTCGCTGAGGAACTGATCTTTGGCTATGACAAAGTATCTTCGGGAGCCTCGGGTGACATTCAGCAGGCGACCAAGCTGGCCCGGGCGATGGTGACCCAGTGGGGCATGTCCGACAAGACCGGGCCGCTCAAATATGAAGAGCAGCAGGGCGAAACCTTTCTGGGCTATTCGCAGACCCAGCGGCACAATGTGTCGAACGAGACGGCGCAGTTGATCGACAGCGAAATCCGCCGCCTTGTCGAAGGCGGCCATGCCGAGGCGACCAAGATCCTGAAGAAGAATATCAAGCAGTTGCACACGCTTGCCGAAGCGCTGCTGGAATATGAGACGCTGACGGGTGATGAGATCAAGGCGCTGATGGACGGATTGAAACCTGATCGCAGCGGCATTGACAAGAATCAGCCCAAGCCCCTCAAGGCAGGTGGTTCGTCCATCCCCAAATCACGCAAGCCCCGTCCGCTGGGGGGCGCGGCAGCAGCGGGCGCATAAAGAAAACGGCATGACCTGTCATCTCCGGCGGCAGCCGGAGTGGCAGGCCCGCCTGACGCTAAGGGTCAGGAAAGTCCCAGCAGCAGGATGAGCAGCGCAAACAGCGTCAGTGCGGTTATCGCAAAACTGGTCAGCATGAATGTGCGCCACAAGGCCCCGAACACGCCAAGGCTGTACGCCCCTTTCAGTTGGAAAAACATGTGCACGGGCGGCAGCAGAACCATTGCCGCGGTTGCTGGGCCTGCCAGTGCCGGAACGCGCCAGAGCAGCACGCCAAACGCCGTCAGCGCCATCATGAAGCACAGCGAATAAGTCACGAACACCGCGTGATCGAACATCTTGAATTTCCGCCGCCAGAAAAACAGCGACCACAGGAATGGCGTGGAAATCGGGATCAGTGCCCAGGAAAATTTATATGCGCTGGATTGCATCTTGTATGCCAGCAGTTGCGGATTTTCCGTCGCATGCTTGACCGCATCATTGAGCGCGCCAGCACCTGCAAACTTCAGGTCGGTAAAGTTCCACTCGCCGGTATCGACTCCCTTCTTCTGAAACACGCTGGCTGCTGTTTTCACCAGCGCAAGCTCTGTGCGCGCGGACTTCAGCTCTTTCTCAAGATGCTTGACCGGCTGCCCGGCTTTCTGCGCAGCCTCCAGTTGGCCCTCCAGTCTGGCCACAAGGGTTTCAGCGCGGCTTTGTTCAATGGACATTTTCCGTGCCGATATCGCGGCCTGACCGACCTCTGCCGAAGCCGCGTCCAGCTTATTGAGCGCGGCGCGGTTTCGGGCCAGTTGCCCGTCAATCCACCCGACATTCTCCTTGTCAGCAACGGCCTTTGCACGTTCCTGTTCCAGTTCCCGAATATCGTTGATCGCTTCCGCACGGTCAGATGCAAGCTCTTTTGCTGCTTCCGCAGGTGTGAAAGGCGTATTCACCCCGATGTCTTTGGGAATGGCGCGGCTGACGACTGCATATGTGAGAAACACGCAAAACAGAAACAGTGCCAGTGGCGAAACGAATTTGGCGCGTTCTCCGTGCACATAACGGCGGGTCAGTTGGCCGGGCCGGAACATGAGGAGCGGCAGGGTCCGCCAGATCTTGCCGTCGAAATGAAACACCGAATGCACCAGATCGTGCCAGAAGGCCGAAAGCGTGCGGTGCACCTTCGCCTTTTGCCCGCACATATGGCAGTGATTGCCGGTCAGGGCGGTGCCGCAATTGAGGCAATCGCCCGCCGCGCTTTTGCCTTCCCCGGCTTCGGGTTCGACCGCGCGGGCAAGGGCAACGCCCGTTACCACATCGCCCAATGCTCCGATTTCCCCGCTCATTCGCATGACATAGCCGAGCAGAGGCCGCCATGAACAGCCCTTTTGCCTTCGCCGGGCGCTTTTGCTAACGCGCGCCCATGCACGGCACCGCTCTTGATCCTGTCGCCCTGATCCACGGCATGGCCCGCAGCGCCCGCGCGGCTGCCGCTGTGATGGCGCGTCAAAGCTGCGCGCAAAAGGCCAAGGCCCTGCTGGCTGCCGCCGCCGAAATCAGGGCATCGGCCGCAACCATCCTGGCTGCCAATGCCGAAGATCTGGCGCAAGGGCAGAAAAATGGCCTTAGCAGCGCGATGCTTGACCGCCTCGCGCTCTCGCCCGAGCGGCTGGAAGGCATGGCAGCCGGCGTTGAAGCCGTGGCGGCCCTGCGCGATCCGGTCGGCATGGTGATTGACAATACACAGCGCCCCAACGGCCTGCGCCTGAGCCGCGTCCGCGTGCCGCTGGGCGTGGTGGGCATCATCTATGAAAGCCGCCCGAATGTAACGGCAGATGCCGCGGCGCTGTGCCTCAAATCGGGCAATGCCGTGATCTTGCGCGGCGGATCGGAAGCCGCAGGTTCCAACCGGGCGATCCACGCGGCAATGGTGGCGGGGCAGGAAAGCGCCGGGTTGCCTGCCGACGCCATCCAGCTTGTGCCGACCCGTGACCGCGCGGCGGTGGGCGCGATGCTCGAAGCGGCCGGCCTGATCGACATCATCATCCCGCGCGGAGGCAAATCGCTGGTCGCGCGTGTCCAGGCCGAAGCCCGCGTCCCGGTGCTCGCGCATCTCGACGGGATTTGCCACACCTATATCGATGGCGCCGCCGATCCGGAGAAAGCGCTGGCCATTGCGGTCAACGCCAAGATGCGCCGCACCGGCGTGTGCGGGTCCACCGAAACGCTGCTGATCGACCGCGCCTATGCAGCCCCTGCCCCAATCCTCGCTGCCCTGGCGGATGCCGGATGCGAATTGCGCGGCGATGCCGAAGCCTGCGCGCTGGAACCCCGCACCGTCCCCGCAACCGAAGCCGACTGGGACACCGAATATCTTGACAGCATCTGCGCGGTTGCGATGGTCGATGGCGTGGCAGGCGCGATGGCGCATATCGCGCGGCACAGTTCGGCCCATACTGACGCCATCATCACGGAAGACACAAACACGGCAGAGGCGTTCCTGGCCGGAGTCGATTCGGCGATCGTGATGCACAATGCCTCCACCCAGTTTGCCGATGGCGGCGAATTTGGCCTTGGTGCGGAAATCGGCATTGCCACCGGCCGCCTCCACGCGCGCGGCCCGGTCGCGCTGGAAGGGCTGACAACCTATAAATGGGTGGTGCGGGGGACAGGCCAGACGCGTCCTTGAATCATTTGTATACAAGTGATACGTTAAAGGCATGAGCAATGTTATCACCACCCGCGTCAGCGACGACGTTCTCGCCATGATCGACCGTCTTGCCATTTCGCGCGAGCGTAGCAGGGCCTGGATTGTGAGCCGCTTGGTTGAGTCGGCGGCAAGCAAAGAGATCGAGTTTGTTGATTTCATTCAAGCTGGAGTCGACTCCATTGAGCGTGGGGAAGGAATATCACAGGAAGAAATGGAGCGCTGGTTCGAAGAACGAGTCGCGGCACGCCGGTTGCCGATCGCAGCTGAATGAAGGAAGTCATTTGGTCGCCAGAGGCACAAGCGGACTTAGCCAGAATCGACGAGTTCTACGTCGACATTGATCCAGACTATGCAAATCGCGTTGGTTGGGCGGCGATTCAGATTGCGCGCTATCTAGCAGAAAACCCATATCTGGGTCCGTCAATCGAGCAGGGCGACATTAGAAAATGGCGCATCCCGACGTCGCCCTACCTACTTTTCTATTCTCCCACGCCTTCGGGAATAGATGTAGTGCGCGTGCGACACAGTCATGAAGACTGGAAACCCGCAGCCTGACCCCCACTCTCCTCCTTGGCGGTTCCTTCAATCCTGCCCATCGCGGCCATCGGCGCATCAGCCTGGCGGCGGCCCGCGCGCTAGGCGTGGCAGACGTGTGGTGGCTTGTCTCCCCCGGCAATCCGCTGAAGGAAGGCGCGAAGGATATGGCCCCCCTGCCCGCCCGCTTCGCATCCGCCCGGCAAATGGCCCGCCGCAGCATCATCCGGCCGACCGTGATCGAGCGCGAACTGGGCACCCGCTTTACCGTGGATACGCTTGTCGCGCTCGTCCGCCGCTATCCCAAACGGCGCTTCATCTGGCTGATGGGGGAGGATAATCTCGTCCAGCTCCCCCTGTGGCGCGATTGGCGGAGGCTGGCGCGGACCGTGCCGATTGCAGTTGTCGCGCGTCCGGGGTATAACGCCCGGGCAAAGGCGGATCGCGCCTTTGGCTGGCTCAGGGAATTTGTCCGTCCCGCGGCCCGTGCGAAACACTGGACAGACTGGAGACCACCGGCGCTCGTGCTGTTGCGCTTTCGCCCTGATCCAAGCTCCGCCACCGCGCTGCGCCGGGCGAAACCCGACTGGTATCGCGCCCCCCGTTCCACCCCCAAACGACAGCGCGACCCTGTGACGCGCCGCCTTATTGATTGAGATTTGCACTTGCCCGCCACCCCCTCTGCCGCAACGCCAGCCTCCGCAACTGACATGGTTGATGCCTTGCATGCCCTTATCCTCAAATCGCTGGACGATGATCAGGCGGTGGAAACCGTCACCATTCCGCTTGCCGGCAAATCGACCATTGCCGATCATATGGTGATCGCCAGCGGTCGTTCGACCCGCCAGGTTGCATCGATGGCCAACAAGCTGACCGAAAAGATCAAGGCCGAATGCGGCCGCATCGCCCGCGTTGAAGGCCTGCCCACGGCGGACTGGGTGCTGATTGATGCAGGCGACGTGATTGTTCACCTGTTCCGGCCCGAAGTGCGCAGCTTCTACAATCTCGAACGCATGTGGGCGTTCGGGGATGCGCCGCCCGCCCCGGCCAACGCTTGAAGCTGCACATTGTCGCGCGCGGCAAGATCGGGCGCTGCCCCGAAGCCGATCTGATCGCTCGCTACGCCAAACGCCTGGCCTGGCCCTTCCAGATCACCGAATTGCCAGACAAAGGCGGCACGCCCCCTGCCCTGCCGGCCCAGAGCGTCATCATCGCGCTTGACGAAACCGGGCAGCAGCTCGGTTCGACAGAGCTTGCCCGCAGGCTGGAAGGGTGGCGCGACACCGGCACCCGCGAATGCCGCTTCCTGATCGGCGCGGCGGACGGCCTGACGCCGGAGGAACGCGACGGTGCCACGCTGCTGCTGTCCTTCGGCAAGGCCACCTGGCCCCATATGCTGGTGCGCGCCATGCTCACCGAACAGCTATACCGCGCCACCAGCATCATCGCGGGACACCCCTATCACCGGGAGGGATGAGCCGCTGAGCTGCCCCGTCGCCCCGTGCTCGACACGGGGCTTGGCTTTTCTTTGTTGCCAAAAGCGAAGGC
>JANOAJ010000181.1:0-15269 GCA_031411035.1 Sphingomonadales bacterium
GGCGGCACCTGCAATCCGTCCGTCGGCGGCGGCTTCACCGTCTCTTCCGTGTTGAAGATCAAAAGGACGCCGGCGCCGCAGCGAAAGAAGACGTGCCGGTTCCCTGCGCGGCTGATCTTTTCAAGCCCGAGAACGGAGCCGTAAAACGCCTCCGCCCGGTCGAGATCATCCACATAAAGCGCCGTTTCCAGTATGCCTTCGATCATTTCCGGCGTGATGCTCTCCGGATCCAGCGTGCCTGCCTTCGCCTGCATGGCAAGATCACGCGCGACGGACGTCAGCTCGGCTTGCGACCCGTAATTGAGCGCTATGACCAGCAGCAACCCCGTGTTGGCGGCGGTGCGCGCCACAGCGCCGTCAATCAGGGTGACGAGATCGGGCGCAAGCGCGCGATACTCTCCGATGACGCGCAGACGGACGCCATTTTTGGCGAGTTCATCAATATCATGGCTGATGAAGTGACGGAGAAGGCCCATCAGATCGGACACTTCCTCTGCCGGACGCCGCCAGTTTTCGCTGGAAAAGGCATAGAGCGTCAGCACTTCGATGCCGAGCCGACCGGCTGCGCGCACGGTTTCCCGCGCGGCTTCTATACCTTTGCGATGCCCAGCGATGCGCGGCAGCATCCGGGCTTTCGCCCAGCGGCCATTGCCGTCCATGATGATGGCCACGTGGCGCGGCACCACCCTGCTGCCGCTTCCGGCCTTGAGGGCGGGACGGGAGGTCACTTGCCCAGGATTTCCTTTTCCTTGGCTGCCAGCGCAACATCAATATCGGCAATCAGCCCGTCCGTCAGTTTCTGGACTTCGGTTTCAGACCGCTTGCGATCATCCTCGCTGATGTCCTTCTTCTTCTCGTCAGTCTTCAGCGCGTCATTGCCGTCCCGGCGGACATTGCGCACCGCAATCTTGGCCTTTTCGGCATAGCTGTGCGCCAGTTTGACCAGTTCCTTGCGGCGCTCCTCGGTCATGTCGGGAATCGGCAGACGAATATTCTGGCCATCCGTGATCGGGTTGATGCCAAGCCCCGCGTTGCGGATCGCCTTTTCCACCGGCGTCACATTGGCGCGGTCCCACACCTGCACGGACAGGAGCCGCGGTTCCGGCGCGGAAACGGTCGCCACCTGATTGAGCGGCATGTTCGAACCATACACTTCCACCTGGATCGGATCGAGCAGCGACGTGTTCGCCCGGCCGGTGCGCAGGCCGTTCAGATCATGCTTCAGGGATTCGAGCGCGCCGTGCATGCGACGCTCAAGATCGGCCTTGTTATAGGCAGCCATGGGTCAGTTCCTCTCATTCTGCACGATCGTGGCCGTGCCTTCGCCTGCCAGCACGCGGGCCAGATTGCCCTGCTGCCGAATAGAAAACACGATGATCGGGATATTATTGTCGCGGCACAAGGCCACAGCACTGGCATCCATCACTTTGAGATCATCCGAAAGCACTTTGCCAAAATCAAGCGACTCATAACGTGTCGCGGTCGGCACCTTTTTGGGATCGGCATCATAGACGCCGTCCACGCTGGTGCCCTTGAACAGCGCGTCGCAATTCATTTCGGCGGCGCGCAGCGCAGCGCCTGTGTCTGTCGTGAAATACGGGCTGCCTACGCCCGCCGCAAAGATCACCACCCGGCCCTTTTCCAGATGGCGTTCGGCCCGGCGACGGATGACCGGTTCGCAGACCGTGGCCATCGGAATGGCCGACTGGACGCGGGTTTCAACGCCGATCTGCTCCAGCGCATTCTGCATGGCGAGCGCATTCATCACCGTGGCCAGCATGCCCATATAATCGGCCTGCGCCCGGTCCATGCCCTTGGCCGCCCCGGCCATCCCGCGAAAGATATTGCCCCCGCCCAGAACCAGACAGAGTTCCAGCCCGGTTTCCTTGGCAGCCTTCACTTCGGCCGCGACGCGCGCAACCGTATCAGGATCAATCCCGAACTGCTGATCGCCCATCAGGACTTCGCCCGACAGCTTCAAGAGAATACGTTTGAAGCGGGGGCGTGCCATATGTCCGGAATTCTCTCGATGCGACTGAAGGGAGCGGCGCGCACCCTATAGCGGGCGCAACGGAATGTGAAGCCAGCAAACTCCGTCCATCCTGAGCAGGGGCTGAGCGAAGTCGAAGACCCGTATCGAAGGACGCGCGGCGCTTCGATACGCCGCTTCGACAGGCTCAGCAGCTACTCAGGATAGTCGGAATATGGCTTAAACGCCCGCTGCCGCCGCGACTTCTGCGGCGAAATCGCTGGCTTCCTTCTCGATGCCTTCACCAAGCTGGAAGCGGACATAATCGGTGAGCGTGATGGCCGCACCGGCGTCCTTGGCTGCGGCAGCCACAACATCGGCAATCTTGGTCTTGCCGTCCATCACGAACACCTGGTTGAGCAGCGCGTTTTCCTTGGCGAATTTGGCAACGGCACCGTCGATCATCTTCGCATGGAATTCAGCGGGCTTGCCTGATTCGGCCGCCTTTTCCGCTGCGATCTTGCGTTCACGATCAATCACGTCGGCCGGAATGCCGCTTTCGTCCAGCGCCAGCGGGAAAGCCGCTGCCACATGCATCGCCAATTGCTTGCCCAGCGCTTCCAGCTTTTCAGCAGGTGCCGCACTTTCAAGCGCGACCAGCACGCCGATCTTGCCCAGGCCCGTGGCTGCGGCATTGTGGACGTAAGACACGATCACGCCATCGTTCACTGACAGGCGGCGCGCGCGGCGCAGTGTCTGGTTTTCGCCAATGGTCGCGATGTTGCTGGTCAGCACATCGCCCACAGTGCCACCCGCCGGGTGCGGCGCTGCCGCCAGAACAGCCACATCATCGCCGGTTTCCAGCGCGATATCGGTTACGGCGCGGACAAAGTCCTGGAACTGTGCGTTCTTGGCAACAAAGTCGGTTTCGCTGTTCACTTCCACAGCGGCGCCGGTCTTGCCATTGACGGCCACGCCCACCAGGCCTTCAGCGGCCGTGCGGCTGGACTTTTTGGATGCCGTTGCGAGACCCTTGGCGCGCAGCCAGTCGGTCGCGGCTTCCATGTCACCATTGGTTTCCGTGAGGGCCTTTTTGCAATCCATCATCCCGGCTCCGCTGGTTTCGCGGAGCTGCTTGACGGCGGCGGCGGTGATTTCTGCCATGATTCTTCCTTTGATTTGGGGGAGGCCATCGCCTCCCGTCCGAATATCCTGAGTAGCCGCTGAGCTTGTCGTAGCGGTGTATCGAAGGGCATCCCGGCCCTTCGATACACCGCTTTCGGCTACGCTCAGTCCCTACTCAGGATGTGCGGAGTCCTACCTTACGCTTCGGTTGCGGTTGCTTCCGGTGTGGCCACTTCGGCAACAGCCTCAACGGCCACCGGCTCAGCGAGCACGGCTTCAGCCGGCGGCGCATCCATGGCACCCAGATCGACGCCGCGGGCTGCCGCGCCCTGCTGGCCACCACGCGTGGCCGCAGCGGCAATCGCATCGCAATAGAGGCGGATCGCGCGGCTGGCATCGTCATTGGCCGGAACCGGGAACGCAATGCCATCGGGCGAGACGTTCGAATCGAGGATCGCGACAACCGGGATGCCCAGAACATTCGCTTCCTTGATCGCCAGTTCTTCCTTGTTCGCGTCAATCACGAACATCACGTCGGGAATGCCGCCCATATCGCGGATGCCGCCCAGCGACGCCTGATATTTGTCGCGCTCACGCGTCATCTGGAGCACTTCCTTCTTGGTGAGACCGCGTGTGTCCCCCGCAAGCTGTTCTTCCATCGCCTTGAACTTCTTGATCGAGTTCGAGATGGTTTTCCAGTTGGTGAGCATGCCGCCCAGCCAGCGATGGTTGACATAATGCTGGCCCGAAGCGCGTGCCGCATCAGCAATCGCATCCTGCGCCTGGCGCTTGGTGCCAACGAACAGAACCTTGCCGCCGCGCGCAGACGTTGCGGCCACGAATTCCAGCGCACGTGCGAACAGGGGCACGGTCTGCGACAGATCGAGGATATGCACGCCGTTGCGGTCGCCAAAGATGTAGGGTTTCATCTTGGGGTTCCAGCGGTGAGTCTGGTGGCCAAAATGTGCGCCAGCGTCCAAAAGCTGGTGCATGGTGACAGTCGGTGCCGCCATGATGGATAAATCCTTTCCGGTTAGTCCACTGGGCAGCGAGAATGAAGCACATGCTTCACACCGGTTTATGTTGCCACCCATGCGGGATTAAGGAGCGCGCCCTTAGCGGGGGTTGACGCGGGATGCAAGGGGTCAGGCGCGTCGGCAGCGTTCAAGTCCGGAATTAGCGCATTTCCACCCAGTCATTCCGGCGAAAGCCGGAATCTCAATTTCCCTTGTCATCACGACTGCCAAACAGAGAAAGTGAGATTCCGGCCTCCGCCGGAATGACCGGAAGCAGCATCAGTGCGGTGGCCGATGGCGCGTATCGCCGGGCATCGCAATTTTCCACTCCTGTTCCATTTTTATCGCAGTTTTTCGGAACACATCAAAAACATCTCTTGACATCGGAACGATGAAGGAACAAAAAAGTGAGAACAAAGGAGATACCCGATGCACGTTCTCTCAATCCTGGCGGTTCTTGGCATTCTCGCAATGTCGCTTGGCGTGATCGGCACGATGCTGTCCAGCAATAGTGCGCGGATAATGTGCGCATTGCGTGGCGGCGAAACGCGGGAGCGGCGTTCAGTAGCCGGTTATCCCCGCATCCCCGCGCGGCGCGCGCTTTCACCCCGAATCGTCGCAAATGATCTGCGGACGCGCGTGGCCCTTGCTGCGTGAGACAGGGCGGACATGAGGGCGTGTTGCGCAGGTGAGACTTTTGTGTGACCTTTGACCTGTTCAGGCGGTCTCAGTCTTCCGGGCGCGGCGTATTTTGGCATAGCTGACAATGCTGAACGGGATGCTCACCAGATAGAGCATCGAAATGCCGATCAGGGTGATCCACGGATCGGAGAACAGGGCCGTGCCGACCAGCGCGGCGAGAAGGATCACTTCCAGCCTGACATGCTTGCGCAGCCGGATCGAGCCCCAGGTGAATGTCGCGACGTTGGAGATCATCAGCACCGCCACAAAGGCCGCCCAGGGCGCGACAAGGAAGGGATCACGAAAGATCGGGTTTTCCGTAACAATCCACAGATAGAGCGGCAGGAAAGCAAGCCCGGCCCCGGCCGGTGCCGGAACGCCGGTGAGAAAGCCCGCCGATTTATGCGGCTGATCCTCAACATCAATCCGCGCGTTGAAGCGGGCCAGCCGCAAGGCGCAGGATACCGCCATTGCCAGGGCACAAATCCAGCCAAAGCGTGGCAATTGCTGGAGTGACCAGAGATAGAGAATGAGCGCAGGCGATACGCCGAACGCTACATTGTCAGACAGCGAATCCAGTTCCGCCCCGAACCGGCTCTGCCCCTTGAGAAGCCGGGCAACGCGCCCGTCAATCCCGTCCAGCAGGCCCGCGATAATGATCGCGCCAATCGCCCGCTCCCAGTCGCCCGGTTGCGGGCTGACGCCGGTGGCCGCTATCGCATAACGGATGCCCGTCAGGCCAAAGCACAGGGCAAGCGCCGTGATCGCATTGGGCGCGATGGCGCGAAGAGGAAGGCCGTGACTGGATCGCGGCGCCGGATCGCTCACAGGCGGGTGCCGTGCACGCTGGCGCTGTCACCCAGAATGGCAAGCACGGTTTCCCCCGCCACACAGCGCTGGCCCAGCGCCACTTTGGACGCTGTGCCCGCCGGCAGATAGACATCCACCCGGCTGCCAAAACGGATCAGGCCGATGCGCTGGCCTGCCGCGACCATATCCCCAGCCTTGACGAACGGCACGATTCGCCGCGCCACCAGCCCGGCAATCTGGGTGAAGCCGATACGCACGCCATCGCGCCGTTCGACCAGAAAATGCTGACGCTCATTGTCCTCGCTTGCCTTGTCGAGATCGGCGTTGAGGAACTTGCCCGCAATATAGACCACATCCTTGATCGTGCCGGCAATCGGCGTGCGGTTGATATGGACGTCAAACACGCTCATGAAAATCGAGACGCGCGTCAGCGGGGCATCGCCCAGCCGTCCTTCGCCCGCCAGTTCGCGCGGCGGTGCCACTTCCTGAATCAGGCAGACCATGCCGTCAGCCGGGGCGATGACAAAATCGTCGCCCTGCGGCACGGTGCGCACCGGATCGCGGAAAAAGGCCAATACCCACAGCGTTACCCCCGCCATGGGCCAGGCCAGCGTTTCCCAGGCGAACCAGGCGAGAACAAGTGTGACGACCCCGGCGATCAGCGCAAATTTGCGCCCTTCGGGATGGACGGCGGGAAACTGCCACTTCACGCCTTGCGTGGTGGGCAGGTTGCTTTCTGGTGATGACATGCCCGCAATCTTAGGCGCGCAATCGCAATGACACAAGTTTCCACGGTTGATTGCGCGCGCGCACCGTCTTAGAGCCTTCTGGACTCACACTTTACGGGGAAAGCGGAAAAATCATGGCCAAGATCAAGGTGAAAACTCCTGTCGTTGAAATCGACGGCGACGAAATGACCCGGATCATCTGGCAATGGATCCGTGAGCGCCTGATTTTGCCCTATCTCGACATTGATCTGAAATATTATGACCTTGCCGTCGAAGTCCGCGATGAAACCGGTGACCAGATCACGGTCGATTGCGCCAAGGCCATCCAGCAATATGGCGTGGGTGTGAAATGCGCGACCATTACCCCGGATGAAGAACGGGTAAAGGAATTCAGCCTCAAGAAAATGTGGAAATCGCCCAACGGCACGATCCGCAATATCCTGGGCGGCACGATCTTCCGCGAACCGATTGTCATCAAGAATGTGCCCCGCCTGATTCCGGGATGGACGGACCCCATCGTGGTCGGCCGCCACGCTTTTGGTGACCAATACCGCGCGACCGATTTTCGCGTGCCCGGCCCCGGCAAGCTCCGCCTTGTCTGGGAAGGCGATGATGGCCAGGTGATTGACGAAGAAGTGTTCAACTTCCCCACTTCCGGCGTGGCGCTCGCCATGTACAATCTCGATGATTCGATCCGCGATTTTGGCCGGGCGAGCATGAACTATGCGCTCAATCGCGGCTGGCCTCTCTATCTTTCCACCAAGAACACGATTCTCAAGGCCTATGATGGCCGGTTCAAGGACCTGTTCGCCGAAGTGTTCGAAAACGAGTTCAAGGACAAGTTCGCCGAAGCCGGCATTGTGTATGAGCATCGCCTGATCGACGATATGGTCGCTTCCGCGCTGAAATGGTCGGGCAAGTTCGTCTGGGCGTGCAAGAATTATGATGGCGATGTGCAGTCCGATCAGGTGGCGCAGGGCTTTGGCTCGCTCGGCCTGATGACATCGGTTCTGCTCTCGCCCGATGGCAAGACGGTGGAAGCCGAAGCCGCGCATGGCACGGTCACCCGCCACTTCCGCATGCACGAACAGGGCAAGGCAACCTCCACCAACCCCATTGCGTCCATTTTCGCTTGGACCGGCGGCCTCAAATTCCGTGGCAAGTTTGATGACACGCCCGATGTAGTGAAGTTCGCCGAAACGCTGGAGCGCGTCTGCATCAAGACAGTGGAAAGCGGTGCGATGACCAAGGATCTGGCACTGCTGATCGGCCCGGATCAGGCATGGATGACGACCGAACAGTTTTTCGAGGAAGTCCGCGCCAATCTGGAAAAGGAAATGGCGAGCTGGGCCTGATATGATCGTCGCCCCTGCTCGGCGGGGGCGACGACATCCTATGGCTCCGCGATATTGAAGGCGCCGCCCAAAGGCTCGATTGCGGCTTGCAGCGCGGCAATCGCCGCGCGATCCCCTTCGACTTTCAGCCCTGCGGCCTCCAGTTGCGCGAGCGGCAGTTTCAGGAAGAACAACCCAAGGAACAACTGGCGCGGGCCGGACAGGGTGACCGCCGGGGCCGCATGGGCTTGATCCATTTCGACGATCATCACGGCATTTTCCACCGTGATGCGTGCTTTCTCGCTCCGATCCGTGAAGTTGAAATTGAGCATGAGTGCGTTGGCACCGATCACTGCGGGATCAAGCCGCGTCGCAATCGAATCCATCAACAGGCCAGTCGGGATGGCAGAGATCATGTCAATGCTCTGTGTGCTCATGTTGCTGGACACGCTCTGCCGCAGATCCCGCGTGGCGGAGAGATACATGTTGCGCCACGTCGATGCCTCGGCCTGATAGCCAAGCTGTTCGTAAGTGTCCGCCAGCAGCGCGCGCCCTTCCGCATTTTTGGGGTCAGCAAAGACAAGCTGGTTGAGAATATCGGCTGACCAGCGATACTCGCCCGCTTTCATCGCGGTTCTGGCCGTCGCGATCACCTTGGCCGCGCCGCCCATCGCCGCCACATATTTCGCCCCGCGCGCAGAGGGCGGCAGCGGGTTCAGATTGGCCGGCACCGCATCATACCAGCCCAGATAACGCTGATACACCGCTTTGCTGTTGTGGCTGTACGTGCCGTAATAACCCCGGTTGAACCACTGGTTGGCAATGGCGGGCGGCGGCGCGATCTGTTCGGCAATTTCGGCCTGAGTCAGCCCCCGGTTCATCAGCCGCACGGTCTGGTCGTGGAGATATTTGTAATTGTCCCGCTGCAGCGTCAGGTAATTGCGCACCTCGCCATTGCCAAAATGCGGCCAGCAATGGCTTGCCGCCACCGCATCCGTCCGGTCGGCAAACAAGCGGATCGCTTCGGTCAGATAGCCCGCCCAGGCTTGCGCATCGCGCACCTTGGCCCCTCTGGGGGTAAGGATATTATGCAGAGAGCATGTCGCGATCTCGCCAATTACCAGCGTCCGCGCAGCGGGGAACATGATGTTCATCTCCGCTGGCGCTTCGGTTTCCGGTACCATCTGGAATTCCAGCGTGACGCCATCAATCACCCGCGTCTCACCGGTCTTCCTGATCAGGTCCGTCGGGGTAACGAGCGTGATCTCCCCTGCGGCAATCGCCGCGCCAATACCGCTGCCCATCTGCCCCTGCGCGCCGGGCGTGAGGGACAGGCCAAACTGGTAGTTGGCACGCCGCCCCATCGCGGCACCGGCCATCACATTTTCGGAGCTGGTTTCCTCGATGAAATGCTCCGGCGCGATGATCGCGGTCTTGCCGGCCTTCACATCATCAAGAGACACGATCCCGCGCACGCCGCCAAAATGATCGCTATGGCTGTGGGTATAAAGCACGGCCACCACCGGGCGCGCACCGAGCTGCTGGTTGACCAGTTCCAGCGCGGCTGCCGCGGTTTCCCTTGTGGTCAGTGGGTCAATCAGGATCCAGCCGGTATTGCCCTTGATGACAGTCATGTTGGACACGTCAAAGCCGCGAATTTGCCACATATTGTCGGCCAGATTGAACAGCCCATGCTTGCGCAGCACGTTCATGTGCCGCCACAGGCTGGGGTTCACGGTGGCAGGCGCATCCCCTGTCATCCACGCATAGGCATCCAGGTTCCAGACAGGCTTGCCATCCTTGTTGCGGATGATGGGATCAGCGCGCGTGGCCACAAAGCCTTGCGCGGCAAAACGCAGATCATCGCCATTATCCGCAGGCAGACTGGCGCGCATCTTCTCCTGTGCAGTGATTGTGGCGGGAGAAGCGGGCTTGGGCGCGGTATCGACCGGGGCAGCAAGCGCACTGCTGCTGATCGCGAGCATCAGGAATGCAGCGGATTTCATCTTGTCTCTCCCTTTATCTTTATCCCCTGAAGAGTGGCGCGCACGCGCGAAGGTGTAAAGTGCCAAGCCCGTTCCATCAGTCATTTCGATTACAGAGACAAATTTAAGTCATTTTACCAATAAAACCTGTTCCGCCATAGCCCGCTCAGCGTCGGGGATGTCTATCCCCACCCGGACGTTCCCGGCGTGCCAGATTTACGATTTCTATATGGAGACTGATATGTTGAACCGCCCCGTTCCTGAAGTGACGTTCAAAACCCGCGTCCGTGATGAAGCCGTGGAAGGCCCCAATCCCTTTCGTTGGCAGGATGTAAACAGCCATGAGATTTTTGATGGCAAGCGCGTGGTTGTGTTCGCCCTTCCCGGTGCCTTCACCCCGACCTGCTCCACCGAACAATGTCCCGCCTATGAGCGCAGCTATGATGATCTGCGCGCTGCCGGCGCTGACGAAGTCTATTGCCTGTCAGTCAATGACGCCTTCGTGATGTTCCAGTGGGGCAAGAATCTGGGCATCGAAAAGGTGAAGCTGCTGCCCGATGGCTCGGGCCATTTCACTCGCCGGATGGGCATGCTGATCAACAAGGATCATCTGGGCTTTGGCAGCCGTTCCTGGCGCTATGCGATGGTCGTGGAAAACGGAAAGGTGGTTGCCTGGTTTGAAGAGCCCGGCATCAACGACGATGGATCGGACGAAGACCCCTATGTGGCCAGCAAGCCGGAAAATGTCCTGGCTTGGCTCAAGGACAATGCAGGGGCGCTGAAAGCGGCTGCCTAAACCCGCCGCACCAGCGGGCCGAGCCGGGGCGTTCTGTCGAGCGCCCCGGCTTCGCGCAATTCGGCGCGCAGTTCGTCACGCTTTTCGTGGATGGAGGCGATCACGGGCCCCATCGCCACACCCAGATCAACCAGCACGGCTTCAGACAGTTGGAGCGAGCTTTCCAGGGTTTCCGGCACCGCATCGGTCGCACCGGCGCGGTATAGTTCCGCTGCATGATCGGTATCACGGGCGCGGGCCACAATGGTCAGTTCCGGGAAACGCCCGCGCAACTGCTTGGTCAGCCGCACTGCCTGCACCGGATCATCCATTGTCATCACAACGGCAGAGGCATTTTCCGGATCGAGCCGGTCAAGCATCGCTGGCCGTCCGGCATCGCCGAACTTCACAGGCTTGCCTTCCC
Source organism: Sphingomonadales bacterium (assembly GCA_031411035.1). Lineage (GTDB taxonomy): Bacteria > Pseudomonadota > Alphaproteobacteria > Sphingomonadales > Sphingomonadaceae > Aquisediminimonas. The sequence goes on from JANOAJ010000181.1 coordinate 10,848, forward strand.
GCCGGGCCACCGTGACAAGATCCACATCAGCCTCAATCGCGACATAGGGCCGGTTGTGCACTTCCAGCATGTCAGCCACCAGCCGCCCCACGCGTCCGAACCCGATCAGGATCGTCCGCGGCCCTTCGACAAACACTTCTGCCGGGCGGCCTTCCGCCTGACGCCATTCGACCCGGCGGGCAATATCATGGCCCAGCCGCGCGAGCAGCGGTGTGATTGTCAGGCCGATAGCCGTCACCACTGTCCAGAAGGCGGCCGTTTCCGGCGTGATCAGCCGCGCCGTCAGCGCTGCCGCCAGCACGATCAGCGTTGTTTCAGAAGGGCTGGACATCAACACACCGGTTTCAGTCGCCACGCCGGCTGACACGCCGCCGATCCGCAACAGTCCGCCTGTGACCACTGCCTTGACGGTGACAACGCCAACAACGGCAGCAATCACATCCGTCCAGCGCGCCACGAGCAGCGTGAGATCAAGGCTCATCCCCACGCTGATCAGGAATATCCCCAGCGCCAGTCCTTTGAATGGCGCAGTCATGGTTTCCACTTCGCCGCGATATTTGGTTTCGGCAATCAGAAGCCCCGCCACCAGCGCACCAACAATGGGGGAGAGGCCCGCCACAGTGGTGGCAAGGCTGGCGAGAATTACCACCAACAGGCTGGCTGACAAGAAGAGTTCAGGGCTTTTGGTCCGCGCCGCCTGAGCAAAGAGCGGCGGCAACAGCCAGCGCCCGACCACCAGCATGACGACAACCGTCGCCACACCCAGCCCCAGCACGCGCGCCAGTCCTTCCAGCCCCCCGGCCTGCGCGGTTGGCGCGAGCGCGCCCAGCATGAAAATGATCGGCACCAGCGCCAGATCCTCGAACAGCAGCATCGCCAGCGCCAATCGTCCGACCGGGCTCGTCGTTCCCGCTATGGGCAGAACGAGCGCGGTTGATGACAGTGCCAGCGCGAGACCAAGACCGATGGCGGCGCCACTCGTTTCGCCCAGCACCGCAAGCGCTGCCGCAATCAGCGCGCCTGTCCCCAGAAGTTCCGCCGCGCCAAAACCGAACAACCGCCTCCGCATCGCCCAGAGGCGTTCGAACGACAGTTCCAGGCCGATGGAGAAGAGCAGGAGGATGATGCCCAGTTCGGCAAAGGGCGCAATGGATTCGGGCCGGCTGATGGTTACCCAGCCAAGCCACGGATTGTCTGCCACCAACAGGCCAAGCCCGAACGGGCCCACCAATATGCCAACAAGAATAAAGCCGATCACTGGCGTGACGCGGAAACGGGCAAAGGCCGGAATTACCAGCCCCGCCGCCGCGAGAATTACCAGCGAATCGCTGAAGCCGGTCGTTGATTCGAGTTCGATTGCCATTGCTGCTATCTATGCGGCCTGAAAGCCGGTTTGTCAGGAGCGGATTTTATGGCGGATGCGGATGTTGTTATTGTCGGCGGGGGTCCGGCAGGCATGATGGCCGGGCTGCTGTTCGCGCGAGCCGGTGTGCCGACGTTGGTGCTGGAAAAGCACGGCGATTTCCTCCGCGATTTCCGGGGCGATACGGTGCACCCTTCGACGATGGAAATCCTGCACCAGTTGGGCATGCTGGAGCGGTTTCTGGCGCGCCCGCACAACCGGATATCCGAAGCGCGGTTGCGGGTTGCGGGGGAACAGGTGATTGTGGGGGACCTCCGCCATCTGGACACACCTGCCCCGTTCATCGCGATGATGCCGCAATGGGAATTCCTGGATTTCCTGAAAGATGAAGCCGCGCACTTTCCCGCCTTCCGGTTGGAAATGGTGGCGGAAGTGGTGCGCTTTACAGCCGAGGCCGGCCGGATTTCAGGCGTCACTCTGGCTGGCGGCCGCACCATCACCGCCCGCACGCTGGTGATCGCCGCCGACGGGCGCAGCTCGCTTGTGCGAAAGGCAGCACTGTTGCCCGTCACCACGCTTGGCGCGCCAATGGATGTGTTCTGGTTCAGCGTGCCCAAGGCGGACGATGGCGGGGAAGCACTGCGCGGACTTGTGGATGCAGGGCGGATGCTGGTGCTCATTGACCGGCGCGACTATTGGCAATGTGCCTTCATCTTCCCCAAGGGCATGGCCGAAACTTTGCAAAGCCAAGGCGTCGCGGCAATGCGCGCGCGGATTGCGGCAGCGGCACCCGAACTTGGCCCGCTCGATGATGTTCTGACCGATATGGACCAGCTCCACCTGCTGTCCGTCGCGCTCGACAGGCTCGACTGCTGGCACCGGCCCGGGTTGCTGGCGATTGGTGACGCCGCCCATGCCATGTCCCCCATCGGCGGGATCGGGATCAATCTGGCCATTCAGGATGCGGTGGCAGCGGCCAATATTCTTGCGGAACCGATGCGCGCGCAGGAGAATGTCGATGGCCTGCTCGGCCGCGTCGAAAAGCGCCGCCTGTTCCCCACGCGCGTGATCCAGGCAGGACAGAAAGCCGCGCAGGACCGGATCATATCCGCACTGTTCGTGCCGGGAATGACGCTGGAACGCCCGCCCTGGCCACTGCGCCTGTTCAACCGCTTTCCAATATTGCGGCGGATACCGGGCCGGATTATCGGCCTTGGCGTGCGGCGCGAGCGAGTACGCTCGCCTGCGGCCTGAGGTTTACGCCGCGTTCGCCGTCCGTCGGGGCCGCGAAGCGCGCGTGCCGATCCCGACACCGATAAAGCCAAGCAGCATTGTCAGCCATGTGGCCGGTTCGGGCACGGCGTTGATCGCAAACAACTGGCTCTGATTCTCTTGCGAGAGAAGCACCCCACCTTGCGAGGCGGACGCCGCCCAAGTGCCAGCGGTAACATTGGTGAGATAGCTGTCCACCTCATCCCACAAGTCAGTGAAATAGAAATCGGTCGAGAAATTGCCGCTGCGAACCGTGTAGGGATTCGCCCCGTCTTCATAGATGACTTCCCACATCGCCAATTGCAGTGCTGCCGCAGTGGCATTCCGGGCAAGATAGTCGGGCGCCGCATTGATCACGGCATCAGCATGGATCAGCAAGGCCGCCAATTGCTGCTGTCGGGTGACATTCGCTGAAATGCTGGAAAGCGGCGAGATGAGGTAGTCGCCGGTATTGACCCCCCGGAAAATATCGGCGCAAAACGTCAACGCGCTGTAGGGAGCGTTGGTGTCGAGATTGGTACCGTTGAACAGAAACCGACCGGCAGGGCCAACCTCGTAGAAATCCGTGACGCCATCCTGAAAGCGGATGCCGCCATAATAATTCCCGGACTCATAGTTGATATCAGCAAGGTCAGCATGGATCATTGTCGCCGAAGCAGGAACCGAAACAGCCGCCGCCAGCGCCGCCAACACAGTTTTTACAAAACGCATAACAGCCCCTGAATCCGATTCGTTGTTAATGTGAAATTAACGGAAATTCGGTCGAAAGGAAGCGCTTTACGTGAAGAGGCTTGCCCCAAAACGGGACAAATCCGTTACATTTCGCCCTTCTGGCGGCGCAGCGCGAACCATTTTTCCACATTGGCATTATGCTGTGCCAAAGTTTCGGCGAAGACATGCCCGCCCGTGCCATCGGCCACAAAGTAGAGCGCCTTTGTCGGTGCGGGGTTCAGCACCGCTTCGATGCTGGCCTTTCCGGGGTTGGCAATGGGGCCAACGGGCAAGCCGGTTTTGGCATAGGTGTTATAGCCGTTGCTGGCGTTCAGTTCGGAACGGAGGATCCGGCGGCCCAGCGGGCGGCCTTGCGTCACCGGATAAATAACTGTCGGATCGGCCTGCAATTTCATGCCGATCCGCACCCGGTTGGAATAGACCCCTGCCACGGTGCGGCGCTCGCCAGCCTTGGCGGTTTCCTTTTCCACGATGGAGGCAAGGATCACGGCCTCTTGCGGGCTGCGCACCACTGCCGCGGGTGTGCGGTTGGTCCAGGCGTGTGCCAGCACCTTTGTCATCGCGCCCTGCATCCGCTTGAGCACTGCCGAGCGCCTTTCGCCGCGCGTATAGGCATAAGCATCGGGCAAAACAGTGCCTTCAGCGGGAACCGTGACGTCTCCGGTCAGCAGAGGCGCGGCCATCAGACGGTCCTTCACCAGCACGCTCGGCATGCCTTCAGGAATGATCACAAAGCGCTGTTTGGTTTTGCCGGACTGGAGAAGTGCCAGAATATCGGCATCATCCATCCCGGCTTTCACTTCATATTCGCCCGGTTTGATCGGATCACCGGCACCAAACAGCTTGGCATTGCGCAGAAAGCCTGAAGCGGAATCCACGGCACCAGCATCCTCCAGCAAACGGGCCGCAGCCTTCAGGCTGGAGCCCTGCGGGATAACGACGGTAACATCCTTGTCCGCACTGCCGGAACAGGCGGCGAGGGCCGTTGCCATAAAAAACGCAAGCAGCCTGCGAAAAAACACGTCGCCCCTGCGCAGGCAGGGGCCTGTTTGACA
>JANOAJ010000182.1:0-19303 GCA_031411035.1 Sphingomonadales bacterium
AGATGGAGCGCCATGTGCGTGAGGAAACCGAAGCGTTGCTTGACACCTACAAGATTGCCCTGGGTCTGGCCTGATGCTGGTGCGCGCTGCCTCTGCCAGAGATGCAGCGGCATGCGCGGCAATTTATGCGCCGTTCGTGACGGATGGCTGGGCAAGTTTTGAAACCGAAGCGCCCGACGCTTCCGAAATGGCGCGCCGGATCGCGGATCATGGTGCCTCGCATGGCTGGCTGGTGGCAGAGCAGCCAGAGCGCGTCGTCGGCTATGCCTATGGCTCGGCGCATCGCACTCGGCAGGCCTATCGCACGTCCTGCGATGTGGCGGTGTACGTGGATTCGGCCTTTGCCCGGCAGGGTGTGGGCCGGGCCCTGTATGGCGCGCTGCTGCCGTTGCTGAAGGGGCGGGATTTTCACGCCGCCTTCGCCGGAATCGCATTGCCCAATCCCGCCAGCATCGCGCTGCACGAGGCCTTCGGGTTTGAAACCATCGGCATTTACCGCGAAGTGGGATGGAAAATGGGTGGCTGGCGCGATGTGGGCTGGTGGCAAAGGTTGCTCTGACCCGGCAGCTTGGGCTAGGGCGCGCGCCATCCAATCCAACAGACCGCAAGTGAACCCATGGCAGGCCATAGCAAATTCAAGAACATCATGTATCGCAAGGGCGCGCAGGACAAGAAGCGCTCGGCGCTCTTTTCCAAGCTTTCCCGGGAAATCACCGTCGCGGCCAAAATGGGCCTGCCCGATCCCGAAGCGAATGCGCGGCTGCGCGCGGCGATGATCGCGGCGCGGGCGCAATCCATGCCCAAGGACAATATCCAGCGCGCGATCGACAAGGCATCAGGTTCGGACGCGGAAAATTACGAGGAAATCCGCTATGAAGGCTTTGGCCCCGGCGGCGTTGCCCTGATCATCGAAGCGCTGACGGACAACCGCAACCGCACGGCCACCAATGTCCGCACCGCGGTTTCGAAGAATGGCGGCAATCTGGGCGCGCCGGGCGCTGTCAGCCACGGCTTCGACCGGTTGGGCCAGATCACTTATGGCCCTTCGGCAGGCGACGCGGACACGGTGTTCGAGGCCGCGCTGGAAGCCGGGGCCGCCGATGTATCCTCCAGCGAGGATGGTCATGAAATCTGGACAGCGATCGAAGATCTGCACACCGTGGCGAAATCGCTGGAAGCCGGACTTGGCGCGCCGGAATCCGTAAAGCTCGCCTGGCGTCCGCAAACAATGGTGGACGTGGGCGAAGGCGATGCGGCGACGCTTTTCAAGCTGCTGGACGCGCTTGACGATGACGATGATGTCCAGACCGTCTGGGGCAATTATGACGTGTCTGACGAAGTGATGGAAAAGCTGGGCTAGTATGGCGAAACTGCGCGCCGACCAGTTGCTTGTGGCGCGCGACCTTGCCGAAAGCCGGACGCGGGCACAGGCGCTGATCCTTTCCGGCAACGTCTTTTCAGGCGACCGGCGGATTGCCAAGGCAGGCGAACTGCTCGCGGAGGACGCCCCGCTCAGCCTCAAGGGCCGGGATCATCCCTGGGTGTCGCGCGGCGGGATCAAGCTGGCGCATGGCCTTGACCATTTCGGCTGGGATGTGGCGGGGGCTGTCGCGATGGATGTCGGCAGTTCCACCGGCGGCTTTACTGATGTGCTGCTGACCAAAGGCGCGGCGCGCGTCTATGCCGTCGATAGCGGCACCAACCAGCTAGCCTGGAAGCTGCGGCAGGATGCGCGGGTGATTGTTCATGAACAGACCAGCGCGCGCATTCTGACTGCAGACCATATTCCCGAACCGGTTGATCTGATCGTTTGCGATGCGAGCTTTATCGGGCTTGCCAAGGTGCTGGAACGCCCTCTGTCATTCGCGGCGCCGGGCGCGCGGCTGATGGCGCTCATAAAGCCGCAGTTTGAGGCGGGGCGCGTTGAAGTGGGCAAGGGCGGGGTGGTACGCGATTCGGCAGTGCATGAACGGGTCTGCGTCGATGTGTCGCTCTGGCTGGAAAGTGTCGGCTGGCAGGTGGCGGGGATTGTCCGCAGCCCGATCACTGGTCCGGAAGGCAATGTCGAATTTCTTGTTGCAGCGCAGCAGTGAGTGTCTTGCAAAATTCACATTCCGGGCCGAAGGCAGAATTGACTATGCGTTGGATTTTCCCATTAGCCCTGTTTGCCGCGCTCTGCGCGTGCGGTGGTTCCGGACAGAAGCAGGATCGCCCTGATCCGCTTGTGACGGTTGCGCCCGCTGTCGCGCACCGGTTTGTCGATAAATATGAAGCGGTCGGCACTGCCACAGCCAATGAGCAGGTGGCGTTGACCGCGCCTGTCACCGAACGGATCACAAAGCTGGGCTTTTCCGATGGAGACTTTGTCCGCCAGGGACAGATGATCGCCGTGCTGGCGCAGGGCCAGGAAGATGCCGCGCTTGCCAGTGCGGCAGCGCAGGCACGTCAGGCCGATCAGCAGCTTGCCCGGATATCAGCGTTGCGGCAGCGCGGCTTTGCGACCAAATCGAGTCTGGATGCGCAAGTGGCCAGCGCGGCTTCGGCCCGGGCAATGGCGGCCGAAGCACGGGCATCGATTGCCGACCGCGTCATTCGCGCGCCCTTTTCGGGCTTTGCCTCCCTGCGCCGGATCTCGGTCGGCGCGGTGGTGGGGGCCGGAACGGAGATCGCCACGATCAGCGATACAAGCGTGATCAAGCTGGATTTCACCGTCCCTGAGACAATGCTGTCGGCTGTAGCCGTTGGCCAGCCGGTAGCGGCCCGGGCGGCAGCCTTTCCCGACGAGATCCTGCACGGCACGATCCGCGCGATTGACCCCGTGATTGATCCTGCCACCCGCTCCGCCACGCTCCGTGCCTGGATTCCCAATCGCGACGGGCGGATCAAGCCGGGCATGTTGCTGACCGTTGCGCTCGAGTCGCGTGGACGCGACGGCGTCGCCGTGCCGGAACTCGCGCTGGTTCAGGAAGGGGAGAACCGCTTTGTGTTCCTGATCGGCGCGGATGGCAAGGTGAAGAAACAGGCGGTTTCGACGGGCGGCCGCGATGGCAATCTGGTTGAGGTTACCGATGGCCTGGCCGCAGGCACGCGGATTGTGACGGAAGGTGTTGTAAAGCTTTCGGACGGGGCCAAGGCCCGTGTGGCTCCCGCGCAAGACGCCAAACAGCGTAAAAGCGCGCCCTGATCGGAACACCGGCCTGTGACGCTTTCTGATCTTTCCGTTCGCCGCCCGGTTTTTGCTGCCGTCATTGCCATTCTCATGACTCTGGTGGGCGTGGTGGGGTTTGCGAGCCTGTCGGTGCGCGAATATCCCGATACCGAACCGCCGATCGTGTCCGTGCAGACCACCTATACCGGGGCGGCTGCGAGCGTGGTGGAAACGCGGGTGACCGAAGTTCTGGAAAACGCGCTGGCCGGAATTGAAGGCATCCAGACAATCACTTCGCGCTCCCGCGACGGCCAGTCGGAAGTGACCATCGAATTCGCGCCGGGCCGTTCGGTGGATAGCGCCGCCAATGATGTGCGCGACAGGGTGGGCGGCGTCGCGGCAAATCTGCCCGAAGAAGCGCTTGCCCCTGAAGTGCGCAAGGTTGATGCCGATGCCCAGCCGATCCTGTTTCTTGTCGTCTCGAAACCGGGTTGGAGCCGCCTTGAACTGAGCGATTATACTGACCGCAATCTGGTTGACCGGTTTTCCGCGATTGACGGTGTTGCGCGGGTGACGATCGGCGGCGAATCGCGGCCCTCGATGCGGATATGGCTGAAGCCCGAGAAGCTGGCGGCCTTTTCGCTGACGCCTGCCGATATTGAATCCGCGCTGCGCAACCAGAATGTGGAATTGCCCGCCGGGCGGATCGAAGCGCCCGACCAGAATGTGACTTTGCGGGTCAACCGGCCCTTTTCCACCCCCGCACAATTTGCCCAGCTTGTCGTATCGCGCGGGGATAGCGGCTATCTCGTCCGCCTTGGTGATGTGGCGCGGATCGAGGCCGGGCCGGAAAACCCCTATGCCAGCTTCCGCCTGAACGGTAATTCGGCCGTGGGCATGGGCCTGATCCGGCAATCGGGGGCCAACACATTGGCCGTGGCGGCCGCCGCGAAGAAAATGGCCGCGCAAATGGCCCCGACCCTGCCCAAGGGCATGACAATGGTGGTCGGTTCGGATGATTCGCTGTTTATCAGCCGGGCGATCAGCGGCGTGTGGGAAACACTGGCCGAAGCGGCCGTGCTGGTGATTCTGGTGATCTATCTGTTCCTGGGTAGCTGGCGGGCCACGCTGATCCCGGCCATCACCGTACCGATCTGTCTGCTCGCAACCTTTGCCGTGCTCTGGCAGTTGGGCTTTTCCATCAACCTGCTGACTTTGCTGGCGCTGGTGCTGGCGATTGGTCTGGTGGTGGATGATGCCATCGTGGTGCTGGAAAATGTCTATCACCGGATCGAGCAGGGGGAATCCCCGCTTGTCGCTGCCGTGCGCGGCACAAGGCAGGTGGCGTTTGCGGTGGTTTCCACCACCATCGTGGTTTGCGCCGTGTTCGTGCCAGTGATGTTCCTTGCCGGGCAAACCGGGCTGCTGTTCCGCGAACTGGCCGCGGCCATGATTGCCGCTGTGGCCTTTTCAGGCTTTGTGGCGCTCAGCCTGGCACCGATGCTGTGTTCCAAATTGTTGCGGCACGAGGAACGCGGCCGGTTGGCGTCTGCCATTGACCGCCGCTTCCAGGCGCTTGAAGCACGCTATGCGGGTCTTCTTGACCGGGTGATTCTGGCGCCGGTCAAGGCCATGGCGGGAATCGCGGTGTTCCTGCTGGCAAGCGGCCTGCTGTTCGCCACACTCAAATCGGAACTGGCGCCGGGCGAAGATGTCGGCATCGCGGCAGCCAACATCACGGCCCCCGAAGGCACCAGCTTTGCGGCCATGGAACGCTATATGCAGACTGCGCAGAAGGATATCCTCTCCCTGCTGGGCAAGGGATCTGTGCGGTCCGTCATCACGCGCGTGCCGGGCAGCTTCACGCCTACCGATGATTTCAACAACGGGGCCTTCATCGTTTTCCTCAAGCCCTGGGAAGAGCGCACCGAAACGACCGAACAGGTGGTGCAGAAGATCAACAAGATGCTGGCGCAGCAGCCTGCCATCCGGGGCAATGCCATCGTGCGTGCCTCGCTTGGGCGCGGACGCGGCCAGCCGCTCAATTTCGTGATTGCCGGTTCCACCTATGAAGGGCTTGCCGCAGCCCGGGATCGCATCCTGAAGGCAGCGCGCGACAATCCGGGCATTGTGAACCTGGATTCGGATTACAAGGAAACCAAGCCGCAATTGCGGATTGACATTGATATTGCGCGGGCAGGCGATCTGGGTGTCTCCGTCAGCGATGTCAGCCAGGCATTGCAGACGCTTCTGGGTTCCCGCCGGGTGACAACCTATGTTGATCGCGGTGAGGAATACCGCGTGATCGTGCAGGCCGATGCGCCGGATCGCGCCAGCCCGGAAAGCCTGGCCTCGATACAGGTGCGCGCGCGCGGCGGCGCTTTGGTGCCCCTCGCCAATCTGATTCGTGTCAGCGAATATGCTGGGGCCAAGGATCTGGGGCGGTATAACAAGCTGCGTGCCATCACCCTTTCGGGCGCGCTGGCTCCGGGCTACTCGATGGGCGAGGCGCTGACGTTCCTCGAGGAACATGCCCAATCTTCGCCCGAAGTGCTTGCCATCGGCTATCGCGGGGAAAGCCAGGCATACAAGGAAACCGGCGGATCGATCACGGTGGTGTTCCTGCTCACCATCCTGCTCGTCTATCTGGTGCTGGCGGCGCAGTTTGAAAGCTTCGTCCATCCCGCCACCATCATCATGACGGTGCCTCTGGCCGTGGCCGGCGGTGTGTTCGGGCTGGCGCTGATGGGCAAGACGCTCAATCTCTACAGCCAGATCGGGGTCGTCATGCTGGTCGGGCTGGCGGCCAAGAACGGCATCCTGATTGTCGAATTCGCCAACCAGTTGCGCAATGAGGGGCTGGAAATAGCCGAAGCGATCCGCAAGGCGGCAACGCGGCGGCTCCGCCCGATCCTGATGACGTCGATTGCGACGGTCGCCGGGGCCGTGCCGCTGGCGCTGGCCGGCGGCGCGGGGGCGGCGGCGCGCTCCTCCATCGGGGTGGTGATCGTGTTCGGGGTGTCGCTCGCCACGCTGATCACACTGATCCTCATTCCCGTCCTCTATTCACGGCTGGCCCGCTTCACCGGGTCGCCTGATGATGTCTCGCGCAAACTGGAAGGCGAATTGCAGGGTTGATCTGCCCGCTTCGGCGCTGGTTATCCGTATGCGCAGCCATTGAGTTTGCCGCATATTACGCTAGTGCAGCATTGTCTGCGGCTCCGGGGAAACTGCATATATGGCCTTTATTTCAGACTCCTTGCTGCTGTTCGGGGCCACGGGCGATCTGGCGCAAAGGATGTTGCTTCCCTCACTCTGCGCGCTTGTCGCGGACGGACTGGTCGCGGATGATTTGCGCATCATCGGCACGGCGCGTTCGGATCATGATGATGCGGGATACCGGGCCTTTGCCGGCGAAGCGCTGGAACGCTTCCTGCCCGAAGAACGCAAGCCGGCGATCCCGGCCTTTCTGGACCGGCTGAGCTATCAATCGCTGGATGCGTCCCAACCGGATGGCTTTGCCGAACTCGCTGCCAAGGTGGGCCCGGTGAAGGATGGTCTGTCCATCTTCCTCTCCACGGCTCCCTCGCTGTTTGAACCGACCATTGCCGGGCTGCAGGCCAGCGGGCTGGCTTGCGAAAAAACCCGGATCGGTCTGGAAAAGCCGCTGGGCACGGATCTGGAAAGCAGCCGCCATATCAATGATGCCGTTGCCGCGGCCTTTCCCGAAGACCGGATTTTCCGGATCGACCATTATCTGGGCAAGGAAACCGTGCAGAATCTGCTGGCGCTGCGTTTCGGCAACATATTGTTCGAACCGCTGTGGAACGCGACGCATATCGAACATGTGCAGATTACGGTGGCCGAAACCGTGGGGCTGGAAGGGCGCGTCGGCTTTTATGATGGCGCGGGGGCGATCCGGGATATGGTGCAGAACCATATGCTTCAGCTTCTGGCACTGGTCGCGATGGAGCCGCCCGCCAGCTTTGATTCCACCTCGATCCGCGATGAAAAGGTAAAAGTGCTTCGGTCGCTGCGGATGCTGGGGCCGACGGACAGCGTCACCGGCCAGTATCGCGCTGGTGCCATCGCCGGGGTGGCGGTGCCGGGCTATGATGATGAACTGGGCAAGGATTCCGATACGGAAACCTTTGTTGCCTTGAAAGCCCATGTGGATAACTGGCGCTGGAAGGGTGTGCCGTTCTTCTTGCGCACCGGCAAACGCCTGCCCGAACGCAAGACCGAAATCATGATCCAGTTCAAGCGCGTGCCGCATTCGATCTTTGCCGGGCAGGGCGCGCGGACGGAACCCAACAAGCTGATTATCGGCATCCAGCCGCGCGAAAATGTCGGGCTGACGGTGATGGCCAAGGTGCCGGGGCTCGATCGCGGCGGGGTGCGCCTGCGCGAAGTGCCGCTCGATATTTCGATGCCCAACGCGTTCGAGGGTGCGAAAAAGCGGATTGCCTATGAACGGCTGCTGCTTGACCTGATCGAAGGCAACCAGACGCTGTTCGTGCGCCGCGATGAAGTGGAAGCGCAATGGGACTGGATCGATGCGATCCGCGCAGGCTGGGCGGAACATGGCTTGCGGCCCAAGAATTACACAGCCGGTAGCTGGGGGCCATCCGCCGCCATTGCGCTTGCCGAGCGGGACGGAGTGACGTGGCATGAGTGATCTCACCCCCGCCGTCGAGCGCGTGACCGCGCGGATCATCGAAAAGAGCCGCCCCGGGCGCCAGCGCTATCTCGATCTGATTGCCCGTGAAGCGGATAAAGGTGTGAACCGTTCCACCCTGTCCTGCGGCAATCTGGCGCATGGCTTTGCGGCGTCCGGGGAAGACAAGCCTGCCATTCGTGATGGCAAGGCGATGAATATCGGCATTGTCACGGCCTTCAACGACATGCTTTCGGCGCATCAGCCCTACGAACGCTATCCACAGGCGATCAAGATGTTCGCGCGCGAAGTGGGTGCGACTGCGCAGGTCGCGGGCGGCGTTCCTGCCATGTGTGACGGGGTGACGCAGGGCCAGCAGGGCATGGAGCTTTCGCTGTTCAGCCGCGATGTGATTGCCATGAGCACGGCGGTGTCGCTTTCCCACGCGATGTTTGATGGCGCGCTGCTGCTGGGCATTTGTGACAAGATCGTGCCGGGCCTGCTGATCGGCGCGCTGCGGTTCGGCCATCTGCCGGTGATCCTTGTGCCTGCCGGGCCGATGCCTTCCGGGTTGGCCAACAAGGAAAAAGTCCGCATCCGCCAGCTTTATGCCGAAGGCAAGGTCGGCCGGGCGGAATTGCTGGAAGCGGAATCGGCGTCCTATCACGGGGCGGGCACCTGCACCTTTTATGGCACGGCCAATTCCAACCAGATGATGATGGAAGTGATGGGCCTGCACATGCCCGGCAGTGCCTTTGTCAATCCCGGCACCAAGCTGCGCAGCGAACTGACCCGCGCCGCAACCCACCGGCTGGCGGGGATCGGCCGGGATGGTGATTATCGCCCGCTGGGCCTGTGCGTTGATGAAAAGGCCATCGTGAACGCGTGCGTCGGCTTGCTCGCCACGGGTGGTTCCACCAATCACGCCATCCATCTGCCTGCCATTGCGCGCGCGGCGGGGATCCGTCTGGACTGGCAGGATGTGGATGAACTTTCTGCCGCCGTGCCGCTGATCGCGCGAGTCTATCCCAATGGATCGGGCGATGTGAACCATTTCCACGCAGCGGGCGGCATGGGCTATGTGATCCGCGAATTGCTGGATGCCGGGATGCTCCACCGCGATATCATGACGGTCGCGGGCGATGATCTGACCGACTATGGGCGGGAACCGGTGCTCGATGGCGAAACGCTGGCGTGGCACGATGCGCCCGCCGTTTCGGGCGATGATACCATGCTGCGTCCGCCTGCCACGCCGTTTCTGGCCGATGGCGGGATGCGGCTGGTGACAGGCAATCTCGGACGCGCGACCTTCAAGACCAGCGCCGTTGATGCCGTGCGCTGGACGGTGGAAGCGCCCGCAGCCGTGTTTGACAGTCAGGAAGCGGTGCAGGCCGCGTTCAAGGCCGATCAGCTCAACCGCGATGTCATCGTGATCGTCCGTTTCCAGGGGCCGCGTGCGAACGGGATGCCGGAACTCCACAAGCTGACGCCTGCGCTGGGCGTGTTGCAGGACAAGGGTTTCAAGGTCGCGCTGGTGACCGATGGCCGCATGTCCGGCGCATCGGGCAAAGTGCCAGCGGCGATCCATTGCACGCCCGAAGCGCTGGGTGGCGGGCCGCTCAGCCTTGTTCAGGATGGCGATGTGATCCGCCTGTGCGGCCATGATGGCAGCCTGGAAGTGCTGGCGGACTTGTCCGGGCGCACCCCTGCCACTCCGCCCCCCTATCATGAAGGACTGGGCCGGGAGCTTTTCGCGATGATGCGCGCCGGGGCGGATGGCGCCGAACAGGGGGCCTGCGCGATGCTGGCAGCGGCGGGCCTTTGATGCAGATTGTCGCGGTGGACATTGGCGGCACGCATGCCCGCTTCGCGCTTGCCGAAGTGGCAGACGGGCGCGTGGTCTCGCTGGGGCAGGAAGTCACGCTGAAAACGGCGGAACACGCCAGTTTCCAGACCGCGTGGGAGGATTTCGGGCGCAGCGTCGGCGCGCCGCTGCCCGAAGCCGTGGCGATTGCGATTGCCGCACCCGTGCAGGGGGATGTGATCAAGTTCACCAACAATCCCTGGATCATCCGCCCTGCGCTGATTGGCGAGAAACTCGGTGTTTCGGCCCATGTGCTGGTCAATGATTTCGAAGCCGTCGGCCATGCCGTGGCGCAGGCGGGGGCAGAACATTTTGTGCATCTCTGTGGGCCGGATACGCCCCTGCCGCCCGATGGCACGCTGACAATTGTCGGCCCTGGCACCGGGCTGGGCGTCGCGCATGTCTGGCGCGGGGGCGGACAATACCGGGTGCAGGCAACCGAAGGGGGGCATATCGACTATGCCCCGCTCGACAGTATCGAGGATGCGATCCTCGCGCGCCTGCGCAAGCGCTACCGCCGGGTATCGGCAGAACGCGTCGTTTCGGGCCCCGGCCTTGTCGATATTTACGAAGCGCTTGCCGGAATCGAGGGCCGTGCCGTCCAGCAACAGGATGACAAGACATTGTGGCAATTGGCGATGTCTGGCGAAGACAGTCTGGCGGCGGCTGCCGCTGACCGGTTCTGCCTCTCGCTTGGCAGCGTGGCCGGCGATCTGGCGCTGGCGCAGGGCGGGTCGGGCGTGGTTATTGCAGGCGGTCTGGGCTTGCGGATCAAGGATATTCTTGCCCGGTCCGGCTTTGCCGAACGCTTCCGCGCCAAGGGCCGGTTTGAAGGCCTGATGGCAAGCCTGCCCGTCAAACTCATCACCCATCCCCAGCCGGGCCTGTTCGGGGCCGCTGCCGCCTTTGCGAAGGAACATGCCGCATGAGCCCCATCGAAACCATTATGCGCACGGCGCGAGTGATTCCCGTGCTGGTGATTGAAGACGCCGCCCATGCCCGGCCCATTGCAGAAGCCCTGGTGGCGGGAGGATTGCGCGTTCTGGAAGTCACGCTGCGCACTGCAGCGGCGCTGGATGTCATCCGCGAGATGAAGGCCGTGGAAGGCGCGATTGTCGGGGCAGGCACTGTTCTGAACGAAGCGGATCTGCGCGCGAGCCTTGATGCGGGCGCGGAATTCATTGTTTCGCCAGGGCTGACCGAGCCTTTGGGCAAAGCCGCCGTTGCCAGCGGCGTTCCGTTCCTGCCCGGCACCGCCAATGCCAGCGATATCATGCGCGGGCTGGATCTGGGGTTGTCCCATTTCAAATTCTTTCCGGCTTCGACCAGTGGCGGCATTCCGGCATTGAAGGCGCTGGCCGGGCCGTTTGGCGGGATCAAATTCTGCCCGACCGGCGGCATCAGCCTGGAAACCGCACCAGACTGGCTGGCCGTTGATCCCGTGCTGTGCGTCGGCGGATCATGGGTGGTGCCCAAGGGCGCGCCTGATGGCACGGCGATCCGCGCGGCGGCGCAGGCGGCCTGTGCGCTGGGCGTAAGCCGGTGATGTTTGGCGGGATCGAGGCAGGCGGCACGAAGTTCGTGCTGGGGATTGGCAGCGGCCCCGATGCGATCATCGCCAGAACCAGCATCCCGACAACCACGCCTGCGCAAACCATCGGTGCCTCGATTGACTGGTTCCGGCAGCAACAGGCGGTATCTGCGCTGGGCATTGCCAGTTTCGGCCCTGTCCAGCTTGATCGCACGGCCGCGAATTGGGGCCATATCACCAAGACGACCAAGCCGGGCTGGAGCGACACGGACTTCGCCCGCGCCATGGGCGATGCGCTGGGCGTGCCGGTGGGGTTTGATACCGATGTGAATGGGGCGGCGCTCGGGGAAGCGCGCTGGGGCGCGGCGCAAGGCTGCGGCACGGCGGTGTATATTACCATCGGCACCGGGATTGGCGGCGGGGCAGTGGTGAACGGATCGCCGCTGCACGGACTGGGCCATCCCGAAATGGGCCATGTGCTGCCGCAACTGCACCCCGATGATAGCGGCTTTGCGGGCATCTGCCCCTTTCACGGGCGCTGCTATGAAGGGCTGGTCAGTGGCCCGGCGATCAAGGCGCGCTGGGGGGCGTCGCTTTCTGAACTGGCACCTGATCACCCGGCCCATGCCATTGTCGGCTGGTATCTGGGCCAGCTTGCCACTGCGCTTCAGGCCATTCTCGCTCCGGATCGCATCATCCTTGGCGGCGGCGTGATGAAGACGCCCGGCCTGATCGATCGCGTCCGCACAAGCGCCCGTGCGCTCGGCAGTGACTATTTCCCCGGAGACCTTGCCCGGATCATCGTGCCAACGGGGTTGGGTGAACAGAGCGGGCTGGCCGGTGCGTTCGTGCTGGCGGAAGCGGCTTTGAGGGAATAGCGCCCGCCGTCATTGCGAGCGTAGCTCTGGATTGCTTCGCTGCGCTCGCAATGACGGTTCCGTTCAGCCCCGAGACGAAGCCACTTCCGCAATCGCTTCGGTCACCCGCGCATAGGCGGCTTCCAGCGGCCCGGTTTCGCCCATCAGCCGGAACGTGCCGTTGAGCGTGAAGAAACAATGTCCATGCACACAGGCAAGCAGCGAAGGGGCCAGGGTTTCCGCTCTGCCTGCCTTGCCCTCGGGCAGGGCCAGCGCGATTTCCGCCACCACAATCGCAGTGATATCGGCCACCTTTTGCTGATAGTCGGCCGGCATCTCCTCATCATCGGGCAGGCGGAAATCGTAAAGCGCGGTCCAGGCATGGCGGTTGAGGATCGCGAATTCGAAATAGGCGCGGATGGCACAATGCAGCCGATTCTCCCGCTCTCCCGCTAGCCGCGCTTCCAGATGATGCTGCCATTGATCAAGCGTATGGCCGTTGATCGCCAGCATCAGATGATCATGCGTGCCAAACACATTGTAGAGTGTACCAATGGAATAGCCGATCCGCTTCGCCACTTCGCGCGCCGAAAACCGGGCATAGCCCACTTCCGAAAGCTGGCGATGCCCTTCCGATATGATCATCGCGCGCAACTCGGCGCGGCTATGGTCAGACCGGCGGCCCATAATCAATCCGCTTTGCGGACGAAGGGATATTTCATCTGCGCCAGATAGCCATTTGGCACGCGTTCCGGCACGCCATAGCCCGTGGGCCATTTGCTTTCGGGCAGATAATGTGTGCCGAAAATCCGGTCGAGCCAGGGGAAATGGATGGCAAAATTCTTGTCCACGCCTTCGGCCTCAATCGCGTGATGCCAGTGGTGGAAGCGCGGGATCACCACCCATTTGCCCAGCCAGTTGAAATCCCCGCGCAGATTGGCGTGGACGAGCGAGGAATAGACATAGACCACCCCGACATAGGCCTGCATCACCGACGGCGCGAAGCCAAAGGTCAGCAGCGGCAGCGAGGTGACACCGCGCAGCAGGATGATTTCCACAAAGTGCATCCGCGCGCCTGCCAGCCAGTCCATGGCCTTGGCGCTGTGATGCACAGCGTGAAATCCCCACAGGAAGGGGATGCGGTGGAACAGGCGATGGAACCAGTATTGGCACAGATCGGTCAGCAGCATCGCCGCGAGGAATTGCACGATCCAGGGCAGCCCGCCGACCCAGGCACGGAAGGCCCCGAAGCTGCTGGTGCTGGCATTGATGAAACTGGACGGCGCGAGCGCCAGGAAGGTGATGAGCTGCACCAGCATGGAGCTGAGCAGATAATAGAACAGATCTTCGCGCCATTCGGTGCGGAACAGGCGCTGATTGGGGTTGTGGGGGAACATGCGTTCGATGGGCGCGAACATCAGCCCGGTCGCCACCATGTTGACCGCGAAGAAATCGACCCCGAAGAAAATCCCCCAGCCGCCCGTTTCATGCGCTTGCACGGCCGAACCGCCCAGGATCGAAGCCGCCAGCGCAATCACCAGCGCGGTCATCCCGATGGACTTGCGTGGGCGCAGGATCAGGCTGAGGAGGGCCAGCGCATAGGCGCTGAGCAAGGTAATATGGATCAGGGTGCGGAACCCCGCCCAGTTCCGGATCACTTGCAGTTCGGGCATCGCAAACCATTCCGGCCAGCGCAGCGCCGATACAAAGGCCAGGCCCACACAGGCCAGTAGGATACCGAAAAAGCCGGAAAACCAGCCCGTGCCAAATCCCCGCGCCTCAATTGGCGCTTCGAGATCGCGGGCCAGATTCTTCAGGAAAGATTGCGCCATGATATACCACCCTCCGCCTCGTCCACGATCCACACATGCCTACAGATTTAATTGAACGATGTCTAATAATTTAATTGAACATCGTATATTTTTCCGCTATGCCCGAATCTCAGAGGAGTTGGTTCCATGTGGGAAGCTATCGCGTTTCTGGTTGTGTTCGGCCTCATCCTGGATACGCGCAGTCGCGCCGGGCGGCTGGATCACCGGCTGAACCTGCTGGAGGAAGCCGTGCGCACGCGCTTGCGGCAGACGCCGGGCGATCCGCTGTGGAAGCCCGCACCGGTGGCGGATGATCCCGAGCCAAAGCCCGCGCCGCCTGCGCCGCAACCGCTGGAAGTGCCGGTCGCGGTCATCCACGCGCCCGAACCGGAACTGGTGATCGAACCGGAACCCGGTCCCGCTCCGGTGCCGCCCGCGCCGCTGCCCGAACCGGCAAAGCCGGTTCCCGCCTCTGTCGCGCCCGCGGCCGCAAAGCCCAGTTTCAGTGTGAACTTTGAAGATCTGTTCGGTCGCCGCCTGCCGATCTGGGCGGGCGGCATCACGCTGGCCATCGCGGGCGTGCTGATCGTCAAATATGCGATTGCAGCAGGGTTCTTCACGCCCTGGATTCAGGCCGCGAGTGGTTTCCTGTTCGGCACGGGCCTGATCGCCGGTGCCGAATTCGCTTCCCGCAATGAAGATAGAGTCCGTGATCCGCGCGTGCGGCAGGCGCTTTCCGGGGCAGGCATTGCCACGCTCTATGCCACCATTCTCATGGCGCATATCGGTTATGGGTTGATTGGCCCGCTGGCCGCCTTTGCCGGGATGGCACTGGTTACAGCGGGCGCCCTCAGCCTTTCGGTCCGGTTTGGTCCGCCCAGCGCGCTGCTGGGGCTGGCGGGCGGTCTGGCCACGCCTGCGCTGGTGGGCAGCATGCAGCCCGATGTGCCGATGCTGTCCGTCTATCTGGCGCTTACCATTGGCGGGCTGACAGCGGTTTCGCGGACGCAGCGCTGGGCGTGGCTGGGGATCAGCGCGCTGGTCGGCGGGGCCGGATGGAGCTTGTGGCTGATTGCCACGGGCGCGCTTGATGCGATCTCGTCGCTGTCGGTGGGCGCACTAGTGCTATTGCTGGCCATCGGCCTGCCCCTGTTCGGTTTTGCCGGGCCGCGTGCGACGCTGATCCGGCTGCTGACCGCGCTGGTCGGCGCGGGGCAGCTGGCGATGCTGGTCGCGGTGGGGGGCTTCACGCCGCTCAACTGGGGCCTGTTCGGGCTGATTGCGATTGCGGGCCAGTGGCTCAGCCAGCGGGAGCCGGGCTTTGGCATCGTGCCCAGCATCGGCCTGGCGCTTTCCGCCTTGCTGCTCTGCCTCTGGCCGCAACCTGACGCCTGGTGGTTCGTGGTGATCGGCACCGCGATGGCGCTGATCCACGGCGCGCCGCTGATGCTGCGCCTGTGGCAGACGCCGCCGCGAATTCAGAGCGCGATCGAGCTGGCGGCGCTCTCGCTGGCGATCCCGGCTGTGCCTGCGTTCCCTTTCTTCCATCTTGATGGCAGCCATGACCATCTCTTCGGCCTGCTCGCCACGATTGGTGCGCTGGTGGCGGCGGGTGGTGCCGGGTTGGGCTGGGCGCGTGCGGATCGCAGGGCGGATACGCGCTTTGCGCTGCTTGTTACCGTATCGGCGTTCCTCCTGTCCTGCATGACCGGCTTTCTGGCGGCCACCTGGCTGCTGCCGCTCGGCATTGGCCTTGTCGCGGCAGGGGCGCTGGCCGTGGGTGCGCTGGCAGAGGATCGCCGGATCGAGCCGGTGGCAGCGGTCTTTGGGCTGTTCGCGCTGACCCTGCTGCTCGTCACGGGCCCGGCGGACAATAATGAAGCGCTGCGCCTTGCCGGTATCGGGCCCGATCCGTTCGATCCGCACGCTCTGTTGCGCTGGAGCGGCCTTCTTGTCCTTGGGTTGCTGTTTGCCGTGCGCAGCAAAGGGCTGTTGATCCGTGCGACCTCGCAAGCGCTGGCGACCGGGCTTGCCTATGGGGCGATTGCGCAGGCCGCGCCTGATACGCTGTTGCCGCTGTTACCGGCGGCCGGGCTGGTCGGTCTGTCAGCCATGATCCGCACCCGGCCCTGGCAGCGCTTTGCCCCGGCCACGGCCGTGATGGGCGCGCTTGTGGCGGCTTGGGCGGCGGGGCCGATGGCCGTGTGGAGCCGCGATGCGCTGGTCTCGCTTGCCGGACGCCCGATGGAAATTGACTCAGTGTATCTGGCGATTCCAACAATCCTCAAACAATTGCTGATCCCCGCGCTGCTGATGCTTGGTGCGCTGTGGCACGGGCGCGCGTGCCTGCCTGCCGCGCTTCGGATTGCAGGGGCGGCGGCGATTGCCCTGCTCGGGCTGGTCAGCGGGCACAGCCTTTACCGGATCGGCTTTGCGCAAGCCGCAGGCGGGGATTTTGTAGCGACCGGTGTGGCAGAACGAGTGATCTGGGCGGGCCTGCTGATCGCGGGCGGATGGGCGCTGGGTCGCGGTGCGGCGCGGGGGGCGGTGCGCTTCGGGGCGTCCGTGGCGCTGCTTGGCGCAGGCACGCTCCACGCGCTGTACTATTCGCTGATCCTCCACAATCCGCTCTGGGCGGAACAGGCGGTGGGCGCATTCCCGGTCGCGAACCTGCTGATCCCGGTCTTCGCGCTGGTGCCGCTGGGCCTGTGGCTGCTGGCACGGATGCTGCCGGATCTGGTCGCACGGGCGGAACCGGCGGTGCAGACTCTGAAAATGGTGCTGGTCACGCTCTTTGCCTATGCCACGCTGCGCCAGGCATTTGCCGGAACCTTACTGGTCGCGCCGGGGCTGGCGGACGCGGAAGACATATTGCGCTCGATCCTTGCCATCTCGCTTGCCACCGGCTTCCTGCTCTGGGGCATTCGCAGCAGGCAGCGCAACTGGCGGATCGCGTCGCTGGTGCTGATGCTGGCCGCCGTCGCCAAGGTGTTCCTGCGCGATGCATCGGGGCTGGAAGGGCTGATGCGGATCGGCTCCTTCGTGGCGCTCGGTTTCAGCCTGATCGGGATTGGCTGGCTCTACAGCCGTCAGTTGCGCGCGGAACCCGCAGGCCCTGATGCCAGTTAACGCAAGACGCCTTTCCCCTCATGCGGCCTTTGTGTCCGGGAGCTTCCATGTCTGCACCTGATCTGTCCCTTCTTGCCAAGCGCCGCTTCGGCCCGATTTTCACGGTCCAGTTTCTGGGCGCGTTCAATGACAATCTGCTGAAATTCGCGCTGCTCTTCATGGCGAATTTCGGGATCTATGCCGCCGAACCGGACAAGGCCGAACTCCTCGCCACATTGGCGACGGGGGTATTCATCCTGCCCTATTTCCTGTTCTCTTCACTTGCCGGGCAGTTTGCCGATGCGCATGACAAGGCCCGGTTGGTGCGGCTGATCAAACTGGCGGAACTGGGCATCATGGCGCTGGCGCTGTGGGGGTTCTGGATCACCTCAATCCCGCTGCTGCTCACCTGCCTGTTCCTGATGGGCGTGCATTCGACGATCTTCGGACCGGTCAAATACTCAATCCTGCCCCAGCATCTGGGCAGCAATGAAGTGATGGGCGGCACCGGGCTGATCGAGGCGGGCACATTCCTGGCCATTCTCGGCGGCCAGTTGCTGGCCGGGGTTATCCCCGCATGGGAGGCGGGGCTGGCGACCCTTGGCATTGCAACCATCGGTCTGCTCGCCAGCCTTGCGGTTCCCGCCGCGCCGCCGGTCGGCAATCCGGCCCCGGTCGATTTCAACCTGATCCGGGGCACCGGGCGAATCCTGCGCGCGGCGAAAGGCGAACGCGATGTCTGGCTGGCGATCATTGGGATCAGTTGGTTTTTCGCGGTAGGCGCGGTCATCATGTCCGAATTCGCGCCTTTGGTCAGCGGTGTACTGGCGGCAAAGCAGGATGTGGTAACCCTGTTCCTGCTGGTTTTTTCGCTCAGCATCGCGCTTGGCTCGCTGCTGGTGAACCGGTTGCTCAAGGGGGAAGTCTCCGCCCGCTACGTCCCGGCGTCCGCCCTCGCAATGGCCGGGTTCATGATCTGGCTCTGGCTGGCAACCAGCGGGTATGACATCCAGCATCAGGGCGCGGACGTGCGCACATTTCTGGCGAGCGACGGCGCATGGCACATCATGGTCGCGCTTGCCGGGATCGCCTTTAGCGGGGGCATGTTCATCGTGCCGCTCTATGCGATCCTCCAGACGAAAAGCGCACCCGACGCCCGCAGCCAGGTGATTGCCGCCAACAATGTGATCAATGCCGGACTGACTGTCGCGATCGTGGCTGTCACGGCGGGTCTGCTGGCCTGGGGCGTGGACGTGCCGGGCATTATCGGGGTGCTGGGCTTTTCGACGCTGGCCATCGCGCTGATCGCCTGCTGGCTGCTGCCCGAAACAGTGATCAAATCGCTGTTCCGTGGCGTGTTGCGTCTGCTCTATGGCGTCACCGTGATCGGCGAGGAAAACGCGCCCAAGGCAGGCGAGGCCGCCGTGATTGTTGTCAATCATGTCTCCTTTCTTGATGGCATTCTGCTCGCCGCGTTCCTGCCTGGAAGGCCGACCTTTGCCGTGAACACCCAGATCGCGGAAAGCTGGTGGATCCAGCCGATGCTCAAGATATTTGATGCCTTCCCGGTTGATCCCACCAACCCGATGTCGGCCCGACGGATGGTACAGGCCGTGAAGGAAGGCCGCACGCTGGTGATCTTCCCCGAAGGGCGCATCACCGTGACGGGTGCGCTGATGAAGATATTTGACGGCCCCGGCATGGTCGCGGACAAGGCGGGTGCGCCGGTCATCCCCGTCCGGATCGATGGCGCACAGTTCAGCCCCTTTTCCCGCCTGCGCGGCAAAGTGCGGCTGCGCCTGTTCCCCCGGATCAAGCTGACGATCCTGCCGCCCCAGCGCTTCCATGTCGAAGGCGAAATGTCGGCCCGCGCGCGCCGCGCGATTGCCGGGCGGCTGCTCTATGATGAAATGTCGAAGATGATCTTCGCCACGTCAGACATTGATCGCAGCCTGTTTGAAGCCCTGCTTGATGCGCGGCGCATTCACGGCGGCGATGATCTTGTGCTCGAAGATGTGAAGCGTTTGCCCGTGAGTTATGACAAGCTCATCATCGGCACGTGCGCGCTGGCCCGCCCGTTCCGGAAAATGACCACGCCTGGCGAAGTCGTGGGCGTGCTGCTGCCCAATGTGAACACGGTGGTGGTGGCGTTCTTTGCCCTGCAACAGATCGGCCGGGTGCCCGGGATGCTCAATTTCACGGCGGGCCTCACCAATATGAAAGCCGCGTGCACGGCAGCGAAAATCCGCACGATCCTGACAGCGCGGGCATTTGTGGAACAGGGCAAGCTGGGTGACGTGATCGCGGGCCTCGAAGCAGGGGGCGTG
>JANOAJ010000183.1:0-8486 GCA_031411035.1 Sphingomonadales bacterium
AGATTGGCTCACGCCAAGGCGCCAAGACGCAAAGGGAGTCTGGTTGTGAGCGCGGGTCTGCTTCCAACCCGCAAGGATGAGGCGTTTCGGTATTCCGATATTGACGCGCTCTCGGCTGCGCCTTCGCGGGATGCTGTGGAAACCGTGATCGTAGCAGCGGGCGATCAGTTTGCGCGGCAGATTATCAATGTGGCCGGTGCAGATGATGTGGTTGTCCGGAACCTTACGCTCACGCTTGAAGCCGGGGCGACGGCCAATGTGCATATTCTCAACGCAGGCGGTCGCCTTGGTCGGATCGTGCTGGATGTAACATTGCATGACGGCGCGGATTTTTCGCTAGGCGCGGTGCAGTTGGGCGGTGGCGCGCAGACGGTAGAGCTGGTCACCACTGTCCGCCATGTCGAACCCAACGCCACCAGTCGCCAGATGGTGCGTTCCGTGCTGGGCGGGCAGGCGACGGGTTCCTATCTCGGCAAGGTCGCCGTCGCGCGCGATGCGCAGAAGACGGACAGCGAGCAATCGGTGAAAGCCATGCTGCTGGATCGCACCGCGACGGCGAACGCAAAGCCCGAACTTGAAATCTACGCCGACGATGTGAAGTGCGCGCATGGCGCAACGGTGGGCGAACTGGACAAGACCGCGATGTTCTACCTCGCCGCGCGCGGATTGCCGCCTGCCGAGGCGAAGACATTGCTGTTGCAGGCCTTCATCTCGAGTGTGTTTGAAGGCGCTGAGAGCGAACCCCGGCTAATTGAAGCTGCCCTCAAAAAGCTGGAGGCGATGGTATGATCCAGCGCTTTTCCCTTCCTGCCTTCCAAACCTTCCTGCCTTCGTGTGAACCCAATGATGTTTGTTTCACACGAAGGCAGGAAGGAAGAAAAGGCGAAGGCAGAAAGAAAAGTGAGGGGGTGTTCTCGTGACTCCTTCTCCCCACCGCGCTGACTTCCCTGGCGTCAACGGCTGGCATTATCTTGATACTGCTGCCACCGCGCAAAAGCCTCAGGTCGTGCTTGATGCGATGATGCGGGCCGGAGGGGTGGAGTATGCCACTGTCCATCGCGGCGTGTATAAACGTTCCGCCGATATGACGCTGGCCTTTGAGGCGGCGCGTCGGCGGGTGGCGTCCTTCATTGGTGCGGCTGCGGAGACTGAGATCGTCTTTGCGCGCGGCGCGACGGAGGGGATCAATCTGGTGGCGCATAGCTGGGGACAGTCCCTGAAGGGACAGTCCCCGCGTGTGTTGCTTTCGCAGCTTGAGCATCATTCCAACATTGTGCCGTGGCAGCTTGCGGGTTTTGAGATTGATGTCTGCCCGCTGACCGCTGACGGCCGGATTGATCTGGATGCCGCCGAAACGATGCTGACGCCCGCGCACAGCCTTGTCGCGTTCGCGCATGTCTCCAACGTGCTGGGCTCCACGCTTGATGCCAAACGCGCGGCGGCGATGGCGCACAAGGTGGGCGCGAAGCTGTTGCTGGATGGCTGTCAGGCCGTGCCGCGCCTGCCGGTGAATATGCAGGAGCTGGACTGCGATTTTTACGTCTTTTCAGGCCATAAGCTCTACGGCCCCACGGGCGTTGGTGTGCTCTGGAGCCGCGCCGAAATCCTGAATTCCATGCCCCCCTGGCAAGGCGGCGGGGCGATGATTGACCGGGTGTCCTTTGCCGGCACCACCTATGCCCCCGCGCCGCAGCGCTTTGAAGCGGGCACGCCAATGATCATCGAAGTGATCGGCCTTGCCGCCGCGATTGACTATGTGGAGGGCATCGGCCTTTCCGCCATCCACGCACATGAAACCGCCCTGGTGCGGCAGACGCGCGATGCGTTGCGCTCGATCAATTCGGTGACTTTGTTCGGCCCGGAAGATTCGGCGGGCATCGTCTCATTCGCGATGGAGGGGGTGCATCCGCATGACATCGGCACCATATTGGACGAGGAAAATGTGGCGATCCGCGCAGGCCATCACTGCGCGCAGCCGCTGATGGAGCATCTCGGCGTGCCTGCCACCGCGCGGGCGAGCTTCGGGATTTACAATGACGGGAATGATGTCGCGGCTTTGGTGCGCGGCCTTGCAAGAGTGCAAAGGATATTCGGATGAGCGAGATCAAGTCTGAGGTAGTGGACAGCGTCGAAGCCCCGCCCAAGGCGCGGGTGGAAGACGCAGAAGCGCCTGCAGAAAAGCTGGAGCGCAAGAAGGATTATCTCTCCGGCTTTCTTGCGGCCAAGCCCGAACCGCTGTCGGGCGAAGAACCGGGCGGTGAACTCTATGAAGCGGTCATCACCGCGCTCAAGGAGATCTACGATCCCGAAATTCCGGTCAACATTTACGAACTTGGCCTGATCTATAATGTGGAAATCAGCGAAGGCTCTGCCGTGGTGACGATGACGCTGACCACGCCGCATTGTCCGGTTGCGGAGTCAATGCCGCAGGAAGTGGAACTGCGGGTGGAAACGGTGCCGGGCATCCGCGATGCCACCGTCAATCTTGTTTGGGAACCGGCCTGGGATCCCTCGAGCATGTCGGATGAGGCCCGTCTGGAACTGGGAATGTTATGAGCACGCAAACCAAAACCCGCGTCCGCCCCGCCGCTGTCATCCTGACGGCGGCTGCCGAAGCGCGCATTGCCGATCTGATGGCCAAGGCCCCGGCAGATGCCATCGGTGTCAAACTCTCCACCCCGCGCCGGGGCTGTTCGGGGCTGGCTTACTCGGTGGATTATATCAGCGAAGCCGACAAGTTTGACGAAAAGATCGAAACGCCCGGCGGGTTGTTTTTCATTGACAGCGGCTCGGTGCTTTACCTGATTGGTTCCACGATGGACTGGGTGGAAGATGATTTCACTGCCGGGTTCGTGTTCGAAAACCCCAATGCCAAGGGCGCTTGTGGCTGTGGTGAGAGTTTCACTGTTTGATTTTTTTCACATAGAGGAAATTTCCTCTGTCCTACACATAACCAATTTGGCTAAACCGTTTGGGAAGTGATTCGCAAACGGAGGTAAGGCCATGCAGATTGACCAGTTGATTGATGCCGTGATCGGGCGGGAAGGCGGCTATGCCGATCATCCGGCAGACAGAGGCGGGCCGACGCGTTGGGGTGTGACACAGGCGGTAGCTCGGGCGCATGGATGGCAAGGCGATATGCGCCGATTCCCGCGTGAGGAAGCCGCAGCGATTTACCGGAAACTCTATTGGCAAAGGCCGGGCTTTGATCGGGTCAGTGCTCTGGCGCCGATGACCGCGGCGGAACTGTTCGATGCCGGAGTCAATATGGGGCCCGCGACGGCCATCGCATTCCTGAAACGGACGCTCAATGCCCTCAACCGGGGCGGTGTGGACTATCCCGACATAGATACCGCGCCGGTAATCGACGATGCCGCCCTCGCGGCGCTGAGCGGTTTCCTCGCCAAGCGCGGGGCAGACGGGGAAGCTGTGCTGCTCGCCGCGCTCCGGGCGCTGCGGGGAGAGCGCTACATCCGCCTTGCCGAAACCCGTCCGGCCAATGAAGCCTTCCTCTTTGGCTGGCTCGCCAATCGTGTGTCTTCCTTAAAGGAGGCAATCTGATGCCTGTCCGCCGAATCATCGCCCCGGCTGATCCCTGGATCAGCCGCGCCCGCCCCGGCTTTCTCTACATAATATATGTGATGATCCTCTGGGCCATCCCGATGGGCCTGGTTGCGGCCTTCTCCCCGGCGATTGCGGCGCGCATTACAGGCGGGATGCATGCCTATCTGGCAGGCATCCCGGATTCGCTCTGGAGTCTCTTTGGCACTGCCTATCTTGGATACACTGCTGCCCGCCAATGGGGGAAGCTGAAGGGGGTGGACCGATGATCCACCCGCCATTCACCCGTGGGTAGCGATCCAGTCTTCCACTACCGGCGCGATCTTGTCGCGCCAGCGACTGCCGTTGAAGATGCCGTAATGGCCCGCCCCTTCGGCCATATGATATTTCTTCATCGCTTCGGGCAATCCGGTCGAGATAGTGAGCGCGGCTTTGGTCTGGCCGAGCCCGGAAATATCATCGCGTTCACCCTCGATCGCCAGCATGGCCGTTTTGGTGATGGCATGGGGATCGACCAATACCCCGCGGTGCATATATTCGCCCTTGGGCAAGGCATGGCGCTGGAACACCACGTCGATGGTCTGAAGATAGAATTCCGCCGTCATGTCGCAGACAGAGCGATATTCGTCGTAAAACTCCTTGGTGGCGTCGGCGCTGGTATCATCGCCTTCCACCAGATGCTTGAACATGTCCCAATGGCTCATCATGTGGTTGCCCAGGTTCATGGTCATGAAGCCGGAAAGCTGGAGGAACCCGGGATATACTTTCCGCCCGGCACCCGGATAAGTGAACGGCACAGTGGCAATCACATTGCTGCCGAACCAGGCATGGGGGCGCTGTGTCGCCATGGAGTTGACGGCGGTAGGGGCCTGCCTCGTATCAATAGGGCCGCCCATCATGGTCAGGGTGCGCGGCAGGCAGGGGTGATCCGCCACAGACATCAGGGCAACCGCCGCATAACTGGGCACAGAAGGCTGGCACACGGCCAGCACATGTGCGCCGGGGCCGATGATTTCGAGGAATTCAATCAGGTAATCAACATAATCGTCCAGGTCGAACCGGCCTTCGTTGGCGGGGACATTGCGGGCATCGCGCCAGTCAGTGATATACACATCATGCCCCGGCAGCATCCGTTCCACCGTGCCGCGCAGCAGCGTGGCATAATGGCCAGACATGGGCGCGACGATCAGCAGCTTCGGCCCGCCTTCCACGCCCGCACGGACAAAGCGCTTGAGCTGGCCGAACGGCTTGCGCAGCACCACGTCTTCATGAACAGCGACGGTCTTGCCATTGACCACGGTTTCCTCGAGCCCGAAGGCGGGCTTGCCGCGCGTGGCGGCGGCATGAGCAAACACTTCGAGTGCGGACGCCAGAACCGGGCCGCCGCCAACATAGGAGAAGGGATTGCTCACATTTTGCAGCATTTCGGACGTCATCGTCGCCCAGGCGCTGGCCCCGGCAAACCAGAGCCGCTGCATTTCGTACATATTATAAAGCATAACAAAATAACCTCATTTGGGCCCCCTGTAGGCGGAAAAGTGTTTATGTTGCAACGCACAAATTCGACAGGGCGCTGCCCCCAGCCACCGGTTTCATATTGAGACGGTTCGGGCGGCCTGCTAGGCGGCAGCGATGGCTGAACCACAACCGGAGCCCGGCTCCCGCAAAATTGGCAATCTCCTCATGATCTGGGGCTTTGCCACGCAATATCCGGGGCGGATACTGGCCGCATTGCTGGCGATGCTGGTATCATCCGGCGCGACGCTCGGGATACCATACAGCTTCAAGCTGATCATCGACAAAGGCTTTGCCCGCAACGGCGGCGATATTTCCCGCTGGTTTGAATATTTGCTGCTGCTGGTGGCATTCATGGCCGTGGCCACGGCCTTCCGCTTCTATTTTGTGTCCTGGCTGGGAGAGCGGGTGGTCGCCGATGTGCGGATTGCCGTGCAGCGCAATCTGATGCGGCTGTCCCCCAGCTA
Source organism: Sphingomonadales bacterium (assembly GCA_031411035.1). Classification (GTDB taxonomy): domain Bacteria; phylum Pseudomonadota; class Alphaproteobacteria; order Sphingomonadales; family Sphingomonadaceae; genus Aquisediminimonas. Next base: position 5,544 of record JANOAJ010000183.1, read on the forward strand.
TTTCGAGGAAAACCGGCCATCGGAAATTGCGTCGCGAATGACGGCGGACACGACGATTATCGAACAGCTTGTCGGCACCACGATTTCGGTCGCGTCCCGCAACATCCTGATCGGCACGGGCTGTATCGGCGTGCTGCTATGGCTGTCCCCCAGACTGGCGGGGCTGTTGCTGCTGGGCATTCCGCTGGTGATCACGCCGATCATTTTCATGGGGCGGCGCTTGCGCAACGTATCCAAATCAAGCCAGGATCGCATTGCCGACGTGGGCGCGATGATCGATGAAGTGCTGGGCGCGATGAAGATCGTGCAGGCGTTCGGCCAGGAAAAGCGCGAAGTGCGCCGCTTTGAAGGCGCCACCGAAACCGTGTTTGCCACAGCCAAGCGGCGCATCACGCTGCGTGCGATCATGACGGCGTGCATCATGGGGCTGATTTTCACGGCCGTGACGATGATCGTCTGGCGCGGGGCGCTGGATGTGGCGGCAGGGCGGATCACGGGCGGCACGATTGCGGCATTCGTTCTCTATGGCGGGTTGCTGGCCGGATCATTCGGCGCGCTCGCGGAAGTCTATGGCGATTTGCTGCGCGGTGCCGGGGCTGCCGCGCGACTGGGTGAATTGCTGTCTGAACAGCCCGGCATTGCGGCCCCTGCCAGGCCAGTGGCGCTGCCCCAGCCCGCCCTAGGGAGTGTTGAGTTCGATCATGTCAAATTCCGTTACCCGACCCGGCCCGAAATCAGCGCGCTGACGGATTTCTCGCTGGCGATTGCGCCGGGGGAGACGCTGGCCGTGGTCGGGCCGTCGGGTGCGGGCAAAACCACCCTGTTCCAGTTGATCCAGCGTTTCTACGATCCCGAAGGCGGCACGGTGCGCGTGGACGGTGTGGCGCTGCCCGATGCCGACCCGGCAGACGTGCGCGCGCGGATCGCGATGGTGCCGCAGGAAACCGTGATCTTCGCGGCCTCTGCGCGGGACAATTTGCGCTACGGCAAATGGGAAGCCGATGATGCCGCGCTCTGGGCTGCCGCAGAAGCCGCCAATGCCGCCGAGTTCCTGAAGAAGCTGCCCGAAGGGCTCGACACATTCATGGGCGAAGGCGGCGCGCGGCTTTCGGGCGGCCAGCGTCAGCGGCTGGCGATTGCGCGCGCCATTCTGCGCGACGCGCCGATCCTGTTGCTTGACGAAGCGACCTCCGCGCTGGACGCGGAATCCGAACGGCTGGTGCAGGACGCACTGGAACGGCTGATGGTGGGGCGCACCACCATCGTCATCGCCCACCGCCTTGCCACGGTGCGTGCGGCGGACCGGATCATCGTGATGAATGACGGCCAGATTGTCGAGGAAGGCAATCATGACAGCCTGACGCGCGCGGGCGGCCTTTATGCGCGGCTGGCGCGGATGCAGTTTGAAGGGCTGGCTGCCTGAACAAGGGCAGGCAAAGGTAAATCTGAATCGTCATTGCGAGCTCTTCGACTGCCTTGCCGGCGCTCAGGATGAACTGCCGCGTCGCGGCCGCGAAGCAATCCAACCGCGTCGGAGACTGGATTGCTTCGCTGCGCTCGCAATGACGGATGATGCAGACTATCTGCGCGATGCTTCAGCCTTGGGAGGGGAAGCGTTCGAACTTGGGCAGTTCGTGCGCGGTTGCCATCCAGCCGATCTGCTCGGCCACCTGAATATGCCCGAACGGTGCCAACGCGGCGGGATCATCCAGTGTTACTGACTGGATGTCGACAATGCCCGGAAGAAATTCTTCGTTGCGATAGAAAAGCCCGGTTCCGCAATCAGGGCAGAAGCTGCGCATGGTTTTGCCGGATGAATTGATCGTTTTCGGCGTGCCTTGTGTGACGGCCAGTTCCCCTTCCGAAAATGCCGCCCAGGACACCATCGGTGCCCCCGCACTCTTGCGGCAATCCCCGCAATGGCACAGCGCCACATGCTTGGGCGTGCCGGTCACTTTATAGCGAATGGCACCGCAATGGCAGCCGCCGGTGTGAGTCATCATTGGTCTCCTCGCTCGATTGTCATCGAACATAAAAGGAACATAGACTCTCTACAAGACGTATTTGCTCAGATCCACATTCTTCGCCACGCTCGCCAGTTGGGCGTCCACATAGGCGGCGTCCACGGTCACTGTCTCACCCTGGCGATCCTCGGCGTTGAAGCTGACGTCCTCCAGCAGCTTCTCCATCACGGTGGAAAGCCGCCGCGCGCCGATATTTTCGACCGCTTCGTTCACTTCCGCCGCGATCCGGGCGATGGCCACGATGCCGTCGTCTGTAAAGTTCACGGTGACGCCTTCGGTCGCGATCAGCGCCTGATACTGGTCGGCAAGGCTGGCGCGCGTGTCCTTCAGGATGCGGACGAAATCTTCCTGCGTCAGCGCCTTCAGCTCCACCCGGATCGGCAAGCGGCCCTGGAGTTCGGGCAGCAGGTCTGACGGCTTGGCCACATGGAACGCGCCGCTCGCGATGAAGAGGATATGATCCGTCTTCATCGGGCCGTATTTGGTGGCGACGGTGGTGCCTTCGATCAGCGGCAGCAGATCGCGCTGCACGCCTTCCCGGCTGACAGAGCCGCCGCGCACATCGCTGACGGCGATCTTGTCGATCTCATCGAGGAAAACGATGCCATTGGCTTCTGCATCCATCAGCGCCACGCGCGCGACATCATCCTGATCGAGCCGCTTGTCGGCCTCTTCCTCGGTCAGCTTCACCCAGGCGGCAGGCACGGTCATCTTGCGGCGTTTGAGCTGGCCTTGCCCAAATGCCTTGCCCATCATTTCGGAGATGTTGATCATCCCGACGCTGCCCCCGCCGGGAATCTCGAACGGGGCTTGCTGGCTGGCTTCCACCTCGATCTCGATTTCGGTGTTTTCCAGATGGCCATCGGCAAAGCGCTTCTTGAAGGCTTCGCGCGTGGCCGTGCTGGCGTCTTTGCCGGTC
>JANOAJ010000184.1:0-4920 GCA_031411035.1 Sphingomonadales bacterium
AGAAAAGGGAGATTCCGGCGTTCGCCGGAATGACGGTGATGGCCCGCCAGCAACGGTGTTACGGGGATACCCAATTAGGGATATTCCCGAATTATGCCTCACGCATCGATCACGTCCCCGTCCACCCGCGCGGCATTTTCCTGGATGAACACGAACCGGTGTTCCGGATTCTTGCCCATCAGCCGGTCCACCAGATCCCGCACGCCAGCGCGTTCCTCATATTCCTGGGGGAGCGTCACGCGCAGCAGGGTGCGGGTTTTGGGGTCCATTGTGGTTTCCTTCAACTGGTTAGGGTTCATTTCCCCCAGCCCTTTGAAGCGGCCGATATCGACCTTTTTACCTTTGAATTCGCCAGCCTCGATCTCCGCGCGGTGGGCGTCATCGCGGGCATAGAGGGATTTGGCCCCCACAGTCAGGCGGTAGAGCGGCGGCTGGGCAAGATAGAGGTGCCCCCTGCGCACAAGTTCGGGCATTTCCTGGAAGAAAAAGGTCATCAGCAGGGTCGCGATATGCGCCCCATCCACGTCCGCGTCGGTCATGATGATGATGCGTTCATAGCGCAGCAGATCGGGGTTGCAGTCCTTGCGGGTGCCACAGCCCAGCGCGAGCGACAGATCGGCGATTTCGCTGTTGGCGCGGATCTTGTCTGTCGTGGCGCTGGCGACATTCAGGATCTTGCCCCGGATCGGCAGGATCGCCTGTGTCTTCCTGTCGCGCGCCTGTTTGGCGGAGCCACCGGCGCTATCGCCTTCAACGATATAGATTTCGGTGCCTTCGGGATCATCCGACGAGCAATCTGTCAACTTGCCGGGCAGACGCAGCTTGCGGCCCGAGGTCGCTGTTTTGCGCTTGATTTCCTTTTCGGCCTTGCGCCGCAGCCGGTCATCCATCCGGTCCATGACAAGGCCGAGCAGCGCCTTGCCGCGTTCCATATTGTCCGAAAGGAAATGATCGAAGTGATCGCGCACCGCGTTCTCCACCAACCGCGCGGCTTCGGGCGATGTCAGCCGGTCCTTGGTCTGGCTCTGGAACTGGGGATCGCGGATGAAGACGGAAAGCATGATTTCGGAACCGGCAATGATGTCATCCGCCGTGATGCCGTCTGCTTTCTTCTGCCCCACCAGCGCCCCGAACGCGCGGATGCCCTTGACGATGGCAGTGCGCAGCCCGGCTTCGTGCGTGCCGCCATCGGGCGTGGGAATGGTGTTGCAATACCAACTGTAGGAGCCGTCGCTCCACAGCGGCCAGCCCACTGCCCATTCGACGCGGCCGTTTGCCTGCCCCTCTGGTCCACCGGCAAAATCCTGGGTGCCGGAAAAGAATTCTGCCGTGGCGCATTCGCGCGTGCCAATCTGTTCACGCAAATGATCGGCAAGGCCGCCGGGGAACTGGAACACAGCTTCGGCAGGGGTGTCATCATCGATCAGCTCGGGCGCGCATTTCCAGCGGATTTCCACGCCCGCGAACAGATAGGCCTTGGATCTGGCCAGCCGGTGGAGGCGGGCGGGCTTGAAATGGAGTTCGCCAAAAATCTCTGTGTCGGGAATAAAGGCAACGCTGGTGCCGCGGCGGTTCTGGGTTGGCCCCAGCTTTTCAAGCGGCCCCAGCGTAATCCCGCGCGAGAATTGCTGGCGGAACAGCTCCTTGTTGCGCGCCACTTCGACGGTCGTGTGCGAAGACAGGGCGTTGACCACAGACACACCCACGCCGTGCAGGCCGCCGCTGGTGGCATAAGCCTTGCCTTCAAACTTCCCGCCCGAATGGAGAGTGGACATGATCACTTCCAGCGCGGATTTGCCCGGGAATTTGGGGTGCGGATCCACCGGAATACCGCGGCCATTATCCACCACGGTCAGCCGGTTGCCGGGTTCCAGCGTGATTTCAATCCGGTTGGCGTGCCCCGCCACGGCCTCGTCCATCGCATTGTCCAGCACTTCGGCGGCAAGGTGATGAAAGGCCCGCTCATCCGTGCCGCCAACATACATGCCGGGGCGGCGACGAACGGGTTCCAGCCCTTCCAGCACTTCAATGTCTGACGCTGAATAGGAGGATGTGGTGCCGGAGGTGGACGTGAAAAGATCGCTCATGCCGGTGGCTATAGAGGGTGGGGAGTCGGGGGTGCAAGGGGGTGGCGCCGAACGCGTCGCCCTGCGCAGGCAGGGGCCTGTGCGGGAGTCAGGCGCACAGGCGTCAAACAGGCCCCTGCCTGCGCAGGGGCGACGGGAAAATTACCGCATGGTCAAAAAAACTAGCATCACCGTGCTTGACAAAAACATTTTACGATATATCTTAGCTGCATCTGGAAACAACGAAAGGAAAACACATTGTTCCATAAACACAGACATCATCACGGCCACCGCGAAGCGTTGCTTGCCATGTGGGGCCATGGCCGCCACGGGTTTGGCGGTCGGCCCGGACGCGGCGAAGGCGGCGGACGGCGTCGGCTGTTTGACCGGAGCGAGCTCCAGCTCGTCCTGCTCAAGCTGATCGAGGAACAGCCTCGCCACGGTTATGACCTGATCCGCGAGATTGAGGATCGTTCGGGCGGTGCCTATGCGCCCAGCCCCGGCGTCATCTATCCCACACTGACCCTGCTGGCCGATATGGACCTGATCGAGGAAGCCAAATCGGAAGGGTCGCGCAAGCTGTTCGCGATCACGCATGCAGGCACGGTGCATCTCACCGAAAAGACCGCCGAAGTGGAAGCCGCGATGGCCAAGCTCGCCGAAATGGGCGCAAGCCGCGAGAAGACGGATGGTGCGCCGATCCGCCGGGCCATGGGCAATTTGCGCGAAGTGCTGCAAAACCGCCTCTCCCAGCGCGACGTGACCGTGGAAACGCTGCACGAAGTGGCCGCGATCCTCGATGAAGCGGCGCAGAAGGTCGAACGGCTCTGACCGCTGGTGACCGTCCCTTCAGGGACTGTCACCGTAGGCAGAAGGGGACAGTCCCTGAAGGGACAGTCCCCACAATGAGGACGAAGAATACGATGAACACAGCAACCGCCAGCGTGCCCACCACATCGGGCAGCAAATATCTTCAGCAGGTGTGCAAGCACTGGGCCCATAATCTGGCCGTGGAATTCACGCCCGAACAGGGTCGCGTGACTTTTCCCAAAGACGCGCGCGGGGCCGATCATCCTGGCGACGGGGTGGTAACCTTTACGGCCCACCCCGAGACGCTTGAGGTGCGCATCGATGCCAGTTCCGAAGGGCAACTCGAAGGACTGAAGGGCGCGGTCGCCCGTCATCTGGATCGCTTCGCCTTCCGGGAAGCGCCGCTGCCGTTCGTGTGGGGGTGAGTTCCGGTTGGGGTAAAGCCCACCGTCCGACTATCCTGAGTAGCAGCTGAGCTTGTCGAAGCGGCGTAGCGAAGGGCCGCGCAGTCCTTCGCTATGGGCCTTCGACAGGCTCAGTCCCTACTCAGGAAGGTCGGTATTTGCTCTCCTGTCCCAATGCCCTTGCCCCCTGCCCGCCTGCCCGCCATTAAGCGGCGATGGATGCCCCCGACCTTTCCCGCGAACCCTATGCCATTGCCCAGCAGATCAGCCCGCTGATCCGCCGCGTGCTGGCGCGCAATGCCTCTCCCTTCAGCTACACCGGCACGCAGACCTATATTGTCGGACATGGCGATGTAGCCGTGATTGATCCCGGGCCGCTGGGCGACGATCCCGCGCATGTGGGCGAACTTGTCCGCATTCTTGATGGCGAGACGGTAAGCGCCATCATCTGCACCCACACCCACCGCGATCATTCGCCTGCGGCAACGCCGCTCAAGGCTGCCACCGGCGCGCCGCTGATCGGCTGTGCGCGGCTGGTGATCGAGGATGATGGCCCGCGTGCCGACGCGTCGTTCGACACGACCTATTTTCCTGACCGCGTTCTGGCCGATGGCGAGGCGCTGACCGGCCCCGGCTGGACGTTGCGCGCAATCGCCACGCCGGGTCATACCTCGAACCATCTCTGCCTGGCGCTGGAGGAGGAAAAGGCGCTTTTTTCGGGCGATCATATCATGGGCTGGTCCACCACGGTCGTCAGCCCGCCCGATGGCGACATGGCCGATTATATGCGCAGCCTGGCGCTGCTGATGGATCGCGATGACGAAATCTATTACCCCGCGCACGGTCAACCGGTGGAAAACCCCAAACGTCTGGTGCGCGGCATGATGGGGCACAGGCGCCAGCGCGAAGGCCAGATCCTCCGCCTGCTCGAACGCGGCGTAGGTGCGATTCCCGATATGGTCAGCGAAATGTACAAGGGCGTGGATCCGCGCCTGCATCCGGCAGCGGGCCGTTCGGTGCTGGCCCACCTGATTGATCTCAGGACGCGTGGAATTGTTAGCGAATCGCCTGCGGGCTGGATGCTCGCCTGACCCCTGCATCAGCAGAGGCAGGACAACTCAGCTATCGAGATCGCCACCCAGATTCTGGTTGCGCGGCGGGGCAGCGGCGGTCAGGCGCAGCGCCTCTGCCGACTGGGCCAGCGAACCGATTTCATCAGGCGTATCGTCATCATCATAACGGACACGCTGAAGATTCGTGACGATCGCTTCCTGCAATTCTTCGGCATCGACCGATTTTTCGGCGATTTCGCGCAGCGCGACGACGGGGTTTTTATCCCGGTCCCGGTCAAGCGTCAGTTCCGCACCGCCCGAAATCTGGCGCGCACGCTGGGCTGCGGCCAGCACCAGATCAAAACGGTTCGGGATGATCTCAACGCAATCTTCAACAGTCACGCGCGCCATGAAACGGCTCCAGTTCGCAAAAAAGTATCGGGAATTGCGGGCGCGGTTAGCGTGCGGGCGGACAAAAGTCAAAGAAAACCGGAGGGTGCTTGCATGGGGCCGTGTTTCCGGCCCAAGAGGGTCGCATGAGTGGAGTGCCGCAATTCGCGCCGATAACGGCGGAGGTGGAAGGGCATC
>JANOAJ010000185.1:0-8403 GCA_031411035.1 Sphingomonadales bacterium
GTGTTGCGCCCATAGAGCGTACCTTGCGGCCCCCGGACAACTTCAATCTGTTCGAGATCATAGAGTTGCTGACCATGGCTTGCGCGGAACGACTGATAGACTTCATCAACGTAAACACCCACTGGCGACGCCGCATTGGCATTAAATTCTGTGCCGACGCCCACGCCGCGCACTGAGAAGTTCGGTTGCTGTTCACCGTAAGGCGACGACACCTGAAGGTTGGGCATCGAGTGATTGAGATCGGATGTTTCAAACACCCCCTGATTGGCGAGCGCCGACGCCGAGATCGCGGACACTGCCACTGGCACATTCTGAAGATTTTCGGATCGCTTGGTGGCTGTGACGACAATTTCTTCAAGGCCAACACTTTCGTCGGCTGCCTGAGGCTGGCTTTGCGCGAGCGCAACGGTGGAAGTGCTCGCCAATGCGAGAATCATGGAACCGGTAAACAGCTTAGAGCGCATGCTCATCCTCCCTCTATCTCTCACGCCTGTGAATCAGTTTTTGCGTGACGGTGATACGCAAAATAGTCTAAGCGAGAATCATGTCAACATATTTACTACATTGTCTGTTGCGATATGAGGTGAGAGGATGAAGTGGCTGAAATCGATCTTCGGAAGCAACGGCCCGCACTCCGTCCGGATAAGCCCGTCCGGAACCTCCTTTGCCGTGCAGGATGGGGAAACCGTGCTGGAACGCGCGCTGAAGGACGGGCTTGCCTATCCGCATGATTGCACCGTCGGCACGTGCGGCGCGTGTCGCACGAAACTTGTTGTCGGCAAGGTAGATGCCATCACGCCCTTTGGATACACGCTCAGCCGCGAAGAGCTGGAAGCGGGCTATATCCTGGCCTGTCAGGCACTGCCCAAGACGGATCTGGAACTCGAGATCGACCTTTCTGCCACCGCGATGGAGCAAGTGACAACCAAGGCGCGTATCGCAGCAATCGCGTCCCTCACCCACGACATCCAAAAGGTAGAGTGGGAGGTGGAGACTCCAATTCCCTTCAAGGCGGGGCAGTATGTCAATGTCCGATGGGAGGGCAGCCCGGTTCACCGGTCATACTCTTTCGCCGCAGCCCCGGAAGCGCCCGCCAGCACCCGTATCACTTGCTTCATCCGCCATGTGCCGGGCGGCCTTTTTACCGACCAGTTGTTTGGCGGCACCGCCCAGGACCTCAGCTATGATCTGGATGGTCCGCACGGCCAGTTCTGGTTGCGCGCGGACAAAGGGCCCATGCTCTGCATCGCAGGCGGAAGCGGACTCGCGCCACTGATGAGCCTGTTGCAGGATGCGGCCCAGCGCAGGGTCCGCCGAGACTGTGTGTTGCTGTTCGGTGGTCGGGCGAAGCGGGATCTGTATGGCGCGGCCGAAATTTCCGCGATCCGCTCAGCCTGGACGGCGGGGTTCGACTATTGGCCGGTCCTTTCCGAAACACCCGAAGCGGGGATGCGCGAAGGGTTGGTCACCGCGCATATCCCCGCCGCTCTCGAACGGCTGGGCCCGGACGCGCAGGCCTATCTGTGCGGCCCGCCAGCCATGATCGATGCTGCCATCGCCGAACTCACCAGTCAGGGCGTGCCAATGGACGCGATATTCTACGACAAGTTTACCGACGCCAGCACAGCGAAAGCCTGAAAAGACCCGATGGGAAAGCGGCGCCGGCAGCAGGCACGGAGAGCGGCTGCAATTTGAAGGGCAATATGAAGCACTTCACCCGGCCTATGCCTTCAGTTCGCACCCGAAGGGCGTGCCGGCCTATTATGGCGATGACCGCACAGAACAGCATGGCAAACTTTCGGCCCAAGTCACTATTGACGGGCGCCGTTTCCAGCATGACGGTTTTCTCGTCTATGATCACAGTTGGGGACCGCGGGTCTGGCGTCTCAACCAGCATTACAAGTGAGTGCACTTCGTCACCGCGAACACCCCGGTGCACTTCTTCGAGATGCAGTCCTTCGGGCATGTCCATGTCAACGGATATATGTGGAAGGACGGCATCATGCGCCCCCTTGCGGATGTATCCTATGACATCGTGTTCGATGAGACCATGTGGCAGAAAGAGTTTGTCGTGCGCGCCGCCGATAGCGACGGGCGGCGCGTGACGATCCATGCCAAAACCTTCGCCAAAACCCAGTTGTGCTGGCTGCCCGGCGTCTATCTGAACGAAGCCGCCGTCACACTGGAGATGGATGGGCAGTCGGGCGTCGGTTGGGTCGAATTCTGCTGGAACCGCGACTATTTCGATTTTGCGAAACAGCATGTGGTGCGGTTCGGCGCGTCCTGAACGGGCAAGGCGGAACGGTGAAAGCGATTAGCCCGCGACCCCCTGCCCCAGATTCGTCTCCTCATCAAACCAGTCCGGCCAGCCTGCGGCCTTGTTCTGCGCGCGGGCCAATTCGCGTTCCTCGGGCGTGGCCAGTTCATTGTCCCAGCGTTTGAGTGCAGGCTTGATCACGGCGTTGTGCCAAAGCGGCGGAATGAGCGCCGAGAAGAAGCAGACGAACACGCTGGGCATCGGGATCCACTGACGATCCGGCCGCAGTTCATGGAAACGGGCGAAGCTGTCCGTATGGTGGTCCGCATGGTTGGTGATTTCAAAGCCCATGATGCGCGAAAGGGGCTTCAGATGGTTCCAGACATGGCGGCGTGAAATCGCGCCGCTCTCCAGCCGCACCAGACCATAATGCTGGAAATAGTTGAAGCTCTCTACCCAGAAGCGCGCGCCAATCATGCCTGCGAGGACCAGCGCCACGGCAGGCCAGCCGCCAATGGCGTAAACGACAAACTGCATTATCATCTGTGCCAGGATCGCCTTCCACAGCCGGTGGCGGATCGACCAGCGGCCAAAGCCCTGCTTTTCCAGATTATCGCTTTCCATCCGCCACGCATCCCTGGTGCTCTGCACCACCGCTTTGGGCGTGAAGGCGTAAAGTGACGTGCCGCGCTTGGCAGTGTCGCTGTCCATCACGGTGGCAACGTCGAGATGATGGCCGGTGACATGCGCAATCTCTCGCGTGCAATCAAGGTAGCAAACCTGCGAATATTGCCCCACAAAGCGCCGGATCTTGCCACGCTGGTGATAGAGTTCGTGCGCGGCGGGCACCAGCGGCACCACGCTCATCCACGCGCAGGACAGAATGGCTCCGGCAATCTGCCAGCCGCTGGCATCAGGTTCCATCGCGATCCAGCGTGCGGCCATGAAGTAAAGGCCAACTGCCATGATCGTGGAAATCCACACAGGCAGATCTGCTATGAAACCGGGCTTCATCTTCCGCGTCTGCATATCATTGGGCAGCACCGAATCGATCAGGCCGAGAAGTGGCAGGGAGACGATCCCCACGAACACGCCATCTCCGCCTAAGTAAAATCCCGCATAGGCGGCAATCTGCACCAGCATGGGGATGTAGTAACGTATGTAATCCACGGTAGCACTCCTATCTTTATGCACTTTGCGTATCATCAATACGCATTATGGTAAAGCGGTTTATGAAACGGAGCGAATTTGCCGGTTGCGCCGGTGTGCCAAATGGGAATAGCGCTTGCGCCATGAAGATGCGTGATCTGGAAATGGCGACAGGGGTGAACCGGGAGACGATCCGCGTCTATTTTCGCCACGGGCTGCTCCCCGAGCCCAACCGCCCCAAGCCCAATGTCGCCGATTATGATGATGATCATATCCGCGCGATCATGGCTGTGCGTGATTTGCAGAGGAACAACGGGCTGACGCTCAAGCAGATTGGTAATGTCCTTTCTGGCAAGAGTGATGAGCGGCAGGTGGAAGCCACTGCCTTTGCCAATCTGGAAACGCTGGTTGCCACCCGCGTCGGGCTGGATGACCGGCAGGTGATGATTGCATCACTTACAAAGGTCTGGCCGAAGGCTGCTGACGATGCGGAAGCGTTTGAAGAGATGGGGCTGATCACCATCATCCGGTCGCGCAAAGGTCCGGCGCTAAGCGTGACTGACAGCCGGATCTTGACGATTTGGCAGGAGATGCGTGCGGCAGGATACACCGAAGAGAACGGCTTTCCGCCGGGCATTGTCGAGTTTTACAAGGAACCGGCAGAGACCATCGCCCTTCAGGAGTCGGGCCGTTTTCTGGAAGCGGTAGGCGACAGATGGTCAGCAGAAGACGCAGCCATCCTGTTCCAGACCGGTATCCGGCTGATGATCGACTTTTTCGGTCTGCTTCGCATCAAGGCGCTGATGCGCAACATCCATTTCGAACCGCCCGCCGCTCAGTCAAAGCCGCGTTCCGCGAATGTGAAGGGGCCGCCAAGAAAGGCCGGGAAGCCCGCCTGAAAAACACAGGCATAATCAGCCATACGCTTTTCCTCAAAGCTCAAAGCACTGCCTAGAGGCATGACGGCGGCACTTATGGCTTTCAGAACGACCTCATCAGCCTTGTTACCCGGCACGGATTTTGCCGCATCGACAACACTCGCGATAGCGTGCGGCAGCGTGCCTTTGCGCGCCGCGCGTTCATAGTCTGTTTTGCCGAGGAACAGGATCTGAATCATGTTACGCGGCTCGGGACGCTGGATCAACGCCGAGAAAATCGCCATTTCGCTGCGGATCGCCCCTTCAAAGCTTTGCGGCAGGCCGAATTCGACGCAATCCAGGATCGCCGTGATGGCCGGATTATGCGGATCGGCCGACGCCCTGCGCTCGGCGAGTTGCGGTGTAACCTGAAGTGACTGCCAGTCCGCCCGATCCCAGGGCTGGGCGGCCCCATCGACCGAGAGCAACCACGCCTCCGCCCGCGCGATTTCCACGCCAGCCGGCGCGAGTTCATGCACCAGCCCCGCCGCCAACGCGGAGTTGCCGGAAAGCCGCCCGCCATCAAGCAGGATAGGCAGAGCAACGTCTGTCCCCACCAGCCTCGGCAGCCGCTGCGTGCCCCCCGCACCCGGCAATAGGCCGACGAGTGACTCCGGCAGGCCCATGCCCACTTTGGGATCATCCACCAACACACGGTAGTGTGCGCCCAGCGCCAGTTCACACCCGCCGCCCAGCGCCAGGCCCGCAATCGCGGCGGCAACCGGCTTGCCTGCAGTCTCAAGCGCACGGATCGCTCTGGAGAGCGGGAAGAAGTGATCGAACGCGACGTTGAAGCGCGCCCGCGACGGAGCCTCCATGATCATGTCATAGGCGACCCCGAGTTCCGTCAAATCCGCGCCCGCACAAAAGGCATTGTCCTTGCCGGACCGGATCAGCACGCCCTTTACGTCGGCATCCGCCAACCATGTGGCGAACGCCCCCAGTTCATGGATGGCGGCATTGGAAAAGACGTTCATCGTCCGTCCCGGACAATCGAACACGAGATGGACAAGGCCGTTTGCCTGGTTCTCGATGCGGAATTGGGTGAGCGTGGGCTCGGTCATCAGAACGCCACCTTGTCGCCGCCTTTGAGCGCCAGAATTTCACGCGCCTCATCGGGCGTCGCGATCTCCAGCCCCAGCCCTTCGATGATCTGGCGGACACGCGCCACCTGCTCAGCATTGGTCTTTGCCAATTGGCCACGCCCGAGCCACAGCGAATCCTCCAGCCCGACGCGGACATGCCCGCCCATTGATGCCGCCATTGCCGCGACCTTCATCTGCGCCGCTCCTGCCGCCAGCACAGACCAGCGGTAATTCTCCCCGAACAGCCGGTCTGCGGTGCGCTTCATGTGCATCACTTCATCAGGATGCGAGCCGATGCCGCCCAGCAGGCCGAAGCAGGTCTGAATGAACAGCGGCCCCTGAACCAGCCCCTCCTGCCAGAAATAATGCAGGTTATGCAGGTGCGCGGTATCATAGCATTCGAACTCATACCGTGTGCCGGTCTTGTTCAGCGTTTCCATTGCATAGCGGATGTCCTTGAAGCTGTTGCGGAACACCAGATCATGGCTTCCTTCCAGCATCTCCGGTTCCCAGGCATATTTCCATTCGCGATCACGCTTGAGCATCGGAAACAGCCCGAAATTCATTGACCCCATGTTCAGGCTCGCGACTTCGGGCTGCCACGTCTCCGCCGGCTTCACGCGATATTCCACCGGCATATAGGGCGAAGCACCGGTGGTGATGTTCACCACCACGTTCGAGCTTTGCTTGATTATTTTCAGGAACGGCTCGAAATCTTCAGGCGTGTGAACCGGATGGCCGTCGTGCGGATCGCGGGCGTGGAGATGGACAATCGCTGCGCCCGCTTCGGCGGCCCCCAGCGCGCTTTCGGCAATCTCGACGGCTGTTACCGGCAGATGGGGTGACATGCTCGGCGTGTGGATCGAGCCGGTGACGGCGCAACTTATGATGACCTTGCTCATGGCAGGCTCCTCTCGTTGGTATATTTACAGGCGCACGGCAGTGGCCGCCCAGCTTTCGTCCAGGCGGCTACGATGATGAGGGGGGGCGATGGCGATGAGCGCGGCAGCGCGGGCGTGATAGCCAAGGCCGCGCAGGTCTGCCGCACCATGCTCGGTCACGACGATGTCCACATCGAAGCGGCCCAGCGCGACGGGCCCTGATCCTTGCCCGGCTGGCACAATTCGGCTGATTGCGCCCTTGGCCGCGCTCGCCGCAAGCGCGATTATCCTTAACCCGCCGGGAGACAGCCGCGCCGCGCGGGCATAATCTGACGCGCCGCCGGGGCCGGACATCAATCCGCGGGGGTCAAGTTCCGAATAAACCTGCCCGAACAAATCCACTTCCAGTGCGGAGTTGATGGACATGAAATTCGGGATCGCCGCAATCGTCGCCGCATCGTGGGTAACCGACACGGGGCGGAACTCGAAAGCCGGGCCGCTGATCGCCTCGTAAAGCCGACCGGAGCCTATCGCGACACCCGCCCGCACCGATGCGCCTTCCGCCAGCGCGCCCGCATTCAACAGGTCCACCACCTCGTCAACAATCAGCCCGCTATGGACACGCAAATTGCGCCGCCCGGTCAGCGCGCGCAACACCGCCCCCGGCACCTTGCCGACTCCTGTCTGCAGACAGGCACCATCCGGCACAAAGGAGGCAATATGGGCAGCGATGGCGTTGGCCACAGGGTCGTCACGCGTGCCGCGTTCGCCATCAAAGGGCTGATCCCCCACGACGAAAGCGGTGATATCTTTGAACGGGATCCCCGGATCACCGCGCGTGCGGGGCATCAGCGGGTTGATATGCGCGATCCGAACAGGAATGCGTGGCCAGACTTCGGCCAGGAAATCCACTGCCGGGCCGAAACTGCAGCGTCCGCTCTCATCCGGCGGCGTGCACATGAACAGCGCGGCATCGATCCGGATTGAGGAGAGCCGCGCGCGAATGTCATTGTAGCAGAGCGGCATGAAATCCACCTGCGCCGCCGGGGCGGCCTTGATCTCCGGCGTGACAAAGAATGTCTCCAGGCGGCAATCCCTGTTGGCCAGATAGCTATGGCGATTGATGCCGGGAATGAGTACGCCGGTAAAGGTCATCGCCCCCAGCGCATCCCCTGCTGCCATCAGGGCTTCCGCCAATAGAAGCGATTCCCCCGTAGTCCCCAGCACCAGCACGCGTCCGCCCTTTGGAAGGACGGACGCAAGCTGGTCAGGGGCGATACACTGCGGCATTACTTCACATATTTGTGAAAGTCGGGCGTGCGCCGCTCATTGAAAGCGTTCACGCCTTCCTTGGATTCCGCGGTATCATAATAAAGCTTCACCGCATTGAGCGCCATCAGGCTGATGCCCCGGATATTTTCGCTGTCCGCATTGAAGCTGCGCTTGGCGAGTGCCAGCGCAGTGGGTGATCGTTCGCCCAAAGTCTGGGTCCACGCGTTCACCGCATCATCCAGTTCGGCGGCAGGAACCACCTTGTTGACAAGGCCCATCTCCAACGCCTGCTGGGCGGTGTATTGCTCGTTCAGATACCACATCTCGCGCGCCTTCTTGTCGCCGATGTGCCGGGCGAGCAGCGCGGTGCCCCAGCCGCCGTCAACCGAACCGACCTTGGGGCCAACCTGGCCGAATTTGGCTGTATCCGCCGCAATGGTGAGATCGCACAAGGTTGCAAAGACATTGCCGCCGCCAATCGCAAAGCCGTTGACACGGGCAATGACGGGCTTTGGAATATCGCGGATGATCGACTGGAATTCGTCGATGGGCAGGCCAACAATGCCGCGCCCGTCATATTGCCCTTCATGGGCAGACTGATCGCCGCCGGTGCAGAAGGCCTTCTCGCCCGCGCCGGTGAGAACAACACTGGAGACGCCTCTATCGTCGGCTGCCAGTTTGAACGCGGCAATCAGTTCCTCGATCGTCTGCGCGCGGAAGGCATTGTAAAGCTTGGGGCGGTTGATGATGACCCATGCCGCACGGCCGCGGACTTCATACAGGACATCTTCAAAGGTGGTGGGATCAATCATATCAGTCTCCATTCGTCGCCCCGGCGAAGG
>JANOAJ010000186.1:0-12672 GCA_031411035.1 Sphingomonadales bacterium
CCAAAGCCGAAAATCGCGCCGTCCAGCCCGGCATCGATCATCCCGCCCATCATGCTGTCAGGCAGGGTCGCCGGGTGAATATAAAGCGGCTGGCCGGTATCAGCGAGCGCACGGAAGATCGGATCGAATTGCGGCTCGTCCAGATAGCGTCCCTGGGTGTGGCTGTTGATCTGCACACCCTTGAAGCCAAGTTCGTTCGCCCCGCGCCGGATTTCGGCGGCGGACCATTCCGGATCCTGCGGGGCCACCGCAGTCATCCCGACATAGCGGGTGGGATATTTCCCCACTGCATCAGCAAGATAGTCATTGGCGCGTGATGCGATGCCCCTGGCCTCGTCCACATCGGTGAGGGGCTGCACACCGGGCGAGGTCTGCGCCAAAATGGCCACATCAATGCCTGTCTCGTCCATATGCGCGATGCGCTGTTCGCCCAGATTAAGCAGCCGATCCAGAATCTGCGTCGCGCGTTCGGAGGGCGATGTACCGTAAAAGCCCCACAGCGAAACCATGCCCTTGTCTGCTGTGCCGTCTTTCACCATCCGCAGATAGACGTCGATCTGCTCTTGTGTGGCAAAGGCTTCCTCGGTCGCAATCCGCAGATAGCCGCGATCCCCGCCGGTTTTCAGTTGATGTGTCATATCCGCTCCTGTTCCGTCCATCCTGAGTAGCGGCTGAGCTTGTCGAAGCGGCGCAGCGAAGGACGGTGGGGCCCTTCGCTACGGGCTTTCGACTGCGCTCAGTCCCTACTCAGGACAGGCGGCTTTCCTGTTACCCCTCATGCACCGTTTTCAGCACCATGCACGCCATCAGTCCTTCGGGGCCGTCTTCATGCCCGTGGCCAGACCATTTGACCCCGCCAAAAGGCGTATCCGGCCCGCCCAGCATCGTCGTGTTCACACAGAACATGCCGGTTTCCACTTCGCGCGCCAGTCGCTTCTGGCGTTTTGCGTCGTTGGTCCAGCTATAGGCGGCCAGGCCATAAGGCAGGCGGTTGGCTTCCGCGATCATATCGTCTTCGGCGCGGAAGGGATTGATGATCGCGACCGGGCCGAACGGCTCCTCATTCATGATCTCCGCATCCAGCGGCACTTCCGAGATGACCGAGGGCGCGTAGAAAAAGCCCTGATTGCCGATGCGTTCGCCACCCGCGTTGAGCTTTGCCCCGCGCGAGGCCGCGTCACCAATTAGCCGTTCCATCGCATCGGGACGGCGGGGATTGGCCATTGGCCCCATCTGCACCCCGTCTTCCAAACCATTCCCCACCTTCAGCAGCCTGGCACGTTGCGCAAAGCCGTCGCGGAAGCGTTCGAAGACAGTCTCCTGCACGATGAAGCGCGTGGGCGACACACAAACCTGCCCGGCGTTGCGATATTTGCCCGGAACCATCGTGTTCAGCACGTGATCCACATCGACATCATCGAACACCAGAACCGGGCCGTGGCCGCCCAGTTCCATCGTTGTCCGCTTGCAATCATCCGCCGCCAGCTTGGCGAGATGCTTGCCGACCACAGTGGAACCGGTGAAGCTCAATTTGCGGATGATCGGGCTGGCCAGCAGGTGGCGGGATACCATATCCGGCACGCCGTAAACCGCCTGGGCCACTTCCTTGGGCAGCCCGGCATCCAACAGGCACTGCAGAATCGCCAGCGCAGAGCCGGGCGCTTCTTCCGCTGATTTCAGGATGACCGAACAGCCCGCCGCAATCGGCGCGCCCAGCTTGCGGCCCGGATTGCCAATGGGGAAATTCCACGGCGCGAAGGCCGCCACGGGACCGACAGGTTCATAGGTGACGGTGGAGCGCATTCCCGCCGGACGCACCAGTTGCCGTCCATAGACGCGCTGGGTTTCGCCCGCGTAGAAATTGAACAGACCGACATTCATGAGCACCTCAACGCGCGTTTCCGCCAGCGTCTTGCCCTGCTCCATCGTCGCGATCCGGGCGATCTCTTCCTGCCGCTCCAGCATCAGGCGCGCCGCCCCTTGCAGCACGGCGGCACGCTGCTGCGCGGTGGAATTACGCCAGATTTTGAAACCCCTCGCGGCTGTCTCCAATGCGCGGTCAAGATCAGCGGCATCAGCCAGCGGCAGTTCGCCCAGCGTTTCCCCCGTCGCCGGATTGACGACCCGGTGCGTGGCGCGGTGGCCGACGGGGATACGCTCCCCGTCAATAATCATGTGGAGGTTAGGGTAAGCGGTCATGCGCGGCCCTTCTCGCATCTGGACATCCTGTCTCTCCTCATACGCGTTGTGCGTGTTGACTCAATCCTATGGCACTGTCAGATTGTATGCAAGACAAACGAATAATTAGGAGAGACGATGCAGAATTTGCCTGGAAAGACGGCGTTCGTCACGGGGGGCGCCAGCGGCATCGGCCTGGGGATCGCCAAGGCGCTGCTCGGTGCGGGCATGAATGTCGTCATTGCGGATATACGCGAGGATCATCTGGATAGCGCCACGGCGGAACTGGATGGCGGGGACAGGGTTCTGACCCTCAAGCTCAATGTCACGGACCGCGCCGATTATGCTAGGGCTGCGGACGCTGCCGAAGCGCAATTCGGGAAAATCCACCTGCTCTGCAACAATGCCGGTGTCGCCGTTGTCGGGCCGACTGAGATCGCGACATTCGCCGATTGGGACTGGGTGATGGGCGTCAATCTGGGCGGCGTCATCAACGGCGTCACCGTGATGCTGCCGCGCATCCTGAAGCATGGCGAAGGCGGGCATATCGTCAACACGTCCTCCATGTCCGGCATGGTGCCGGTGGGCGGCACGACGATCTATTCCACCGCCAAGGCCGCCGTGCTGACGATGATGGAAACGATGCGGCCCGAACTGGAAGCGCGCGGCGTGATCTGCTCCGCTTTCTGCCCCGGTGCCGTGCAATCCAATATCGCCGAAGCGGGCAAGACCCGTCCCGCGGAACTCGCCGATTCCGGCTATGCCGAGGCGGACAAGCGCCGTCAGGATGGCGGCAACCTGTTCCATCTCTATCAGACCAAGGAGGAAGTGGGCCTGCGCGTGCTGCAAGGCATATTGGACGACGAACTCTATATCCTGACCCACAGTGAATTTCTGGGCGGCGTCACGGATCGCGCGAACGCGATGATCGCGTCCGTCCCTGCCCAACTTCCCGAAAATCCTGAATACAAGGCCACATTCGCAATGCTGTTCAACAGCCCCATCTGGGCAGCAGAAATCGCGCGGCAGAAGGAGTTGAAGGCATGATCGATTTTGCAGGCCGCACGGCCTTTGTCACAGGCGGAGCCAATGGCGTCGGCATCGGCCTTGTTCGCGCGCTTCTGGCCGAAGGCTGCAAGGTGGCGATGGCTGATATCCGGCAGGAGGCGATCGACAAGGCACTGGCCACACTCGACAACAACGAAGTGATGGGCGTGCAGGTCGACGTTTCCTCGCGCGAGGCCATGGCCAAGGCAGCAGATGAAGTGGAAGCGAAATTCGGCCCTGTGACGCTGTTGTTCAACAATGCAGGGGTTAACCTGTTCCAGAGCATCGAGGATTCGAGCTACGCCGATTGGGACTGGCTGATGGGAGTCAATCTGCACGGCCCGATTAACGGCGTGATGACATTCGTCCCCCGCATGATCGCGCATGGCAGGGGGGGCTTTGTCGTCAACACCGCTTCAATGGCCGGCTGGCTGGCGAGCGGATCGCCTGGCATTTACAACACCACCAAGTTCGCCGTGCGGGGCCTTTCCGAAAGCCTGCGTTACAGCCTTGCCAAGCATGGTATTGGCGTTTCATGCGTCTGCCCCGGCCTCGTCAAGAGCTATATCTACGCGTCAGACGATATCCGCCCCGCGTCACTGATGGACGGTGCCAAACCTGTTAATGCCGAAAATGTCGAGCGGCTCGCCGGGCTGCATCAGGTGGGGATGGAACCGGACGTGATCGCCGAGCGCATCCTTCAGGGCATGCGCGACAACCAGACATATATTTTCCCGATGCCCGATCATAAGGAGGAACTGGCCGAGAATTTCGAGGAAGTGCTGGGCTATTACCGCGACTATCCGCAGGATCCGGGCTATGATGAGCGCGTCAAGATCGAAGCGTTCCGCCGCCAGTCTTACAAGGAAGCACGCGAGGCGGCACGCAAGGCTGTCTGAAGGGGAGAGCACCAGTGAAGGTCAACGCACTTGATCATGTGAATATCATCGCGGCCGATCTGGAGGGCACATCGCGTTTCTATGCCGAGGTTTTCGGGCTGGAACGCCGTGACGGCCCGCCGCCGCTGACCCCGCAAACCGCGCAATGGATGTATGATGATGCGGGCCGGGCCATCCTGCATATCAACAGCCTGGATTGCGTCCGCACTTACGAACGCGATGTCATGCCCGGGCCGACGGGTTCCATCCACCATGTTGCGCTCAATTGTTCTGGATATGACAGCATGATCACCCGGCTGGACGCGCGCGGGCTGGCGCATAAGGACAATCTGGTGGCTTCAATCGGCCTGCGCCAGATTTTCACGATGGATCCCAACGGCGTGCTGCTTGAACTCAATTTCTTCGGCGATTGAACAGCGCGCCTCACGCTTTGGTCGCGAACCAGATCACATGGCGCGGGCCTTTGCCATTGCTGCGCGCGGTGACAGTCACTTCCTCCACGCCAAAGCCCGAATCCCGCAATCGCCGGGCAAAGGCCGGGTCTGGTGCCGCCGACCAGATAGCGAGCACGCCACCCGGCTTCAGCGCATATTCCGCATCCGAAAGCCCGCGCATCGAATAAAGCCGGTTGTTGCCCTTGCGCGTCAACCCGTCCGGGCCATTATCCACATCCAGCAGGATCGCGTCATAATCATCCCGGCCATTATCAATCAGCGCACCAACATCACCTTCCACCAGCGTCACCCGCGGATCATCCAGGCAGCCGCCTGCCAGTTCCGCCATTGGCCCGCGCGCCCAGTCGATAATTTCCGGCACCAGTTCGGCAACCGTAATCCGTGCCGACGCATCAAGCCTGGCAAGCGCCGCGCGCAGGGTGAAGCCCATGCCATAGCCACCGACCAGCAGATGCAGATTCTTGCGGCCCTTCAGGCGATCCAGCGTCATATCCGCCAGCGCTTCTTCCGATCCACTCATCCGGCTGCTCATCAATTCGTTGCGATCCAGCACGATCATGAAATCACGCCCGCGCTGAAACAGCCGCAACTCATCTCCCCCCGGAACTTGGGCCGTGCCAATCAATATACGTGGTGTCATGGCAGTGCTTTCGTGGGCGGCGGAAGGAGTTTCAGGCTCCGCTGGGGGAAATGATGGCGGAAGGCAAATGGAAAGCCGCCGCTGAACCAGTCAGCCCCCGTGCCGCGCCTTGTAGTCTGCGATCCATTCCACAGTCTTTTTGAGCCCGCCAAAGGGGTAGAAATGGAGCCGGACCCGGCCATGTTCATCACCCAGCCGGTCCGCGAAGGTATCAACCAGCTTGTCCGGCCCGGCGCTTCCAAGCAGATTGGTGATCGACACGCCATATTTCTTCATCACGGCCGTCGAAGCACCGACGCCACAGCGCGCGGCAAAGCGCAACAGGGATTTGATGCTGGCAGGCCCGGGAATGCCAATCCGCACCGGCACGTCCAGCCCCCGCTCCCGCAATGCCTTCAGCCAGGCAAGGAACGCATCTGGGTCAAAGCCGAATTGCGTCACGATCAGCGGGGCCATCCCGCGCCGTTCGATTTCCGCAACTTTCGTTTCCAGCACGTCCCAGCATTGCGCCACGGACATATTGGGATGGCCTTCAGGATGCCCGCCAATGCCAATGGCCTTGATGCCCGCCCGTTCGAAAGCGCCCGTGGCAATCAGGGCTGCGGTATCGAAATACGGCCCTTGAGGTTCGGGCGGATCACCCGCCACGATGAAGCACCGGGTTACCCCGGCCTCTTCCACCACAGCGCGGAGATAGCCTTCAAAATCATCTTCCGAAAGAATGCGTCGGGCGGAAAAGTGCGGCATGGGTTCAAGGCCAAGCTGGCGTACGGCTTTCGCTGCCGCCACCCGCGCATCCTGCGCCTCGCCCGGCAGAAAGGTAACCGAAACAGGGGTTTCCGCCGGGATCAGCGGCGCCGCCTCATGCAGCGCCGCATGATCCTTTGCCGTCATCTCCAGCGAAAAGCCTTCGGTGATCCCGTCCGGCTTGCGGTCCCAGTTGGGATGGATTTGCGGTGTCGCCATTCTGCATCCTCTCGGTCGCTATAACCCCTCGCGTCATTGACAGCGCGGCGAAGCAATCCAGCCTGTTTGCCGCTTATACTGGATTGCTTCGCTGCACTCGCAATGACGACTGATTCTGATCAGCGTTCCGTTCGCCAGCCCGCCTGATAGGTTTCGCGCGCGACGCGACTGTAGGGCACGGAACTGACAATCGCGCGGACTTCAATCTGCTTATGGCGCTCAACCGTGGTCTTGCGCGTGCCGCCATCGGGTTCACCCCAGACCACACGAAGTTCGGTGCCTACCGGGATTTCCGGATCAATGGTCGCCAGGGAAAGCGCCTGCTTTTCATTATAGCTGAAGCCGGTGAACATTGAGAGGCCCACAGTCTTTCCACCCGCATCGACCACACGGTCGTAATTGGAGGACGCATAGTTGGCGAGCGGCACATCGAAGAATTTATACGCTTCACCATCGGGATCGAACATCGACCCCATGATCTTGGCCATGTCTTCCGGGTTCCACGCCAGCGTCACTTTGGTGCGCTGTTCGGCGGGGTTCAGAGCTTCCAGCGCCTCGCGACCGTGGAAATCATGATCGAACTTGACGAACGGGCCGTAGCCCAGTTCCCACGGATTGAGGTAATAGTCCTCGATATTGTCCGAGACGAAACTGCCGCCGATCGAACCGGTTGCCTCGTAGCTGTCAGCACCCAGCCATTCGCGGAAGCCCTTCAGCTTGTCACCCGTGTAGATGGCGGGCAGTGGCGACGGAATCCAGCCGGATTCCAGGGTGTTGGAGGGATAGGCGCGGCTGCCGCAGGGGACAATGCCGAATTCCTTGCCGGCTTCGAGAATCGCGGCGCGGATGTCTTCCTGCTCCTCATAGGGTCCCCAGATTTCAAGACCCGGCGCGCCGGACATGCCGTGGCGCAGCGTGCGGACGGTTTTGCCCGCAATGTTCATCGTCGACATGTTGAAGAATTTCAGTTGCTCAAGCGGGCCGCCGTGCAGCTTTTCGATGATCGCCCAGGCGTTCGGTCCCTGAATCTGGAAACGCCAGCAGGAACGCGTGACGGGCTTGCCCATCGGTCGCATCGGGGAGCGGTCATCCAGTTCAACCTGGCAGTCATAACCGCCGGTTGCGGCATGATAGCGCAGCCAGTTGGACGCAGGCGCGCGGCCGACATAGAGGAACTCATCCTCCGCCAGCCAGAAGATGATGCCATCGCCAATGACATGGCCATAGGGCGTTGTGGGCACATATTGCTTGGCCTTGTTGACCGCCCAGCCCTTGGATGTGTTGATCATCGTATCGGACAACAGCTTGTGCGCATCACGGCCGCGAATGTAGAGATTGACCATATGATGCGATTGATCGAACAGAACGGCGCTGTGCTGCCACGCCCATTGTTCATCCCGCCAGTTATGGAATTCCGGGGCCACAACCGGATAGACATAGGCACCAAGTTGCGAATTGCGCAGCATCTCCACGGTGTTTCCCGCAGCGGCCAATACGTCTTCCAGATTTTTTGCGGACATTATCCCTCTCTCCTCATCAAAACATTATGCACAGCATACTATTTTTTGTATGTGACACAAACAATAATATGCGAGAGCGCGATGCGCCGCGCCTGAAGGAGAGAATGGATGCAACCGAGCCAGATTCTGACCCTGTCCTGCCCTGACCAGCCTGGCCTTGTTGCCAGCGTCGCGCGGCTGCTGGCGGATAATGGTGGTAACATCCTCGATTCACAGCAATTCAACGATACGGAATCAAAGCGCTTTTTCATGCGGGTGGCGTTTGAGCTGGGCGAAGGTGTTTCGCTGGAGCCGCTGCGAATCGCCTTCACGCCTTTTGCGGTGGAAAAGGGCATGACATGGACGCTGCGGGAAGCCGGGTACCGCCAGCGGGTGATGCTGATGGTTTCCAAATTCGATCATTGCATCGGCGATCTTCTTTATCGCCACCGCATCGGGGAACTGCCGATGGATGTGGTGGGCATCATCTGCAATCATCCGCGCGAGGCGCTGAAAATATCGCTGATCGGGGATATTCCGTTTCACTATCTGCCGGTAACGAAGGACACCAAGCCGCAACAGGAAGCACAGATCAAGGCGCTGGTAACGGAAAGCGGCGCGGAGCTGGTGGTGCTGGCGCGTTATATGCAGATATTGTCCGATGATCTGGCAGGCTTCCTCTCAGGCCGCTGCATCAATATCCATCACAGCTTCCTGCCCGGCTTCAAGGGTGCCAAGCCCTATCATCAGGCCTATCATCGCGGCGTGAAGATGATCGGGGCGACGGCCCATTATGTAACGGCAGACCTCGATGAAGGGCCGATCATCCATCAGGATGTGGAAGCGATCAGCCACGCCGATTCGCCCGACGATCTCGTGCGCAAGGGGCGCGACATTGAACGCCGCGTGCTGGCCCGCGCGGTGCATTATCATCTTGAAGACCGGGTGCTGCTCAATGGCACCAAGACCGTGGTGTTCAGGGACTAGGCGAATTCCACCGCAAACAGGGTAGTGCCTTCATAGCGGGCTTCGTTGGGATTATAGGCCGGGTCTGGCTGAAACAGCCGCTCATCCGGCGCGAGTTCCGAAAGGCCCGTGACCTTGAAGGTCGCCAGTTTCACTTCGCGCGGCGGGCGGCCATTGGTTTCCACCGGAATGGCATCGACATAGAGTTCGTCATGCCGCGTGTAGAGAATATAGGGCGCCAGCTTGAAGGGCGTGCGGTTGTAGATGGCCCCGATGCATTTCTGCAGGGCAATCGCTTCGAGGAGAATTTTGTTCGCTTCCATGTGCCTAATCTGCCGGGCGGACGCTTAATGTCCAGTGAATTGTGCAGTGCAACAAAAATTACTGGACATGCCCGGACCATGTCCGCAGCCCCGGCATGGTGCGATCCTCGCTCTTCAACGCATCGGCCACCGCAGGCCGCGCCGTCACTCGATCACGCCATTCGAGCAGGCGCGGGCAACGGACATCAATCTGCAAATCCGGGAACATCCGCTCCACCATCGCGCCACAATGCGAATAGAAGTTGATGTCCGCCAGAGTATAATCGTCGCCTGCCAGCCAACGCGTCTTGCCGAGCTGCTGTTCCACCTTGTCCACGGCATATTCGATCTTGCTTGTCGCGTTCGCCAGATCGGCCTCTGAAAAGCCTGAGCGCGCCGTCATCCACTTCTTGCGCTGATCGGGCAGCGGAATGCGGGCCATCAGATCATCGAACGTGCCCTGTTCGATATTTTGGGTGATGACCCGGATCATGCGGTGCCAGCCGTGCATAGAGACATGGTTCATCACATGCTCATCCACAAACTTGTTCCAGTAGCGCATCCGTGCGGCCCCCACCGGATCGCGCGGGCGCAGCGGCAATGCATCGGGGAAGGCATCCTCCAGATACTCGTTGATGACCGTAGTGTGCGTGATGATGACGCCATCATGATCAAGCACCGGTACCTGCCCCTCCGGATTTATGGCCGTGAACCATTCCGAATGCTGCTCGAACTTGTGGAGATCCACATAGACGCTCTCATAAGCCAGCCCCTTTTCCTTCAGGGGAATCATGGATTTGAGTGAATTGGCCAGTGGTTCGGCGTGGTAATATTTCAGCGTCATCGGACTATTTCACTCCAAGTGTGCCAAGAATGCCGCCATCCACCGCCCAGGCCTGGCCTGTCACATGGCTGGCTGCATCCGAAAGCAGGAAGCAGGCGACTTCAGCGGTTTCATCGGCCGTGCCGACCCGGCCCTGCGGCACGTTACGGCCCAGCGCGGCCATGGCGGCGGGGATGTCATCGCCACCGATATTGTGGAGCAGCGGCGTTTCGATGAAACCGGGCAACAGGCAGTTGACCCGCACATTATGCGGTGCTGCCTCAAATGCGGCGGCCCGGGCAAGTCCCAGCACAGCATGTTTGGACGCCACATAGGCCGGATTGTTCGGCATACCGCGCTCGCTCGCAAGGCTGCCTGTTACAACAATCGATCCCCGCTTGCGGGCGATCATGCCGGGCAGCACGCGCTTCAAGGCCTGGAATACGCTCGTCAGGTTGGTGGCGATCACCGCGTCCCACACATCGTCATCATAATCAGTGAACGCCGCGAAGGTGCCACCCGTGCCCGCATTGGCGAACAGACCGTCCGCCGGGCCAAATGCGGCCTCAGCCGTACCAAGCGTTGCCAGCAGCGCCGCCTTGTCCGCCACATCGGCTACGCCGTATGCGGCCACACCGCCATCGCGGCCGATTTCATCCACGGCATCCTTCAGCCCAGCCTCACTGCGCGCGATAAGCGATACTTTCGCTCCCCGCCGCGCCAGCATCCGTGCGGTAGCCCGGCCGATACCGGTTGACGCACCCGTGACGATGATGTGCTTGCTGGTAAAGCTCATCCCAGCCCCAGCAGCTTGACCGCATTATCCTTCAGGATCATCGGCAGCACCTCTTCCCGGAAGCCCGCAACCTTGGCAGCTTCGATCCACTTTTCCGGCTTGATCAGCGGAAAATCTGATCCGAACAGCATTTTGTGCTTCAACTGGGTGTTGGCATACTGGATCACTTGCGGCGCGAAATATTTGGGGCTCCAGCCGGACAGGTCGATGAACACATTCTCCTTGTGGAGCGCCATCGACAGCGATTCATCCACCCAAGGCCAGGACGGATGGGCAAGGATGATCTTCATGTCCGGAAAATCGACCGCAACATCGTCGATCAGCATGGGCTGACCCCATTTCAGCCGCACCCCGCCACCGCCACGCATCCCCGTGCCCATGCCCGAATGGCCGGTATGGAAAATGGCAGGCAGCTTATATTCGGCGATCACTTCATAGATCGGATAGCCCACGCGATCCGCCGGATGGATATCCTGCATGATGCCGTGGAACTTGAAGCCCTTTACCCCGTAATTCTCAACCAGATCGCGCGCTTCCCGGGCCCCCATCTTGCCCTTGTGCGGATCGATCGAGGCAAAGGGAATAACGATATCGGTATTCTGCGCCGCGATTTCAGCAATCTCGTAATTGCTGACCCGCTTCGCGCCGATTCCGGCTTCGCAATCCACTGTGAACAGGCAGAAAGGGATGTTTCGTTCGCGGTAGAAGTCGATGGTTTCAGGGATTGTGGGGCGCTTGCGATCCGCCTTGAAATAGGCGCTCGCGGCATCGAAGAATTTGCCCATCACCGGATCTTCAGGATCGTGACACGAAACCTCGGCATGGACATGGACGTCGATGGCAGTGATTTTGGAAATGTCGATGGTCATAAGACGCCCCTTGTCGCGAGACATTCCGTTTATCCTGAGTAGCGATTGAGCTTGTCGAAAGCGCGTAGCGAAGGACGAGGTGGCCCTTCGCTACGGGTCTTCGACTTCGCTCAGCCCCTACTCAGGATAGTCGGAGTCAGTATCAAAGCTGGATAATCACCGTTTTCAGTTCGGTATAGGCATGCACGCCCTCTTTGGCCTGTTCGCGCCCGATGCCGGACTGCTTGTAGCCGCCAAAGGGAAGTGCTGGATCAATCACGGCATGGCAATTGCCCCATACTGTGCCCGCCTTGATCTTGGCCGCCAGCTTGTGCATCGCTGAAATGTCGCGCGTCCAGATGCCCGCACCCAGGCCGAAGCACGTGTCATTGGCCATTTTCGCCACTTCATCCAAATCGTCGAAGCGCTGCGCCACCACGACGGGGCCGAAAATCTCTTCACGCACCACACTCATTTCCGGCTTCACATTGATCAGCACGGTCGGGTTGACATAATAGCCAGCGGCACTGGGCGCATCCCCGCCCATCGCGACCGAGGCACCATCCTTTTTGCCTGCCTCGATATAGCCCATAACGCGCTTATACTGTTCTTCGGAAACCAGCGGGCCCATATGCGCATCGGGATCAAGCGACGGACGCGGCGCCCAGAACGGTGCAGTTTCCGCGATCCCTTCCACCAGCTTGTCAAAGATGGATCGATGCGCAAACAAGCGGGATCCTGCCACGCAGACTTGCCCCGAATTGAAGAAAATCGCGCCCGCAGCACCGGGCGCGGTGGCCGCGACATCCACATCAGGCAGAACAACCACAGGCGATTTGCCGCCCAGTTCCAGCGTCACACGCTTCATCGTATCGGTGGCAGCACGGTTGATGATCTTGCCCACTTCGGTGGAACCAGTGAAGGCCACCTTGTCCACATCGGGATGCCGTACCAGCCGGTCACCCGCAGTATGGCCATTGCCCGTGATGATGTTGATCACGCCTGCCGGAAAGCCGGCTTCCGCCACCAGATCGGCCAGCCGCAATGCGGTGAGCGATGTCTGTTCGGCCGGTTTCAGGATCAGGGTGCACCCGGCCGCCAGCGCAGGCGCAATCTTGAGCGCGGCCATCAAATGCAGGACCGCGGGCGACGAAGCGATCCGGGAAGGCGAATACGCCGCGATCCTCCCGACGATCCCCGCCTTGGACGAGTGCGTGTGCACGACGTCGGGTCTGATCCGCGCGATCAACGCC
>JANOAJ010000187.1:0-8274 GCA_031411035.1 Sphingomonadales bacterium
CCCCACCCCCACGCGCGCCGAAGTGTCCGACGTGGCGACGGCGATCTATGACGGGGCGGACGCCGTGATGCTGTCCGCTGAAAGCGCGGCAGGGGCCTGGCCTGAAGAATCGGTCGCGATGATGAACCGGATCGCGATTTCGGTGGAAGCGGATCCCAGCCATGCCGAACGCATGCATTTCACCCAGACCGTGCCCGATCCCACCACGGCCGACGCATTGTCCGAAGCGGCAGGGGACATAACCCGCACTGTTTCCGCTGCGGCAGTCGTTTGCTTCACGACCAGCGGCTCCACAGCGCGGCGCATTTCGCGGGAGCGGATCTCCGTGCCGCTGCTGGTGCTGACGCCCAAAAGCGAAACGGCACGCCGCCTTGGGCTGCTATGGGGCGTTCACGCCGTCCACACCAAGGATGTGAAGGATTTCGAGGAGATGGTTGCCAAATCGAAGCGCATGGCGCTGCGCCACGGCATCGCCAAAGCCGGTGACCGCCTGGTCGTGATGGCGGGCGTCCCCTTCGGCACCCCCGGCTCCACCAATGTGCTGCATGTCGTGCGCCTGACGGGACACGAACTGAAAGGGCACCGGGAATAACAGGCTGAACTGCCTTCCCGGCTCCGCTACCTATTTTGGGCTGAGCACCATCAGCATCTGACGGCCTTCCATGCGTGGATACTGTTCGATCTTGGCATCTTCAGCGGTATCCTGCTGCACACGTTCCAGCAGGCGCATACCAAGCTGGCCGTGCGCGAGTTCGCGGCCACGGAAGCGCAGGGTGACTTTCACCTTGTCGCCTTCCCCGATGAATTTGTGGATCGCCTTCATCTTCGTTTCATAATCATGATCGTCGATGTTGGGGCGCATCTTGATCTCTTTGATCTCCTGCGTCTTCTGGGTCTTGCGCGCGAGATTCGCCTTTTTCTGCGCCTCGTACTTGAACTTGCCCACGTCGAGGAACTTGGCAACCGGCGGATCGGCGTTGGGAGACACTTCCACCAGATCAAGGCCGACTTCGGCAGCCTGTTCCATGGCTTCGCGCGTGTACATCACGCCCAGATTTTCGCCATTTTCGTCAATCACGCGCACTTTGGGCGAGACGATATATTCGTTAAAGCGCGGGCCGTTCATCGGGGGAGGCGTCGGCCCTTGGGCGCGACGGGGGGAAAGCGGCGGTATGGTTCTGTCTCCGGTCAGTTTTCTGTCAGGCTGCGCGCTTAGCCCAGATGCGCGGGCGCGCAAAGGGGGGAATGCGGATCGCATGTCCGATTTTTGGCGCGGTGTGGCGCGGGCGCGTCAGTTTCCGGCGCAGCGCTCAGGCCGCGTCGATTCCCAGTTCGGCCAGTTTGCGGTACAGAGTCGAACGTCCGATCGCCAGACGCCGCGCCACTTCAGTCATTCGCCCACGATAATGGCCAATGGCCAGGCGAATCACGTCAGCCTCAATATCTTCAAGGGGCCGCAAATGCCCGTCGGCACGATAGAGCGTAATGCCCGCCTCCCGCGCCGCACCCGGAACCGGCATGCTGCTATCGGAAATGCTCGCGAGATCGGGAAAATCCTCCACCGTCAGCGCATCACCGTCACACAGGACAGCCGCACGGAACAACACGGTCTGCAACTGGCGGACATTGCCCGGCCAGTCATAGCTGGCGAGCAGCGCCAGCGCGCCATCGGTGATCCCCAGGCTGCGCACGCCGGGCTGACGCCCGATCCGGGTCAGCAGGTGCCGGGCAAGGGCGGGGATATCACCCTTGCGTTCCCGGAGCGTCGGCAGCGCCACATGGACAACCGCCAGCCGGTAATACAGGTCTTCACGGAACCGGCCTGCGGCAACATCGTCCAGAAGGGGCCGGTCACTGGCGACAATGATTCGCACATCGACTTCACGGAACCCGCGCGCGCCAATGGGCTGGACTTCCCCGGTCTGGAGCACCCGAAGCAGCCTGATCTGCACTTCGGCGGGAAGCGCGCCAATCTCGTCGAGAAACAGAGTGCCGCCATCGGCCTGTTCCAGCTTGCCGCAATGGCGAGAGAAAGCCCCGGCAAAGGCACCGCGTTCATGGCCAAACAGTTCGGATTCGACCAGATTGGCCGCGATCGAGGCGCAGTTGAGAACGATGAACGGCTTGCGTTCGCGCGACGAGGAGGCGTGGATTGCATCCGCCACCACTTCCTTGCCGACGCCGTTTTCCCCTTCCAGCAAAACAGGAACGCGCGCGCGCGCCGCCTTTGCCGCCACCGCCAGCGCGGCACGGAACCCCGGATCAGAGCCGACAATTTCGTCAAAGCCCAACCGGGTGGAAATCTTCTCTGTCAGCGGCCGCAATTCGCCACCCTGCCGTGCCGACACGGCTGCTTCGAGCGCTGCCAACAGCCGATCAGGGGCAATCGGTTTTACCAGATAGTCTGACGCGCCTGCCCGCATCGCATCAACAGCAACGGCCACGGAATTGATGGCCGTGAGCATCAGCACGGGAAGGCCGGGGCGACGTTCGCGAATATCGCGAATCATCTGGTCTGCATCCGCGCCGGGAACCGCATGATCAAGAAGCACGGCATCAAGCATCATGCCATCGCGCGTGCCCAGCATGGCAACCGCCATTTCCGCATCCGAAGCAATGACCGTCCGCCAGCCGGCACGACCAGCCATCGCCGAAACCAGGCGCTGCTGCGCCGGTTCGTCGTCAATCAGCATCAAGATGCGGTTGCCCGACGGCGTCATTCCATCACTGTCCATTTTCGCAGGTACCCCCCCGTTAAAGACTCCGGGTAAAATTGCCCTTAACGTCGTTCCGGATTAGGTGATGTGACGTGCATCACCGGTGAATGTTGCGTTCATAAGACCGAAAGGGTTGAGATACGGTGATATCGTGACTAACGTGACGACACTGAAAAAGTTCCAAGGGGCAATTGAAATGGCAGCTTCCGACAATGACATGCGTGCGCATCAGGAAACCTATGCGGGCGTGATGAATTTGCTGAAATGGGGCACGGCAG
Source organism: Sphingomonadales bacterium (assembly GCA_031411035.1). GTDB lineage: Bacteria > Pseudomonadota > Alphaproteobacteria > Sphingomonadales > Sphingomonadaceae > Aquisediminimonas. The sequence continues at coordinate 2,996 of JANOAJ010000187.1, forward strand.
CTGTCGCGGTTGTGGCCGTACTTATCGTTCTGTGGATTGCCCGCTGACGTGACCAAAATCGCGGTTCTGAAGGAATCCGCCCCAGGGGAAACGCGCGTTGCCGCCTCTCCTGAAACGGTGAAGAAATTCATTGGGCTTGGTGCAACCGTGTCAGTCGAATCAGGGGCCGGAACACGCGCTTCGATCCGCGACGCAGACTATGAAGCCGCAGGCGCTGCCGTTGGCCCGCTTGCCGGTGTCATCAAGGACGCAGACATTGTTCTGAGTGTGCAGGGGCCGGAACCGGCATCGCTGAAAGGGGCAGCCGCAGGCGCTTGGATTGCGGCAGGGCTTGATCCCTTTGGCCAGCGCGCACGGATCGATGATTATGCCGCCGCCGGATTCGAGGCGCTGGCGATGGAATTCATGCCGAGAATCACGCGCGCCCAATCGATGGACATCCTCTCCTCGCAGTCGAACCTTTCGGGCTACAAGGCGGTTGTTGATGCGGCAGGCACGTATGGCCGGGCCTTTCCGATGATGATGACCGCTGCCGGCACCATCACGGCCGCGCGCGTGTTCATCATGGGTGTGGGCGTCGCTGGCCTTCAGGCAATTGCCACGGCCCGCCGCCTTGGCGCGCAGGTATCAGCAACCGACGTCCGCTCCGCCACCAAGGAGCAGATTGAATCACTGGGTGCCAAAGCCATTTTCGTCGAAAGCGTTGCAGGCATCGAAGGGGAAGGTGCAGGCGGCTATGCCACTGAAATGTCTGACGAATACAAGGCAGCCCAAGCCGAACTCGTCTCCGCCCATATCGCCAAACAGGATATTGTCATCACCACCGCGCTGATCCCCGGAAGGGCAGCACCCCGCCTGGTGACCGATGCGCAGATTGCCAGCATGAAACCCGGAAGCGTGCTGTTCGATCTGGCTGTGGCGCAGGGCGGCAATGTCGAAGGCTCGGTTGCGGATCAGATCGTCGATAAACATGGTGTAAAGATCATGGGCTATTCCAACACGCCCGCCCATCTGGCGGCGGACGCCTCTGCCCTCTTCTCGCGCAACCTGTTCAACTTCCTCTCCGCCTTCTGGGACAAGGAAGCAGGCAAGCCGGTGCTGGATGCGGAAATCGGGGATGCCATCCGGCTGACGCAGGGTGGCAAGGTTGTCAATCAACGCCTTCTGGGCTGACGGGGCTACATCATGGACTTTATCTCAACTCTCTCCATCTTCGTGATGGCCTGCTTCGTTGGTTATTATGTTGTCTGGTCAGTCACACCCGCGCTGCATACGCCGCTGATGGCTGTGACCAACGCCATTTCCTCGGTCATCATTGTCGGCGCGCTGATTGCGGCGGCGCCCGTGATGGCAAACATGAGTGGCACGGCGAAATGGCTGGGGCTGATCGCGGTCGTGTTTGCCAGCATCAATATCTTTGGCGGCTTCGCGGTGACAGCGCGAATGCTGGCGATGTACAAGAAGAAGGATCGCTAGGCGCATGGAACATACGGAACATGTTGCGCCCGCATGGGCCCTGCTTGCCTATCTGGCAGCGGGCATCTGCTTCATCCTCTCTTTGCGCGGACTTTCCTCGCCTGCCACCAGCCAGCGCGGCAACCGCTTTGGCATGATCGGCATGACGCTGGCGGTGGGCACGACTTTGGTCACGCTCGCGCCGGTGCCGCCGGGCGGCTATATCCCCCAGCCTTCTGAAGCTGATCTGATCATTCTGGCGCAGATCATCGGCGCAATCGTGATTGGCGGCGTGATCGGGCTGACCACCGCGCGCAAGATCGCGATGACGGACATGCCCCAACTGGTGGCGGCGTTCCACTCGCTGGTGGGGCTTGCTGCCGTGCTGGTGGCGGCGGCGGCGTTCCTCAATCCGGATTCGTTCGGGATCGTCGGGGCCGGCGCGCAGATTTTGCCCGTCAGCCGGATCGAAATGGGGCTGGGCGCAGCCATTGGTGCGATTACCTTCTCGGGTTCGGTGATCGCCTTCCTGAAGCTTAACGGGAATATGTCGGGCAGCCCGATCATGCTGCCGGGGCGTCACCTGATCAACCTGGCGACGCTGGCGGCAATTTTGGGCCTGATCGCCTATTTCGTGACGGATCAGAGTCCGTGGATTTTCTGGACGGTGACGGCGCTTTCCTTTGTCATCGGCTTCCTGCTGATCATCCCGATCGGCGGGGCGGACATGCCGGTGGTTGTGTCGATGCTCAACAGCTATTCGGGCTGGGCAGCAGCAGCGATGGGCTTTACCCTGCATAACAGCGCGATGATCATTACCGGCGCACTGGTCGGCTCGTCTGGCGCGATCCTCAGCTACATCATGTGCAAGGCAATGAACCGCAGCTTCGTCTCCGTGATCGCGGGCGGCTTTGGCGCGGCCCCGGAGGCGGGTGGTGCGGCGGCCAAGACTGATCGTCCGTGGAAACGCGGCTCTGCCGAGGATGCGGCCTATATGATGGCGCAGGCCGAACAGATCATCATCGTGCCCGGCTACGGCATGGCGGTGGCGCAGGCCCAGCATATCCTGCGCGAAATGGGCGATATCCTGAAGAAGGAAGGGGTGAAGGTGAAATATGCCATCCACCCCGTCGCGGGCCGCATGCCCGGCCATATGAACGTGCTGCTGGCCGAAGCGAACGTGCCCTATGATGAAGTGTTCGAACTGGAAGACATCAACAGCGAATTTGCCCAGACCGATGTTGCCTTCATCATTGGTGCCAATGACGTCGTGAACCCGGCGGCAAAGACCGACAAATCCTCCCCCATTTACGGTATGCCCGTGTTTGATGTGGACAAGGCCAAGACTGTGTTCTTCATCAAGCGGACAATGGGCGGCGTGGGCTATGCGGGCGTCGATAATGACGTGTTTTACATGGACCAGACGATGATGCTGCTGGGCGACGCCAAGAAGATGGTCGAGGATATCGTGAAGTCGCTGCAGCATTAGGCCGGTCCGCAACCACCACGCGGCATCATTGGACGCAGCGATGGCAAACGCCTATGGCGGCTCCATGAAACTGGTCGTTCCGTTTTCCATCGCCCTTGCGCTGACAGGCGCACCGGCCGCTCAGGCTGCCGAACGCAGCTTTTCCATTCTGGATTTTGACCGGATCGAGGTGGCGGGAAACTATATCGTTTCGGTCAAGCCGGACAGGGCGACGACGGCAAGGGCCAGTGGTGCGCCGGACGCGCTTGACCGTGTATCGATGGAGACTCGCGGACGGACTCTGACGATCCGAGCGCTCGCACTCACCACTTCAAGCGCCAGTCGTGACAGCAACATGCCGGTCAGCATCAGGATTACTGTGCCCAAGCTCACCGGCGCGCGGCTTCAGGGTAATGGATCAATGGTGATTGCCGATCTGCGCGGGCAGCAGGCGGAACTGGTCGCCACGGGCAATGGCACCTTGTCCGTTATCCGCGCGGCGGTGGACAAGCTGACCGTCCGGCAATCTGGTGCGGGCCAGGTGCAACTGGCCGGAAAAGTGTTGAGTGCCGATATGGCTGCCAAGGGTTCCGGCGGCATAGACGCAACGGCCCTGGCTGTCAGCGATCTCAAACTGGCGGCGTCAACTTCGGGCACCGTGCGCGGGCAGGCCAGCCGGGCCGCTGCCATTATTTCCACCGGCACGGGACTGGTCGAGATTGCGGGAAAACCTGCCTGCACCGTCCAGAACACCGGCCCCGGCGAAGTGCGTTGCGGCGCTAACTAGGTCAACGACACGGAGTCACGCCAAATCTGACTGGCTCAAAATAACCCGACTTCGGCCAGTTCCGACGCCAGCTCGGGCGGCATGGCGTCTCCGCCTTCGCCATCCAGATCGCGCGGCGCATCACCATCCGCCAGATACCGCCAGCCCTGATGCGCTCGGCGGGGCATCGGGGCAACCAGCGTCAGCTTCGCTTCAAGAAGGATGTTCGTCCGCCCGTCATCCGCATCCCCAAAGCCGATAATGGCGCTACGGGCCACAAGCTGGTGCCGGACAATCCAGTAGAGCGCACCGCCCACCAATTCCTCAGCCCGCCGGGGCCGGTTTCGCGTGGTAAGAATGATCCGGCCATTGACCGCGCGCCTCGCAATAGCGGCTTCCAGCTCCGCAAGGCTGGAACAGCCATAGGCGATCCGCGTCAGGTGCAGGGACATGGCTACCCCGCCAGCCCGGCGAGCGACGCAAGGCCCAGGAAGCTGAAAAAGCCCATCACATCCGTCATCATGGTCACGAAAACGGCAGAGGACACGGCGGGATCGATCCGCAACCGGTCAAGCGTGACCGGCACCAATATGCCGGACAATCCGGCGACAAGATTGTTGATCACCATCGCGATGCCAATCACGATACCCAGTTTGGGAATGCCGAACACCAGCGCCACGCCGGTGCCGATCAGGATACCAAGCGCCGCGCCGTTAGACAGGGCAATGCGGAATTCGCGGAAGATCATGCGCAGCGTGTTGGAATCGGTCAACTGGTTGGTCGCCAGCGCACGCACGACCACGGCCAGCGTCTGTGTGCCGGCATTGCCGCCCATGCCGGAAACAATTGGCATCAGGACGGCGAGCAGCGCAAGCTTGGCGATCTCACCCTGAAAGAATCCGACCACTGAGGACGCCAGAATCGCCGTGCCAAGGTTGACCACCAGCCAGGTAAGCCTTGTCCGCACTGTCATCAGGATCGGTTCATTGATGTCGCCATCGCCCGCACCGGACAGCCGCAGGATATCCTCGCCGGCTTCCTCCTGAATAACATGGACGATGTCATCGACCGTGATCATGCCGACCAGACGACCTGCGGCATCCACCACAGCGGCCGAAATCAGGGCGTATTTCTGGAAGCGGAGAGCCACTTCTTCCTGATCCATATCGACCGGGATCAGCGTCTGTTCGCGCTTCATCACATCAGCCATCGCGACGCCCCGGGGCGTGCGCAAGATCCAGCTCAGTTGTGCGGTACCGATGGGGTGATGCTGGGGATCGACAACAAACACTTCCCAGAAATCGGTCGTCAGATCCTGATTGTCGCGCAGATAGTCGATCACCTGGCCAACAGACATGTGTTCAGGCACCGCGATCAGATCACGCTGCATCAATCGACCAGCGGATTCCTCCGGATAGGAAAGCGCTTCCTCGATAGCGGCCCGGTCATCGGGAGAAAGCGCGCGCAGCACCGCGCGCTGGTCGTCTTCCTCCATGTCCTCGATGATGGCAACAGCGTCATCGGTATCGAGTTCGCTGGCGATGTCGGCAACCTGATGCGGATCAAGCGTATCGATCAATTCCTCGCGGA
>JANOAJ010000188.1:0-2247 GCA_031411035.1 Sphingomonadales bacterium
CGCACAGCCACGCATGGCTGGGATCCGAAGAACCAGCGCCCGGAACTGTGGAACCTCTACAACGCCAAAAAGGCGAAGAATGAGAGCATCCGCGTGTTCCCGATCTCCAACTGGACCGAGCTGGACATCTGGCAGTATATCCACCTCAACAATATCCCGATTGTGCCGCTCTATTTCGCGGAAAAACGCCCGACAGTCGAGCGTGACGGGATGCTGCTGATGGTCGATGATGACCGTTTCCCGCTCGCGCCCGGTGAAGTGCCGGTGGAACGCTCGATCCGCTTCCGCACGCTCGGCTGCTATCCGCTGACAGGCGCTGTCGAAAGCGAAGCCAAGACGCTGCCCGAGGTCATCCAGGAAATGCTGCTGACCACCACATCGGAGCGGCAGGGCCGCGCCATCGACAAGGATGGTGGCGACGCCAGCATGGAAAAGAAAAAGCAGGAGGGTTACTTCTGATGACTGACCCCATCTACAAAACCGACGCCCTCATTGCCGAGGATATCGACGCCTATCTCGAAACCCATCAGCACAAGAGCCTGCTGCGCTTCATCACCTGCGGATCGGTGGATGACGGCAAGTCCACACTGATCGGGCGGCTACTCTATGACAGCAAGATGATCTTCGAGGATCAGCTTGCCGCGCTGGAAGCGGATTCCAAAAAGGCCGGGACGCAGGGTCAGGAGATCGACTTTGCGCTGCTCGTTGACGGCCTTGCCGCCGAACGCGAACAGGGCATTACGATTGACGTTGCCTACCGCTTCTTCGCGACCGAAAAGCGCAAGTTCATTGTCGCAGACTGCCCGGGGCATGAACAATACACCCGCAACATGGTGACCGGAGCCTCCACGGCCGATCTGGCGGTGATCCTGATTGACGCGCGCAAGGGCGTGCTCGTCCAGACGCGGCGGCACAGCTATCTCGCCAAGCTGCTGGGCATCCGCAACATTGTCCTTGCGGTCAACAAGATGGATCTGATCGGTTATGATCAGGCGAAGTATGATGCGATCGTTGCGGACTACACTGCCTTCGCTACCAGCATCGGCATAACCGACTTCACGCCCATGCCGATTTCCGGTTTCAAGGGCGACAACATCACCGAGAATTCGGCGAATACGCCCTGGTATGGCGGCAAGCCATTGATGGCGCATCTCGAAACCGTGGCGCTCGACAATGAGGCCGATCAGGCCAAGCCGCTGCGCATGGCTGTGCAATGGGTGAACCGCCCGAATCTCGATTTCCGGGGATTCAGCGGCCAGATTGCCACCGGCGCGGTCAGGCCCGGTGATGCGATCCGCGTGCTGCCCAGCGGCAAGACATCGACGATCAGCAAGATTGTCACGCTCGATGGCAATCTGGACGAAGCCGTTGCGGGCCAGTCTGTCACGCTGTGCTTTGACGACGAAGTCGATTGCTCGCGCGGGGACGTTATCGCGACCGCCGACAGTCCGCCAGAAGTGTCCGACCAGTTCGAGGCGACTGTTGTGTGGATGGCCGATGAGTCGCTCATTCCCGGTCGCGCCTATTGGCTGAAGCTTGGTACCCAGATGGTTTCGGCCACAGTGCAGGCGCCCAAATACACCGTGAACGTCAACACGATGGAGCATATGGCGGCCAAGACGCTTGACCTGAACGCCATTGGCGTGGCCGAGATCGCGACCGACAGGCCGATTGTGTTCGAAGCCTATACAGACAACCGGACGCTGGGCGGGTTCATCCTGATCGACAAGATAACCAACGCCACCGTGGGCGCGGGGATGCTGCACTTCAGCTTGCGGCGCGCCCAGAATGTCCATTGGCAGGCTACCGACATCACCCGCGATGCCCATGCCAATCTCAAGAACCAGAAGGCCCGCGTGCTGTGGTTCACAGGGCTTTCGGGTTCGGGCAAATCGACCATCGCCAATGAGGTGGAAAAGAGCCTCAACCTGATGAACCGCCATACCTTCCTGCTGGATGGCGACAATGTCCGCCACGGGCTCAACAAGGATCTGGGCTTTACCGAGACTGACCGGATCGAGAATATCCGGCGGGTGGGCGAAGTGGCCAAGCTGATGGCGGATGCGGGGTTGATTGTGCTGACCGCCTTCATCTCGCCGTTCCGCGCCGAGCGCGAAATGGTGCGGGGCATGCTGCCCGAAGGTGAGTTCATCGAAATCTTCGTGGAAACCCCGCTGGAAGTGGCCGAAGCGCGCGATGTGAAAGGCCTTTACAAAAAGGCGCGTTCAGGAGCGCTCAAGAACTTCA
>JANOAJ010000189.1:0-37132 GCA_031411035.1 Sphingomonadales bacterium
CCGTGGCAACTGGCCTGCACGATCACATTGCGGGTGAAGCCCAGATGATCCCGCAGCGCGAACAGCGCGTCCGGCCCGGCATCTTCGGGCAGATATTTCGCCTTGGAGCTGAAGGGGAATGCCGCCATTGGCCCGAACACATGGCAATGCGCGTCAACCGCGCCAGGAGGCGGGGCGTATCGGGGTTTCGACGGGCTGCCGTGCCAGGATGTGATACGATCAGTCATTTGCATTTCCTCCGTCGTCCCGGCGAAAGCCGCATTCATCCGAAAACAACGCCGTCCATCAATTTGCGCGCGGTGCGCAGCAGGGCCGATGATGTGACGGCCCCTGCCGCATCCAGTTCCAGCACGCAGCTCATTTCACCGGTCGGATGTTCCACCGACAATGTCTTGCGGCTGCCCGCCGGGATGTCAGCCACTTCAGCGGCCGGTGATCCGGGGATCAGGCAGGCCGTGGCCACGCTCACGGCGCCCAGCACGCCAATGGTCGCGTGCGCGCGGTGGGGGATGAAGCTGCGCACGGTGATCGCGCCGCCATTGCGGGGCGGGGCGACCAGCATCATCTTGGGGACGGACTTGTCCTTCACATCGCCCAGATTCATCCGTTCGCCCACAGCAAGCCGGATCGCTTCGATCTTCGCCTTGAGGCCTGTATTGGCATCCAGCCAGTCCCGATCCTCATAACCGGTGATGCCGACATCCTGCGCTTTCATCACCACGCAGGGCATCCCGTTGTCGATCAGGGTTACCGGCACGCCGTTCACCAGATCCACCGCCTGGCCGCTGGGCAGAAGCGCGCCGCAGGAAGAACCGGCAGTATCGCGGAATTCCAGTGGTATGGGCGCATGGCTGCCGGGAACGCCGTCAATCTTCGCGTCGCCCGCATAGGTCACGATACCGCCCGGCGTCTGCACCGTCGCAACCGCAATCTGCCCGGTATTCTCCATGAAGATGGTGACTTTGGTTTCGCCGCCCGTGGCGGCCACCAGCCCGCGTTCAATCGCGAACGGGCCGATGCCGGCAAGGATGTTTCCGCAATTCTGGGCGTCCGTAACAATGGTCTGATCCACGAACACCTGGAGGAACAGATAATCGACATCCACGCCGGGCCGCGCTGAGGCGCTCACCACCGCGACCTTGCTTGTCAGCGGATCAGCGCCGCCCATCCCGTCGATCTGCACCGGATCAGGCGAACCCATCATGCCCAGCAGAAAACTATCGCGTGCGGCAATGTCAGCGGGCAGATCGGCTTTCAGGAAATAGCCGCCCTTGGATGTGCCGCCGCGCATCCACATGCAGCGGACGCCGGTCATATATATTTCAGACCCATTTCGGCGAGTTTTTCGCGCATCTTGTACATGTCCAGCCCCAGCACGCCGCTGGCCAGCTTTGCCCGCTTGTCTGCCTCATTGGCTTCGCGCGCCTTGGCGGCTTTGGCGACTTCGGCCGCCTTTTCGCGGGGCACGACAACAACGCCATCATCATCGGCCACGATCACGTCACCGGGATGGATGGGCGCGGCAGCGCACACCACCGGCACATTGACCGAACCGAGCGAGGCCTTGATCGTGCCTTGCGCATAGACTGCCTTTGACCAGACCGGGAACGCCATCTCGGTCAGATCACGCACATCGCGAATGCCTGCATTGATGATCAGCCCCTTGCACCCGCGCGCCTGGGCCGAGGTCGCCAGAAGATCCCCGAAATAGCCGTCTTCGCACGGAGAGGTGGGGGCGATGACAAGAATGTCGCCAGCCTTTAGTTGTTCGATGGCAACATGCACCATCCAGTTGTCCCCCGGCGGCGCGGAAATGGTGACGGCAGACCCGGCAATCCGCGCGCCTGCGTAAATCGGGCGCATATAGCTGGCGAGCAAGCCAGTGCGGCCCTGCGCTTCATGGACGGTGGAAACGCCGCAGCTTTCAAGATCGGCGATGATGGCGGGGTCCGCGCGCTCGATATTCTGGACGACGATACCTGACATGAGCCCTCTCTTTCGTGTCAAAGGTTACGAAAGCAAGGCGCGACGCGAAAGTCGGAACTTTGCACGGGCTATAAGTTGCTGCTAATTGACTGAACTATGGCTATCCGTGATTTCAACCTGCGCCATTTGCGCGCGCTGGCCAGCATCGCGCGGCTGGGCAGCATTTCCGCCGCAGCGCAGGCGATCAGCATCAGCCAGCCCGCCATCACCCAGGCGCTTGCCAAGCTGGAGGCGCAGTGCGGCCAGCCTTTTTTTGAGCGCCGCCCCGATGGCATGGTACCGGGCCCGGCGGCGCTGGTCTTCGCGCCTCGGATTGAAGCCGCGCTCGCCCATATTGCCAGCCCGCGCGTCACGATGGCGCAACTCCACGCCCTGATCGCGCTGGCGGACAGCGGCAGCTATGCCGGGGCAAGCGAAACGACGGGACTTGCCCAGCCATCGCTCCACCGCGCGATCGGGGATTTGTCGCTTGCTCTGCGTCGCACGCTGGTTGAGCGGCGCGGCAAGGGCATTGCGCTCACCGAGCAAGGCCGCAAGACGGTCCGCGCGTTCCGCCTGGCGCGTTCCGAACTGGACGCGGGGCTGGCCGAACTGTCGGGCCTTGCCGGGCGGGAAGCGGGCCGGATTGTGGTCGGTGCCATGCCGCTGTCCCGCGCCCGCATCCTGCCTGCCGCCGTATCTGCCTTCCACCGGCTTTATCCCGATGTGGCGATCAGCATTGTCGAAGGATCGTTCCACGAGCTGATCGAGCCGCTGCGGGATGGTGCCATTGACCTGATGATCGGCGCGCTGCGCAATCCCGCGCCGGGGCCAGACGTGGCGCAGCAGCCCCTGTTTGATGACCGGCCGGTGGTGATCGGCCGGCTCGGCCACCCGGCTGTCGGCGCGCGCACCGGAATTGCCGGGCTGGCCACCTATCCCTGGATCGTCCCTGCCCCCGGAACCCCGCTGCGCATCCAGTGGGAACGCATGTTCGAAGGCGGCGCTGTCCCCTCCGTGCCGATCGAATGCGGCTCGGTAATCACCATCCGCCAGATCCTGATCGACAGCGATTTCCTAACCCTGCTGTCTCCCGATCAGGTGGCCGTGGAACTGGAGGCCGGCTGGCTGACCAAGATTGCCGACACCCCCGAAGGCCTGACCCGCACCATCGGCATCACCACGCGCACCGGCTGGCGACCAACGCCGATGCAGGCGGCGTTTGTGGCGGTGCTGGAGGGGATGGGGGAGCGATGAATTTCTTGGTTCAGCGTCGTGATTGTGCTATGCCGACACAGTATCGGAGTAGCTGTAATGAATGATCAAACGCACAATTTTCCAAGTGCCGGTAAACTTAGCGAAAATCTCGAGCAGATCATGGCCATGCAGGCCATTGAAGGGAATCCGCTGAGCGCTGATCAGATTGCGATGTTCAAGATGTTTGATGCCGAAGGCTGGCCTCCCGAAAAGCGGTTGCAGCATATTCGGGACAGGGCGAAGGCGCTCGCTGCCCGGTGAGTGAAGACACAGTCTATTGTTATCCCGGAAGTTCGGTTTTGCGGAACCTGCTGGGTATCACAGACGCGGAAAAGCTCGATTTTGTGGAACGAGAGTTTGTCTCTCACCGCTTTGATCATGGCGTGCCCACTGGCAAGTTTGACCTGAACCATCTCCGCGCGATCCACAAACATCTGTTTCAGGACGTCTATGAATGGGCCGGGGAACTCCGCACGCTGGAAATCAGTAAGGGTGGCAGCACGTTCATGTTCTGCCGCTTCATCGAAAACGGCATGGCCGACGTGCATCGCCGCATTGTCGAAGCTGAATATTTGCGCGGACTTGATGGTAACGGCTTCGCAGCAAAGGCAGGCGAAATTATCGGGGACGTCAATCATATCCACCCCTTTCGTGAGGGCAATGGCCGCACCCAGTTGACCTATTTGCGGTTGCTGGCGGAACAGGCGGGATACCGGATTGACGTGCGGAAAATCGATGGCGACCGTTGGTATGCCGCATCGCGTGCGGCGCACATGAGCAACTATGCCCCGATGGCAGCGGAAATTGGACTTGCGCTGACAGCATCCGGCACCTGACTTCCCAAAAACTTATACCCTCCACACCCTTCCGATTGGCGTGGCTGATCGGTGCGGCCTAGCCCGATGGCATGGAGAGTGGCCTTACCCTTATCGGCTTTGGTGAAGCAGGGCGCACCTTTGCGCGCGCGGCGGGATGGGAACAGGCTGCGCGGGCCTTTGATATCAAGACGGGCGGGCCGCGGGCATCCGCAATGCGGGCGGCTTATGCCGATGCGGGTGTTGCCGGGTGCGAGACATCCGCAGCGGCCCTGGCGGCATCTCCGGCAATCCTCAGTCTCGTTACGGCCGATCAGGCGCTGATTGCTGCACAGGATGCGGCGCAGCATCTTGCGGCGGATGCGCTGTTTTTTGATATGAATTCTGTCGCCCCCGACACCAAGCGGGATGCCGCGTGCACTATTGAGGCAGCGGGCGGGCGTTACGTGGATGTGGCCGTGATGGCGCCGGTTGATCCTGCGCGGTTGGCGGTGCCGCTGCTGGTTTCCGGGCCACATGCTGAGGCGGGATTGGCTGCACTGACCGGGTTTGGCTTCACCAATGTGCGGATCGTCGGTGCGGATGTGGGACGTGCCTCGACGATCAAGATGCTGCGCTCGGTGATGTACAAGGGCGTCGAGGCGCTCACAGCGGAATGTCTGCTTGCTTGTGAGAAGGCGGGCGTGACGCAGGAAGTGCTGGGCAGCTTTGGCAATGAGTGGTCTTCGGGTGCCAATTACCGGCTTGACCGGATGATGGTGCATGGGGGGCGCCGCTCGGCAGAGATGGCCGAATCGGTGAAGACGCTGGAAGCGCTCGGCGTGTCTGCCCTGATGACACGCGGCACGGTGGAACGGCAGGCGCAGATCGGCGCACTCGGGATAAAGGCCCCGCCTGAGGAACTGGATGCAAAGCTGGAAAGGCTCACACGCGCATGACCATGATCATCGATTGTCACGGCCACTATACGGTGCTGCCCAAGGCGCATGACGAATGGCGGGAGACACAGAAAGCCGCCTTCAAGACAGGCGAAGCCGCGCCGCCCTATCCGGATATTTCGGACGCTGACATTCGCGAGACGATCGAGGCCAACCAGTTGCGCCTGCTGAAGGAACGCGGCGCAGACATGACGATCTTTTCCCCGCGCGCCTCGGCGATGGCACCCCATGTCGGTGACCAGACGGTCGCGGTGCCGTGGGCGCAGGCCTGCAATGATCTGATCGCGCGGGTAGTGGGCCTCTATCCCGAAACCTTCGCGGGGGTCTGCATGCTGCCGCAATCGCCCGAAGCCGACATGACAAGCAGCATTGCGGAGCTTGAGCGCTGCATCGGCAACGGCTTTATCGGCTGCAACCTGAACCCGGATCCCGGCGGCGGCACCTTCAGCCATCCGCCGCTGACTGACCGGTTCTGGTATCCCTTCTACGAAAAGATGGTGGAACTGGATGTGCCCGCGATGATCCATGTTTCGGGATCGTGCAACCCGTCGATGCACGCGACGGGCGCCTATTATATCGCGGCCGATACGATTGCGTTCATGCAGTTGATCGAAGGCAATCTGTTCAGGGATTTCCCCACGCTGCGCTTCATCATCCCACATGGCGGCGGGGCCGTGCCCTATCACTGGGGGCGGTATCGCGGGCTGGCGGATATGCTGAAACAGCCTGATCTTTCCACCCATGTGATGAACAATGTGTTCTTTGACACCTGTGTCTATCACCAGCCGGGGATCAACCTGCTGGCCGATGTTATCGACAACAAGAATATCCTGTTCGGCAGCGAGATGGTGGGTGCCGTGCGCGGGATTGATCCGACCACCGGCCATTATTTCGATGACACCAAGCGCTATGTCGATGCTCTCGATATTTCGGACGCCGAGCGTCATGCGATTTTCGAAGGCAATGCGCGCAAAGTATTTCCCAGGCTCGACGCACAATTGAAAGCACGCGGGCTGTGACCCAGGCATCCACATCCCAAACGTCTCTGCGGACTCTGCGTCTTTGCGCGAACCCTTCGCAGTTTCGCGCAGAGACGCAGAGTCCGCAGAGAAAAACGAGGAATTTCGCATGAAGGAAAATATCCACGATTATCTGGCGGAGTTGGAGGATATCCCCGGCACCCGCGTGTTCACGGCCAAGCGCGCGCGGCAGGGCTATCAGCTCAACCAGTTTGCGATGAGCCTGATGAAAGCGGAAAACCGCGAACGCTGGAAGGCGGACGAGCGCGCCTATCTGGCGGACTGGCCGATGTCGGACGAACAGAAGGAAGCGATCCTCGCCCGCGATTACAACCGCTGCCTTGATCTGGGTGGCAATGTCTATTTCCTCGCCAAAGTGTTTTCCACTGACGGCCTGAGCTTTGCGGAAGCCGTTTCCACAATGACCGACATGACCTTCCCCGAATATCGGGACATGATGCTCGCAGGCGGGCGTTCGCCACAGGGCAATCGCTCCATCAAGGGGGGGTACTGACATGGCGCGCATTACCGCCGGTGTCGGCTCCAGCCATGTGCCTTTGCTGGGCGTCGCGGTTGATCAGGGCAAATGGCAGGATGATTATTTCGGCCCGATCTTCGCGGGCTATGAATGGACGCGCACATGGGAGGCGGAAACGGCCAAGCCCGATGTCGTGATCCTCATCTATAACGACCACGCCTCAGCGTTCGATGCCAATATCATCCCCACCTTCGCGATAGGTTGTGGCGAACGCTACAAGCCCGCCGATGAAGGCTGGGGGCCGCGCCATGTGCCTGACGTGGAAGGCCATGCTGACCTTGCCTGGCACATCGCGCAGAGCCTGATCCTCGATGATTTCGATATGACGATCATCAATGAAATGGATGTGGATCACGGCCTGACTGTGCCGATGAGCATGATGTTCGGCCAGCCGGACAAGTGGCCGTGCAAGGTTGTGCCGCTGGCGGTCAATGTCGTTACCTATCCCGTCCCTTCGGGCAATCGCTGCTGGGCGCTGGGTGAAGCGATTGCCCGCGCGGTGGAGAGCTTCCCCGAAGACCTGAACGTGCAGATCTGGGGCACGGGCGGGATGAGCCACCAGTTGCAGGGGCCGCGCGCTGGCCTGCTCAACCGGGAATGGGACAACAGGTTCCTCGACCTGCTTGAGGCGGACAATGACGATGTGCGGTATATTCCGCATATCGAATATCTCCGCGAAACGGGCAGCGAAGGCATCGAAATGGTGATGTGGCTGATCATGCGCGGCGCGCTGGGCAAAAAGGTCAAGCGCCTGCACCGCCACTATCACATCCCGTGCAGCAACACGGCCATCGGCCACATCGTTCTGGAGCCGGAGTGATCTGCAAGCCCCTCCCCTTCAGGGGAGGGGGTTGGGGTGGGGTGTGTCCACCTGCAACATTGATGGGGCGGACAGTCCCCACCCCTTCCCCTCCCCTTCAGGGGAGGGGCTTATGAGGAAGAAGATATGAGAATTGCCCTTGCAGGCGCAGGTGCCTTTGGTGAAAAGCATCTCGACGGACTGAAGCTGATTGACGGAGTGGAAATCACCTCGATCATCAGCCGCACTGGCGAACAGGCGGCCGAAGTCGCGAAGAAATATGGCGCGAAGCATCATTCCACCGAGCTGGAAGATGCGCTTGCCCGCGACGATGTGGATGCGGTGATCCTCTGCACGCCCACCCAGATGCACGCCGCACAGGCAATCGCGTGCATGAACGCGGGCAAACATGTGCAGGTGGAAATTCCGCTGGCAGATACGCTGGCGGATGCCGAAGCGGTGCTGGCCAAATCGGTGGAGACCGGTCTTACCTGCATGGTCGGCCATACGCGGCGCTTCAATCCATCGCACCAATAGGTCCATAACCGGATCGTCGCGGGGGAATTCAACATCCAGCAGATGGATGTGCAGACCTATTTCTTCCGCCGCAAGAACATGAACGCCAAGGGCCAGCCGCGTAGCTGGACGGATCATCTGCTGTGGCACCACGCCGCGCACACGGTTGACCTGTTCGCCTATCAGGCCGGGCCGATTGTGAAGGCGAATGCGATTGAAGGCCCGCATCATCCCGAACTGGGCATTGCGATGGATATGTCGATCCAGTTGAAGGCGCAAAGCGGCGCGATCTGCACGCTCTCGCTGTCGTTCAACAATGACGGGCCGCTGGGCACCTTCTTCCGCTATATCGGCGACAGCGACACCTATATCGCGCGCTACGATGATCTGGTGAATGGCAAGGAAGAGCCGATTGACGTTTCCAAGGTCGCGGTGTCGATGAACGGCATCGAACTGCAGGATCGCGAATTCATCGCCGCGATCCGCGAAGGCAGGGAACCCAACAGCAGCGTGGCCCAGGTGCTGCCCTGTTACCGCGTGCTCGACGCGCTGGAGCGGCAGTTTTGAGCGGCATCGTCGCCCCCGCGCTGGCGGGGGCCGGTTCGGAAGTCTGGTGCCTAGTCGTCAGGCAGGCCCCGGCCTTCGCCGGCGCGACGACGCTGTGAAAACCCAGGTTGCCATTGTCGGCGCGGGCCCGGCGGGCCTGCTTCTCGGCCATCTCCTGCGCGCCGAAGGGATTGACTGCGTTATCGTCGAACGCGCCGCGCCCGATTATGTGCTGGGCCGCATCCGCGCGGGCGTGCTGGAACGGACGACAACCGATCTGCTCCATCGGCTTGGGATTGACGAACGGCTGAATGCCGAGGGCTTGCTGGAAGAAGGCTTTGCGCTGGCTGATGGCGAGCGGCTGATCCGCATCGATACCTATGGCCTGACGGGCAAGCATGTGACGATCTACGGGCAGACCGAAGTGACGCGCGACCTGATGGATGCCGCCCCTTCTCGCGGGCTGGAGGTGATCTATGAAGCAGTCGATGTGGCGCTGCATGATGTGGAAGGCGATGCCCCGTTCGTCTCCTACACCAAGGGCGGGCAGACCCACCGGATCGACGCGCGCTTTATTGCGGGTTGCGATGGCTATCACGGGCCTTCGCGCAAGGCGATCCCCGCCAGCGTCGCGCGCGAATTTGAGCGGGTCTATCCCTTTGGCTGGCTGGGCATCCTTGCCGATGTGCCGCCCTGCCATCACGAACTGATCTACGCCAATCACGAACGCGGTTTCGCGCTCGCCTCGATGCGGTCAAAGACCCGCAGCCGCTATTATATCGATGTGCCGCTGGCCGAAAAGGTTGAGGACTGGTCAGACGACCGGCTCTGGGATGAACTCGCCGTCCGTCTTGGCCCGGAAGCTGCGGCCAACATTACGCGCGGGCCGTCGCTCGAAAAAAGCATCGCGCCGCTGCGCTCCTATGTTTTTGAACCGATGCGGCACGGCAGCCTGTTTCTGGCGGGAGACGCCGCGCACATCGTGCCGCCCACCGGGGCCAAGGGACTCAATCTGGCGGCGTCCGACGTGTCCTATCTGTCTGACGCGCTGACCGGCTATTTCAGGCGCGCCGATCATGACGGCGTGGCAGGCTATTCGGAAAAGGCGCTCGCGCGCGTGTGGAAATCGGAACGCTTCAGTTGGTCGCTTACCAAGCTGATGCACCGTTTTCCCGATGACGGCCCGTTCGAGCGGCGGATGCAGGTGGCCGAGCTTGACTATATCGCAACCAGCGTGGCAGCGCAGACCGCAATTGCCGAAAATTATGTGGGATTGCCCCTTTAGGAGTGGATTGTGACCATCACCAAACGCCCGATCAATGGCCGCCTGACCAATCCCGTTGGCCTTGGCTGCATGTCACTCAGTTGGGCCTATGGCACGCCGCCAACCGATGAGGAGGGCGCAAAGCTGCTCCACCGGGCGCTTGATCTTGGCTATGATCATTTCGATACCGCGCGGATTTATGGCATCGGCCATAACGAGACGCTGATCGGCAGGACGCTGAAGGAAAACCGCGGCAAGTTTTTCCTCGCCTCCAAAACCGGTATCATTGTCGATGGCAAGGCGCGGCGGATTGATTGCCGCCCGGAAACCATCACGGCAGCGTGCGAGGAATCGCTCCGCCTGCTTCAGACCGATCATATTGATCTCTATTATCTCCATCGCCGCGATTTCAATACGCCGATCGAGGAGTCTGTCGGTGCGCTGGCGGCACTGGTCAAGGCAGGGAAGATCGGCAGTATCGGCCTTTCCGAAATGTCTGCCGATACGCTGCGCAAGGCCGCAGCCGTGCATCCCATTGCCGCGATGCAGACGGAGTATTCACCGCAAACCCGCAATCCCGAACTGGGTGTGCTGGCTGCCTGCAAGGAACTGGGGACGGCGTTCGTGGCTTTTTCGCCCGTGGGTCGCGGATCGCTGTGCGGCACGCTGCGCGATCCGCAGGCGCTGCCGGATGGCGATTTGCGCAAGGGCTGGCCGCGCTTTGTAGGGGAGAACTGGGAAAAGAATCTTGCCCTGATTGACGCCTTTGGAGAGATCGCACGGGATGCCGGCGTTGCCCCTTCACAACTCGCGCTGGGCTGGGTGCTGGCGCAGGGCGATCATGTGGTGGCGATTCCGGGAACGTCATCGATTCCGCATCTGGAAGAAAATATCGCGCGGTGGGACTGGGCCGCCCCGGCTGATGTGCTGGCGAAGGTCGATGCGCTCATCAACCAGAAAACCGTGGCTGGCCCGCGCTATCCGGCTGCCGCGCAAGTCGCGATTGATACGGAGGAATTCGCGTGACCCGCGCGGTGATCAACTATGCGCAGCGCGGCACGGCCCGCCCCTATTATTACGCCAATGATCATGCCCGGGATTTCGTGCCGCTGGACGCACAGCCGATGGAACTGGTTGACGGACGCGCTGCTGGCACCAGCCTTGATGGCGAAGGCTTTGTGCTGGTTCCCCATGTCAGCGCCGTGCGGGATTTTACCGGGCCCGATGTCGCCGCGTTTCACGCGCAGGAAATCATCGATCTGATCAAGGCACAGACCGGGGCCAGCCATGTTATCGTCTCGGCGCCAGGCATCCTGCGGTTCAGCGAGAAATCCGGCAAGGCAGGCAGCCTCAACAATTCCAACCCCGCCCGTTTCGCGCATGTGGATGTGACGGGGGAAACGGCGGAAGGCTTTGGCGCGCGATCAAGGCCGGAGGGTGCGTCCGTCACGCGCTTCGCCCAGTTCAATGTCTGGCGCGCCATTTCCGCGCCGCCGCAGGATGTGCCGCTGGCTGCGTGCGATTACCGTTCGGTCGCTGCTGAGGACCTGATTGAGGCTGATGCCATCTTTGATGAAGCCGGCAAGCCCGAATGGTCGTTCGCCAGTTGGGTGATCGGACACAATCCCGCGCATCGCTGGCACTGGTTCCCCCGGATGACGCGGGATGAGGCGCTGATTTTCAAAACCTATGACAGCGATCCCGCCCGCGCCCGCTGTGTGCCGCATGTTGCGTTCGACGATCCCGATTGCCCCGCTGATGCGCCGCCGCGCGCCAGCATCGAAATGCGGGCGACGGCCTATTGGGTGTGACCCGTCGCCCCGGCGAAGGCAGGGGCCTGCGTGGCAGTGGAATCCAATGCGCCATACAGGCCCCAGCCTTTGCAGGGGCGACGATAGTGGCACCAATTCCTTCCTTGCAATCCTATCAATTGTTAGCAATTATAGGTGCTGCAGGATGGGAGACAGGGAATGGCGGGATACCCGCAAACGCCGGAATTCAGCGGGCTGAACACGCCCGTCGCACAGGAATATGCACTCGACTCTCTGGCGGTTGAAGGCACGATCCCGCCCGAAGTGGAAGGTGTATTCTTCCGCGCGACGCCCGATCCGGCGTTTCCCACTTTCCTCCCGGATGATACGCTGCTTTCCGGCGACGGGATGATCAGCGCGCTGCGGATCGCGGGGGGCAAGGCCAGCTTCGACATGCGCTTTGTCCAGACCGCGCGGCACAAGGCCGAAGTGGCGGCGGGCAAGGCGTTGTTCGGGCGTTATCGCAATCCCTACACCGACGATCCGTCCGTCGCGGGCGTGGATCGCACGGTCGCCAACACGACCCCGGTCTGGCACGCGGGCAAACTGCTGATGACCAAGGAAGATGGCCGGGCCTATCGCATTGATCCGCAGACGCTGGAAACGCTCGGCAGCCATGATTTCGATGGCGCGCTGAAATCCCAAACCATGACGGCGCATGTCCGGATTGATCCGGTGACCGGGGAGATGTTTTTCTTCGGCTATGAGTGCGACGGGCTGGCCAGCCCGCGCGTGGCCTATTGCATCGCGGACAAGGGGGGAAAGCTGGTGCGCGAACAATGGTTCGACGTGCCTTACTGCGCGATGATGCATGATTTCGTCATCACCGAGAATTACGTGCTTTTCCCCGTCTATCCGACGACCGCCGACCTGGATCGCCTGAAAGCGGGGGGCGATCACTGGGTGCATCATATGGATCTGGAAAGCTGGGTGGGCGTGATGCCGCGCTATGGCGATGTGTCTGACATGCGCTGGTTCAAAGGGCCGAAGGGCGTGTTCTGCTATCACATGATGAATGCGCATGAAGATGGGGATGGCCGCATCCAGTTTGATCAGTGCCTGTCGAACGTCAACGCGTTCCCCTTTATCCAGCGCGCGTCGGGGATTTCGATGGGGCCGCAGGATATGAAGGGCGCGCTCACCCGCTGGACGATTGACTATGCCGGGGCGGGTGACACGGTAACGGAAACCATCATCGGTCCGCCGGGCGACTTTCCGATCATCCCGGCAGCCGAAATGGGCCGCCCCTATTCGCGCGCCTGGATGCTGACGATGGATCCTGAGATGCGGGGGCCGCCGATCATGGGCGGGCCGGTCTGGGCCATGTTCAACATGCTGCTGCGCTGGGACTTGCAGGGCGGGCCGCCCCAGGCGCTCGTGCTTCCGGCGGACGCTTGTTTCAACGAGCCGGTGCATGTCCCCTCGCGCCAGCCGGGGCATGAAGGCTGGCTGATCACGATTGTCACAAGGCAGGCCGGGCCGGATGATTTCGAGAGCGCGGCCTGGATCATTGACGCGGGGAATGTGGCGGCGGGGGCCGTCGCCAAAATCGCCATACCGAAACGGCTGCGTCCGCAAGTGCATGGCTGGTGGGTCAGCGCCGCGCAGCTTGCTGCCGCCGCATGACGCGGATCGTCATCACCGGGGCTTCGGGCCATTACGGGCAGGCGGCCACCGAAAAGCTGATTGCGCGGGGCCGCGCGGCCGATCTGATCCTGATCACCCGCACGCCTGCCAAGCTCGCCACCCTTGCCGCTCAAGGCTGCGACGTGCGCTATGGCGATTTTGACAAGCCCGAAACCCTTGCCGAAGCTGTGCGCGGCGCGGAGCGGATGCTGCTCATTTCCGGCACCCGCGTTGGCGCGCGGGTGGTGCAGCACAAGGCCGCGATTGATGCAGCAGCAGCTGCCGGGGTGCAGCACATTGCCTATACCAGCTTTGTGGATGTCAGCCCGGAGAACCCGGCCATCGTCACGCGTGATCACAGCGAAACCGAAGCGCTGATCAAAGCCAGCGGCATGGCGTGGACAATGCTGCGCGACGCGCATTATGCCGATGCGATGATCCTCAACGCCGGGCCGGGCTTCATCGCCTCGGGCATCTGGATGACCAGCACCAAGGGCGCGAAGGAAGCGATGGTGTGGCGCGACGATTGCGTGGAAAGCGCGGTCGCGGTGCTGACAGGCACCGGCCATGAGAACACAGCCTATCAGATCACCGGCCCCGCGTGCGAGAGTTTCGCCGAAGTGGTGGCGATGATGAACGAGATTGTCGGTTGTTCGATCAAGCTGGTCGAAACCGATGATGACGGCATGTACGCCCTGTTCGATTCCATGGGCATCCCGCGTGAGCCGGTGGACGATCAGAGCGTGGCAGGCATCCCGTGGAACAGCGATGATATGGTCAGCTTTGAACGGTCGATCCGCGAAGGCTGGCTGGATATTTGCACCGGTGATGTGGAGAGGCTGACCGGGCGCAAGCCGCGCTCGGTGCGGCAAATGATCGAGGCGAATGTCGCGGCGCTACGAGGGCAGGTATTATCCTCTTGATTTGTAGGATTTCACCTATTATATGGTGCAAATGCCCGGGCCGCGAGGCGCGGGTTCTTTGAACCGTGAATAGTCTTTGTCTCAGCCCCTCGCGGGCAGGGCCGCGCTATGGGCAAGGGTTACGCGGCCTTCCTGCCCTCCACGGTCAACTGCGCGATAAAGCCTGAGCGGCTTTCACCTGCCGCCTTGGCCATCGCATCCAGCCGCTTGAGGATGCGTCTGGGCAGCGTGATGTTCACCCGCTCCACGGCATCATCGAACAGGGCAGGGTCAAGGGAGATGACGCCGAAGCTCCAGCCCGCATAATCGGGGTTGGTTCGCACACGCTCCAGCGCGGAGGGGCCGGGAATGGCACCCCCTGAGTCAAGCGTTGCATCAATCCATGCTGCTGCCGCTTCCTCGGCGTTGGACATGGCTTCGTCGAGCGTATCGCCAGCGGAAAAGCATCCCGGCAGATCGGGCACGATGATGCCGAATGCCGTGTCTTCATCACCGGGTTCAATCGCTATGGGGTATCGCATGACAACCTCTTTCACAGTCCGGCTTGCTTGCGGATCGCCGCGTTTAGCCCCTTGCCCAGATCCTTCCTGGGGTGTGGTACGGTAACGTGGCCGGGACGGTCACTATGCACAAACACATGATGAGAACCGCGCACCCGATCCAGCACCCAGCCTGCGGCATTCAGTTCCCGGACCAGGTCGGCGCTTTTCATCGTGTGTATAATGCGTATTGAAAAAAAGAATGTCAAGGCATGCGAATTACTGTTTCCGCCCGGAAATGCGAATGCGCGCCGCCCTACGTCAGCGCATAATAGCGTAGCAGGTTCCCGTCCGGCTTGCGTTCGCCCACGCCCACAAACACGTGCCGGGTCAGCCAGTCATGCTTGCCCGCACTCACCTCGAAGGTGGGCTGTCCGCGCAGATAATAGTCGCCATGATCAACGGGGGGGCCATTTTCGAACGCCCAGGCGCGCAGGCGGGCCATTGCGTCGGGGGAACGGCCCCAGAGAAAGCCCCGGTTCTGCATATAGATGATCGTGCCATCCTCTTCCTGCAAACAGTAACGCGCATCGAAGCGGGCGGTATCATCCTCGCCAAACACGGCATAGTCGCCGCCCGAATTGGGCACAGCCCGACCGCGCAGGCGTGGCCCTTCAAACGTCCCCTCATCCACCAGAACGGCGCTGCGCATCCCGCCTTCGGGGCGGCCGGGAATGCTGAGCACGCGGGTGAATTTCAGGCGGCATTCGAAAGCGAATTCCAGGTGCGGTTTGTCGAGTGTCGAAAGGATCGTCGTCATGGGATCAGGGCTTCCTGGCTGTCACAAGCGAGTAGTATCCGCCACCGGTGCGTTCGGCCTGAACCTCCGCAAATCCCGCGCTTTCCAGAAAGCCCTTGAGTTCGGGCAGGCTGAACTGCCGGCCCTTGGTGCCCAGCAGCATCAGCATGGAAAAAGCGGCGGGAACGAGCGGGCCGGTGCCATCATCGTCCATCAGTATCTCATGAAGCAGGATCCGTCCGCCGGGCGGCAAGGCCGCAAAGCTTTTGGCCGCAAGCATCCGGCAGGTTTCATCCGACCAGTCATGGAAAATGTTGGAAAAGAAATGCGCGTCATGCTGCGTCGGCCAGTCCTGGCGGAACATGTCACAGGCAAGGGTCGTCACCCGCTCCGCACCGGCCTTGTCGATATAGGCCCGGGCTGCCACGCACATGGTATCGATTTCCAGGATGGTGGCGGAAAGGCGGGGATTGGCTTTGGCAATCTCGATGGAAAACACCCCCGATCCGCCGCCGACATCCAGCAGCGACGCAACGTCCTTCATCACGGGCATCCGCGCCACCGACCTGGAGGACGCCACGCTGTGGGCATTCATGAAAGCCGCGATGCGATGGGCCATGTCCTGGGGCAGGGCACCGCGTTCCCATTCCTTGGCCGCGCTGTGATGGCCGCTGGCCATGCCGCCGGTTTTCAGCGTCTCGATCATCTGTTTGTGGATCGGCATCGATTCGCGATAGCCGAACAGCAAAGGGCCGTAATAGCCTTCCCCATCGGGGTGCATCCATGTGCGCGCCAGCGCTGTTGCGCGCCACAAACCGTCGCGCCGCTCGACCATGCCAAGCGCGGCAAGCAGGCCCAGATGGATGGAAAGCGCGCGGGCGTTGACCTGCAACTGTGCCGCCAGCGCGTCTGTTGACAGCGCGCGATCCGAAATGGCGGCAAACGTGCCGATTTCATCGGCGGCGGTGATGACCGGAAGATAATAGGGTGTCAGCCACACATCCCAGAAGGCACTATCGTCGCTGGTGGGGGGCAGGGCAGTCATCCGGGCAATCCTCAATCCTTGGTGAAATAGGCGACGCCCCGGAATTCCATGCTGCGTCGTTCGATCGCATCCGGGCGGCTGGTATCGCGGAACGCGGTGTGCGGCGCACGCCAGGCGCGGCTGTGATCACTGTCATGGAACTTGATGAAGATGACTTCCTCGTCCGTCATGTCCGGGAAGAACCACCAGCGGTGATCGGGCGAATGGTTAAAGATTGTGGCCGCAGCCATATTTTCTTCGCCTTCGATGGGCGCGAACAACGCATCCCCAGTGGGGATCACGTCCACGTCCACCTTGGTATTGTGTGTGCCTTCATCATCGCGAACGGAAAACCCTTCACAAAGCGCAAGGGGCATATCCTGCGGCGGCGGCGAAAGCGGACGCCACAGGGAAAAGCAGATAAACCGGTCATATCCCGCCCCATCCGGGCGATTGGCCTTGTACAGCATTTCGGCAATGCGGTTGGCGGAATTGGTGGTGAAATCGACATGCGCTTCGGCAGCGGGCGGCTGCATCGTGGCACTGGTCAGCCCGGACGTGCGCACCATTCCACCCATGGGTATCACGAAATCCGCGCCGCACATGGCTTTCACAATCTCCCCGACCTGCGCCGCATAGGGGCCATCCGGCCCGTAATTCGCTTCCCAGTCGGTTACATCGGTAGGGTAACGCGCCAGTTCAAAGCCGTGCGCGTCAAGCGTGAACGGTCCCGCCATCCGGGCGTTGCGGATCGTCACGTCATACGGGGCATAGACGCCGGTATTATATTCCTCGCCCGGCGCCCAGAAGCGGCGATTTATGCGTGACGTGGGGAGCAGATAGGTGATCTGGGTCTGCACTTCCGCGGTGGCGAGGCTCATCATCAGTCTCCGGTAAAATCAAGGCTGCCGCGCCGCTCGGCAAAGCGCCAGCCCTCTGATGTATGGACGAAGCGATCCGCATAGCTCCCCACCAGCGGGGGCTGGCCAGCGGCGGTGAACAGCAGGATCTGGCTGGTGGCGGTGGCGCGGTCTTCGCTTTCCACCACCACGCGGATATTGGCGCAGATATGCCGCGTCGTCCGGGCCGGACGTGCCTTGAAGGCCGCGAGGATGGTGTCGCGGCCTTCAATGAACGCGTCTGGCGCGGTCGGGCGGCTCATCCGCCCGTCATCGGTGTAAAGCGCTGCCACACCGTCCCAGTCGCCCGCATCATTGAGGGCGGCATAGTCCAGGATCAGCCGTTCGCACGCCCGTTCGGACAGGAGGGTGGCAAGCGCGTTCATCCAACCGCTCCGTCGCCCCTGGCAAGGCAGGGGCCTGCCTGTCGGTAGAGCGCCGCAACAGCAACACATCTGCATACAGGCCCCTGCCTTCGCAGGGGCGACGGGAGAGGCACCTCCACCGCCTCAGTCCTTGAAGCCTTCGCGCGCCCGGCTGTTATCGCAGATGATGGGCTTGCCGGTCACCGGATGGGGATAGGGGAATTCCACCACATCCGTCGCGGGCCAGAGGCGCGGGGCGGGTTCGAGGATATAATCCGGGCCGAGCGGATCTTCGGGGAAGCAGATTTTGGGATTGGGGATGAAATCGATTGGGGTCTTGGCCCAGCCATCGGCAAAGCTGCCATGCCAGAAGGGGAAATAGCCCAGCCGCGCGATCTTCCACACGCCGTCTTCGCGGACATAGCGGTTGTCATACAGCCCGCCTTCCCACCAGGCGCGCTGCGCGCCTTCAGCGGTTTCATGCAAGCCCGCCTGCATCATCGAACGCCCGCGCACGGTGGCCGTCTTGCGGTCGTCAGTGACATTGATCACCATTTGCAACTGGGGATGATCGAGCAGCCAGCCATAGCGGGGGCCGTTATGACCCTGGGTGAAGGTGCCCCGGAACCGGTCAATGTAAAGCCGCTTCAGCCCTGCCTTGCCCTTGTAAACGCCGCCCAGGAACCAGACTTCGCCTTCATCCGAAAACAGGTCAAGGCATTCCTGATACTGGGATTTGTCGATGAAATAGCCATAGGTGTATTGCACACGGCGGATCTGGTTGACGTCCTGTTCGATGCCAAGCGCGTGTTCCAGCGCATCGATCCGGGCGGTAAGGGCTGCGATATCAGACATGTCTTTCTCCTATTGGTTTTGATTCTCAGTCGGCTTTGTTCCGCCAGCTTGTGGCATAGCTGGTGCGCGCGACTTCCGAATACGGCACGGGCGCCACCACGGCTTTGATTGTCACCTGCTTGTGGGGTTCCACCGTAGGCTTGCTGGTGCCGCCATTCGGTTCGCCCCAGATGAAATCCACTTCGGTGCCGGGCACGGCATATGCCTCGTCCAGCATCGCCAGAGTCAGCATCTTGCCTTCGTTCGCGGTGTAGGAAATCCAGGTGGACAGGCCGACAAGCTTGCCGTCCTTTTCCACCCGGTCAAACGGGTGCATCGAATAGACCGCGCTGGGGAATTCCATATATTTGGGGCGAAGCTCGCCCTTGCCGAACTGGCCGTAAATCGCTTCGGTGACGGAATCGTCGTCCAGCGCCAGCGTTACCTTTTTGCGCTGCGGCTGGGTCGCCATTGTTTCGAGCGCTTCGCGGCCGATGAAATCATGATCAAATTTCACAAACGGGCCATAGCCCAGATCCCACGGCGTCAGATAATAGCCTTCAACGCTGTCCGGCACCCAGGAACCGCCGACTGAGGCTTTCGCTTCATAATGATTGGTCGTCAGCCAGTCCCGATAGGGTTTCAGCAGATCGCCAGTGTAAATGCCGGGCAGTGGGGAGGGAATCCAGCCGGATTCAATCGTGTTGGACGAATAGGTGCGCCCGCCCACCAGCTTCATGCCGTGCGCCTTGCCTGCCTCGACCAGCGCGGCATGCACAGCTTCGCGTTCGGCCCACGGCCCCATCAGTTCATAGCCGGGCTGCCCGGCCATGCCGTGGCGCAGCGCACGCACCTGTTTGCCACCGATTTCCATCCAGCACATATTGAAGAATTTCAGTTCCGGCGCGGGCTTGCCCGTGGCCGCTTCAATCACCTTGTTCGAATTCGGCCCCTGCACCTGATAGCGATAATGGCGACGGTTTTCCGGATCGGGACGGGCCGCCGTGCGCTCGTCATAGGTCAGGGTAACGTCGCTGCGGCCTTGGCCGTGGAACATCAGCCAGTTGAGCGTGGGCGCGCGGCCGACAAGATTGAACTGGTTTTCGGCAAGGTAGAACAGGATCACATCGCCAATCACATGGCCATAATGCGTGACGGGCACGAACTGCTTCGCCTTGTCCACCGTGAAGCCCTTGAAACTGTTGATGCCAAGACCGTTCAGGAATGCGAAGGCGCCCGGGCCTTCCACCATCAGTTCGGCCATGTGATAGCTCTGATTGAACAGCACGCAGGTTTCGGCCCAGCCGCGCTGTTCATCGCGCCAGTTGGAGAATTCGGCCGGAACGCCGGGATAGACATTGGGCCCAACCTGCTGGTTGCGCAGGAAGGTGACAGTGTCGCCAACACTGCCCAAAAGCGATTCGAGTGACGAGGCCATCCAGTTCTCTCCCAAAATTTGGCTTTGCGGCAGAATCCGCTTGCACATTCTGGCGACTATGTTTGTATGTATTGCATACGAAATGCAAGGGGAGAGATGATGGCCTATATCGAAACCACGCATGTGGGCAGCATGCCGCGCGGAGAAGAGCTGACCCCGCTGCTCAGAGCGCGCGACGCCGGGGAGCCTTATGACGCGGCGGAGTTTGATCGCAAGGTCTCAACCGCTGTCAATGCGGCGGTTGCCAATCAGGTGGCGTGCGGCGTTGATATCGTCAGCGATGGCGAGATCGGGAAGATCGGCTATTCGACGTACATGATCGAGCGCCTGTCCGGTTTTGGCGGGCATGTGGATCGCAAACCGGCGGCGGATCTGGCCGAGCATCCCAATCTCTCAAAAAAACTCTCTGCCATCATGGGATCGCAGGATTTCGTCCGCGCGTCCTGCGTGGGGCCGGTCAAGCTGGTCAATCTTGATCCGCTCTGGGAAGACGTGACGCGCTTCAAGGCAGCGCTGGACGCGCATGGCAGCGGCGTGAAAGCCTTTATGAATGCCGCTTCGCCTGGCCTCATCAGCGCGTTCCAGCTCAACCGCTATTATCCGTCGCAGGACGCCTATCTGGCTGATCTCGCTGCGGCGATGCAGCCGGAATATGAAGCGATTGCGGAGCAGGGCTTCTTCCTGCAACTTGATTGCCCCGATCTGGCGATGTCCCGTCACACCGGCTTTCAGGATTTGTCAGAGGAAGAGTTCCTGAAGGTTGCGGAGCAGAATGTGGATGCACTCAATGCGGCAACCGCCAACATCCCGCCTGAAAAGATGCGGATGCACATTTGCTGGGGCAATTATGAAGGCCCGCACGATCATGACATTCCGCTGGAACGCGTGATCAACATCATCCTCAAGGCCCGGCCCGCGACAATCCTGTTCGAAGCGGCCAACCCCCGGCACGAGCATGAATGGAAAGTGTGGGCGGATGCCAAGATTCCCGATCACAAGATTCTTGCCCCCGGCATGATCGACACCTGTTCCAACTATGTCGAGCATCCCGAACTGATTGCCCAGCGGATCGAACGTTTTGCCGGCATTGTCGGCGCAGACCGGGTGATCGCCAGCACCGATTGCGGCTTTGGTACATTCGCCGGTTACGGCAAGATTGATCCGGACGTCACATGGAAGAAGCTGCGCAATCTGCGCGCAGGCGCAGACATTGCGGGCGCGCGGCTTTAAGCCTCAATAGTTGGAGAGGATCGCGAGGCTTGGCGCATCGAGCGGCAGGCCGCGCTTCTTCTTTTCCAGCTCTTCGGCGCGGGTCTTTGCCTGAGTGTCGATCAGCCAGGCATGGATGGCATTCACTTCGGCGGGCTTCAGCAGATCATCCCAGCGCGGCATCCCGTTCGGCACGAGCAGCCCTTTCAGAACGATTTCGCTGAACGCCTGATGCGTGCCGGGCTGCATCCTCCGCAGATCAGGTGTGATCGAGCGGTGCTGGTTGGAATGGCACATCACGCAATTGGCAAAGAACAACTGCTGGCCCTGGGCGATGGTCGCGGGCGTTACACCGGCGGCCTGGGCGGGCGGTGCTGGCGCAACTTCCAGCGGCGGCAGTTCGGGCGGTATCGGCACAGGGCCGCCGCCCAGTTTGAACACCAGCAGCCGGCCCAGATTGCCACGCTTGTACGCGGCGGAATAGGGCGGGACATAGGCATATCCGCCGCCGCCCCACGCGGCCATCACGGCCACATATTGCACGCCCTTCACCCGGTAGGTCATTGGCGCTGCGAGAATCGAAGAGCCTGTCTCGATGGTTTTGAGCAGCTTGCCGCTAACCTTGTCGAACACGCGCAACTGCCCCGCGATATTGCCGTGGAACAGCAGTCCGCCCGCCGTCGTCAGCGTGCCCGCGCGATCCTGCCATCCGTCTGACGGCACTGCCCATTTGGTCTTGCCCGTCAGCGGATCAATCGCGCGCAGTTCGCCCTTGCCAGGATTTTTGAGCACCTCAGCCCATTCCGGCAGCGCCTTCACGGCGGCCTGCACCGGCGGCGGCATGGCGGGGAGGGCATCTTTCAGAACGGAGGTGAACACCAATGCCGCATCGACATTGAGCATCTTTTTGCGCAGCGGCTTGGCACCGGGCGTCTGGTAAATCAGGTTCCCCATATCCAGCACTGAGGCATAATAGAGTCCGGTCTGCGGATCGAAGCTGGCCGGATGCCAGTTGCGCGCACCGGTGGTGCCGGGGAAAACAATCTTGGGCGCGGTCGCATAATCCGCGCGATCCGGGCGGAGGTGCGGCCGCCCTGTTTTCAAGTCCACACCGTCCGCCCAGTTGACCCGCACAATCGGATTGGCGCGCAACAGCGTCCCGTCGCGCCGGTCAATGATGTAAAGATACCCGTTCTTGGGCGCATGGATGATCACGGGGCGGTCTGCGCCGTCCACGTTCAGATGCGTCAGGATCATCGGCTGGGTGGAGGTGAAATCCCAATTATCCCCCGGCGTCTGTTGCAGGTGCCATTTCTTGCGCCCGGTTTTCGCGTCAAGCGCCACGAGGCTGCCAAGATAGAGTTGATCGCCGCCTTTGGGGCTGCGCTTGGCAGTGTGATAGGGGCCGCCATTGCCAGTGCCGATGATGACAAGCCCGGTTTCCGCATCATAATTGATCGCGTCCCACGGTGTGCCGCCACCGCCAATGTCCCAGCGGCTGTCCGGATCCCATGTCTTGACGGCTTCCTCCAGATCGGGGTGATCCTGCGGCCCGAGTTTGGGATCGCGCGGGACAGTGTGGAAGCGCCAGGCGAGCGTGCCGGTTTCCAGATCATAGGCGCTGACATAGCCGCGCGTATCGTATTCCGCGCCGCCATTGCCGATCACCACAACATCGCCTGCCACTTCGGGCGCGCCGGTGGAATTGACGCCGCGCGTGTGATCATCAACCGTATCGGCTTTCCACAACACTTTGCCTGTCTTTGCATCAAGTGCGTAAAGCTGCGCGTCAAGCGTTGCCACGAACACCTTGCCCCGCGCGACTGCGACGCCGCGATTGGCCATGTCGCAGCAGACAGTGCGGTTCACCTGCATGTCCACCTCTGGCTTGAACCGCCACAATGCCTTGCCGGTGGCGGCATCAAAGGCATAGGCCCGGCCCGCGACACCGCTGGTGTACATCACGCCGTCGATGACGATTGGCGTCGCTTCCAGCACCCGGTTGGTGCCCAGATCGGCAGACCAGGCGAGGCCCAGAGTGCTGACATTGGCGGCCGTGATGTCCGTCAGGCGGGAATAGTGCGATTTGCCCGCATCGCCGCCGGTTGTGGCCCAGTCGTCCGGGCCGGTCTTCATTTCAGGGGCGGTGGAACAGGCGGCAAGCAGCACCCCCAAGAAAGCGGGCAAGAAGGCTGCCCCAAACATCCTCCGCGTTTCTGCGCCTCCGCGTGAGCCAAACTTTCTTTTGTTCACGCGGAGGCGCGGAGACGCGGAGAAGAGATTGCTCACAGCGAATCCCAGGGGCTTGGCATGTGATAAGGCACTGTGATGAAATTGGCCTCGATCTGGCAGATCATGCCGTGGTCGATCTTGAAAATCTCCGCGAGATAGAAACTGTGGGGGCGGCGCACCGGGCTTCGCACGGGCGTGCCGTCGGTAAGCTGATACGCGTCCAGCGCCCCGCAATGATCGATAAAGCCATGCGACAAGACAATGCCGCGCTCTTCGTCGATCAGCGGATAACGCCTGCCGCGCAGGCGGTTGTCATAGCGATAAATGCCCAGCCGGAACTGTTCCTCACACCCCAGTTTGGTATGCGGGATTTGCGGAAAGTTGGGATTGTTTGTGGATTGCACACCATTTTCCACGCGGTTGCAATCCGGGTGAAAGCGCGTGTTGATGGTTCCGTCGTTCAATTGCAGCGTATTGAAATAACCGTTCGCCAGATGCTCCAGCGTGGTGCGGCTTGCGGGGGCCTGCGCATTCGCTTCAAGGATCGGTTTCGTCCAGAAACGCGGCCCTTCCAGCTTCATGCCTTCATCCAGATGGCGGACAATGACCATTTCCGATTCTTCGATCTCGCCCGCGGCATTCGCTTTCAGGCGCAAGGAAAACGCCGATTCCTCATGCGGCTCGATCACCGTGCCAAAATAGCCGATTCCGCCCGTCACGGGATCTGCAAAGCGCAACTGGTATGCGCCGAGCCGTTCAATCGTGGCCCAGACACCGTCACCGGGTTCCAGCATGACATTGTTTTCGGACGTTCGCGCACCGGCGGCCCAGCGCACCGAGGCAGCGTCCCCATTCCCCAGCGCGGACAGATAGGCGTCCAGCACGCCGTACAGCTCGGTGCGATTCACGCAGGCCTCTCCTCTTGTGTCTTTGTCACGCGTGTTGCATATCCTAACAATTGTTACAATAAAAATAGGAGGAGCGGATGGGCAGAACCGCATCGGAACAAGCCAATCTCGATATGGTGCTGGCCATGTACCGAGATGTGCTGATGGCGCTCGATAGCCGGCGTGTCGATGAGTATATCCGCCCGGACTATATCCAGCACAGTTCGCTGGCCGCGCCGGGCGTGCAGTCTCTGAAAGACTGGCTGGACGCCCGGCGGCTCGATTCGCCAGAGGCAAAGCAGACCATTCACCGCAGCTTCGCGGACGGAGATCATGTCATCGTTCACGTCCATGTCTCCCGTTGGCCGGGGGATCCGGGCTTTGCCGTGGTCGATATCTTCCGCTGCGAAGGCGGCAAGATTGCTGAGCATTGGGATGTGCTGCAGGAAGTGCCGACTGATCCCGTCAACAGCAATTCGATGTTCTGAGGAGAGAGACAATGCGCCTTGCCCTGATTGTGCTGGCCGGAATGGCCAGCCTTGCCGCAGCCCCTGCCGAAGCCGCGAAATGTCGCCTTAGCCCAAAGCAGGTCGTGACAAGTTTCATGACGAAATTCTATGTGGAAAAGAAGGTGCGCGAAGCGTTCGAAACCTGGGTTGATCCCGGCTATATCCAGCATAATCCGATGGCCGCGACTGGTCGGGATGCGGCGATCGGCTTTCTGGAACCCTTCTTCGCCAGCAACCCCAATGTGCACTACGACATCAAGCGGATCATCGCCGATGGCAATCTGGTGGCGGTGCATGCGCACGGAAAATTCTCACCCGAAGACCGCGGCATTGCGGTGGTGGATATATTGCGGGTCGAGGGCTGCAAGGTGATGGAGCATTGGGATGTGGTGCAGCCGGTGCCGGAAAAGGCCGCCAACACCAATGGCATGTTCTGATGCGCTTTGAGGGGAAATGCGTCGCCATATTGGGGGGCAATGCGGGGATTGGCCTGGCTGCCGCTCGGGGTTTCCGGGCGGAAGGGGCGAAGCTCGCCATTACCGGGCGCGATGAAACCTCGCTTGCCAGAGTGGCGGAGGAACTGGACGCGCTGGCGATCCGCAGTGACATGGGCTCGACCATCGACAGCGCCGCTGCCATTGCCGAAATTGGTGAACGGCTGGGCGGGATTGATGTGCTGTTCGTCAACGCGGGTGTGGGCGGGTTCGCGCCTGTCAGCGAAGTCACTGAAGACTTCTGGGACGGAATCCACAACGTGAACCTGCGCGGCGCCTTCTTCGCGATCCAGCACGCCTTGCCGCTGATTCGCGATGGCGGGAACATCGTCATCACGGGTTCCATCGGGTCTGTCTCCGCAGTTCCCGGCAATGTCGCCTATGCCGCTGCCAAGGCCGGATTGCGTGCGGTCGCGCGGATTGTCGGCAAGGAGCTTCTGCCCCGCAAGATCCGCGTCAACATGGTCAGCCCCGGCCCGACCGACACGGAAATCTTCAAGCGCGATGCCAGCGCGGACGAGATTGCCGGGGTGCGCGCCATGCTGTCCGGGGTCGTCCCGCTCGGGCGGATGGGTACGTCCGATGAGATTGCCCGCGCCGTGCTGTTTCTGGCCAGTGATGAGGCGAGTTTCATCAACGGCGTGGATTTGTATGTCGATGGCGGCTGCGTGGAGCTATAGCGCGGCCACTGGCCCATCAAGGATGATGGTCTTCACCTCCAGAAACGAGGCCAGCCCGTCCGGCCCGCCTTCGCGGCCAATGCCGGACTGCTTGAAGCCGCCAAAGGGCAGGCCGAAATCGAGCTTCAATCCGTTCTGGCCAAACCCGCCCGTGCGCAACTGCCGCGCGATCCGGTAGGCGGCTTCGGAATCATGGGTCAGCACCGATCCGTTGAGGCCATAGTGGGAATCGTTCGCGATGCGGATCGCGTCTGCCTCATCCTCGCAGGGGATCAGGCTGAGGACGGGGCCGAAAATCTCCTCCTGCGCGATGCGACTGGCATTATCGACATTGGCGAACAGGGTCGGTTCGATGAAATAGCCCTGATTGAGATGCGCGGGCCGCCCGCCGCCATAGACCAGATCGGCGGACTTCCTGCCCTCACCGATATACATTTCGACACGCTCAAGCTGGCGCTTCATGGCAAGGGGCCCAAGCTGCGTCGCGGGATCGTCGCTGTGGCCGATGACGACCTGTTTCATTTCGCCCGCAATTGCGTCCGCCAGTTCGTCATGCCGCGCCTTGGGGACGATTACGCGGCTGAGCATTGCGCACACCTGCCCGCTCATCATCGAGATGGTGCCGGTCAGCAATTTGGCAGCAGCGTCTGTCGGGAAGTCATCGCCGAGTATCGCCGCGGATTTGCCGCCCAGCTCGAGCGTGCAGCGGGCTATGCGTTCACCACAGACGCTGGCAATGCGCTTGCCCGCCACGGTCGATCCCGTGAAGCTGACCTTGTCCACGCCGTGGTTGCAGACCAGATGATCGCTCGCCTCGCGGTGTCCGCAGACCAGATTGACCACGCCCGGCGGAAGCCCCGCCGCTTCGGCGGCTTCGGCGATGATATAGGCTTCCAGCGGCGTTTCGGGTGAAGGCTTCATGATCACCGTGCAGCCCGCGACCAGCGCATAGGCAACCTTGTTGAGCATGATTCCGTAAGGCCCGTTCCACGGCGCAATGGCAGCCACCACGCCCACCGGCTCATGCGCGACAATCGCGGTGTGCCCTGCCATGGTCGGCCGCCTTTCGGCGAAGGCGAAGCTGTCCGTCATGCCGATGATCATATCGAACGTCATCGTCGATCCGGCCGTCATCGGTCCGGCAAAGCTGGCAAGGCCGCCCATCTGCGCTGTCCAGGCCTTGGCGATCTCGCTTTCGCGGGTGCGGAGATGATCTGCCATGCGGCGCAGCACGGCACCACGTTCCTGCGGCGTCATGGTTGGCCAGGGCCCATGATCGAAGGCATCGCGCGCGGCGGCAACAGCGGCATCCATATCGGCTTCATCCGCCTCGGCAACGATGCCCACCACGCTTTCGGTGTTGGGGGAGACGAGTTCGGTCATCCGCCCCGAATGCGCCGCCACCCAGCGTCCGGCGATAAAGATCTTGTCCGGATGGCTGATATTCACGCCGTGCGGGGTCATTGGCTGCTCTCCTTGTTCATGTCAGATCGCCAAGCGCGATCACCTGCCCGGCCTCTGCCGCCCGGTTCGCCGCACGCCGCAATCTTTCGATCTCGGCGCGGCCTTCGGGAACGGGCTCGTCGGGCAGGGCGGCAAGCGTGGTAAGATAAATCGCTTCGATATCCTCGCGGTGATCGGGGTGCGTCAGGATCAGGCCACGATTTTCGGTCATGCCCGCCAGTGTCTTTTCGCCCACTTCCAGCGGGTCCATCCCCAGGTCAAAGCCGGTACCGAACTGTTCCAGTTCCGCGCGGTCAGCAGGGGCAAAGCCTGAGTCCGCAAACCCTTCGGGCCGCTTCAAAGCCGAATCCCAAGCATTGGTGCGGGTCAGGCCGGGGCACATCAGCGATACACCAATCCCGTAAGGGGCCAGATTATAGCGCAGGCTTTCGGTCAGCCCGCGCACGGCGAACTTGCTGGCGGTGTAGATGCCGGCCTGCGGTCCCGCGCAAAAGGCCGCCATGCTGGCGACATTGACGACATGGCCACCTTCGCCATGCGCCTTCATGCCCGGAATCATCGAGACAAGTCCGTTCACCACGCCGCCAAAGTTCACGCCCATGATCCAGTCATAATCGGCATAGCTGGCTTCATCGGTCGGCCCGAACACGCTGACACCGGCATTGTTGACGAGCACGTGGATCTTGCCCGCCTGCGCTGCCGCTTCGGCAAAGGCGGCGCGATCCGTGACATCGAGTTTGACGAAGCGGGGCACTTCGCGTCCCTGCGCCACGAACCAGCGTTCGGCTTCCGCGCGATAGGCTTCGTTGCGATAGCTGAGGATCAGCCGCATCCCCGCATTGCTGAACGCCCGGGCAATGCCAAAGCCGATCCCTGAAACCCCGCCCGTGATGAAGGCGGTTTTGCCCTGCCAGTCAGCCATCCATTTTCCTCTCGCCAGCGACCCTAACATTTGTTAGCAACACATACAATATAAGAGGAGAGTCGATATGGCTGACACCGAAAGCCGCCTGGCCGCGCTGGAGCACCGCGTGGGCGAACTGGAAGATACCAACGCCATCCGCCGCCTGCACTGGGCCTATGGCTATTACATAGATTTCAACCGCGCCAAGGATGTGTCGGAACTGTTTGCGCAGGATGGCGAAGTGATTTTCCTCTCTGGCATCTACAAGGGGCGGGACAGCGTGTTCCGGCTTTATGGCACCTGGTTCCAGAATCTTTTCCTCGAACATGGTGGGGAAGGGCCGGTCGATGGGTTCCTGCTCGATCATTTCCAGATGCAGGACATCATCACTGTCGCGCCCGATCGCCAGACCGCCAAGGGCCGGTTCCGGGGGATGCTGTTCGGCGGCAGCCATGAAAGCCGCGCCTGGAAGCCCGAAGGTGTGCCGCTGCAGTTCATGGAAGCGGGCATTTACGAAAATGACTATGTCCGCGAAGACGGCGTGTGGAAGATCAAGCGGCTGGATTATATGATGCAGTGGCAGGGCGACTATGAGAAAGGCTGGTCAAAGACCGTCAGCCATCTGCAGCCCGCGATGGAATGCTATCCCGCCAATCCCATCGGGCCGGACGAGATTCGCGGTGAAGAAAATTACCGACTGACCTGGCCCCACCGGCAGGACGTGCCGATGCATTTCGCCCATCCCAAATTCGGAGCGATGCTGGCGGGGTGAGGATGCGCGTCGCCCCGGCCCTTCGACTGCCCGCAGGGCGGGCGCTCAGGATAAACGCGCTTCACGTGGCCGGGGCCTGTCAGGAAAAGCACGCCGGCGCTAGTTTCAGATGTCAAACCGGCCCCGGCCTGCGCCGGGGCGACGCAAAGGACACATCATGCCCCTACTTCCCGATGGCAGCGAAAAAGGGCTGCGTGGTTATGCCGAGGAACGCGGTGTCCGTATCCGGCGCGGGCTGGCCCCGCCTGCGGGCGCGGTTGATCGCAACGCGCCCTACAAGCGCATCGCCACCGAGGAAGCCTGGACATTTCCCGAACTGGTCAAGGCGCAGACCGACTATCTCGCCGCGCCGGACCGGCCGATGGACGACTCGCTTTCAATGGCGGGCATGTTCGCGGGCATGCCCCGCTTGCAGCATATGTTGCAGGATATCGGCGAAGGGCGTCTTGCCCATATGGACGAATATGGGATTGACCGGCAGTTGCTGCTGCTCACGGCACCCGGCGTGCAGGTGGTGCGCGAAGGGGAAGGCACGGCGCTGGCGCGCGAAGCCAATGACCGGGCGGCGGAAAGCTGCCGCCGCTGGCCGGATCGCTTTTCGGCCCTGGCAGCGTTCGATCCGCGTGATGTGGCAGGGTCCGTGCACGAGATTGACCGGGCATTGACCGGCCTGAAACTCAACGGGGCGGTGCTCAATTCGCACTTTCAGGGCCGCTACATCGACGAGCCCGCCTATGAACCGATCCTGGAAGCGCTCGCCCATCATGATGCCGCGCTCTATATTCACCCGACCGCCCCCTATCTGGGCAAGCGCTATCAGGATCGCGGCTTTTTTGGCGCGCTGGCCGGGTTCCCGCATGATGTGTGGCTGCATACGATGGGGCTGATCTTTTCGGGCGCGTTCGACAAATATCCCAAGCTGCGCCTGGTGATCGGCCATATGGGGGAAAGCCTCCCGCTGTCGCTCTATCGCTTTGACTGGATGCAGGACAATGCGGACGGCATTCCAGGTATGCGCGGCGGGCAGCCTGCCGTGACGCTGAAGCATCCGGTCAGCCATTATTTCAAAACCAATATCTGGATCACCACCAGCGGCGAAGGCTGGGAACCGGCAATCAAATTCTGTCAGCAAGTCATGGGGCCGGATCGCGTACTCTATGCGATGGACTATCCCTATCAGCAGTCCTCAGACGAACTGGCAGCCTATGACCGGATGGAGATGAGTGCGGAACACAAAAGGATGCTGATGCAGACCAATGCGGAGCATGTGTTCCGTCTTTAGCGCGCTCTCGGATGTTCCGCGGGCCATGCCTCTATCCGGGTGATGATCTTCTGCGTCGCGCGGCGCAGCACATCGCGTTCCGCCTGGGTGAGTGTACCAAGCAGTTGTTCGGCCACGCTGGCAAGCGCCGGGGTCAGGCTGCGATAGCCTTCCAGCCCGGCCGCGCTCAACCGCACAGGCTTGCGCCGTTTGTCTCCGCCGTCGCGCACCCGTTCGATCCAGCCGCGTTCCATCAGGGTGGAAAGCGCACGGCTGACATTCATCGGCGGGATGGCCATCAATTCGCTGATGGCATGCCCGGCCATCGCGCCTTCGCCGCCCAGGCACATCATGATCTTGATCTCGTCGGTTGCCAGGCCATTGGGTTCGGCCAGCCCCTCTCGCATCGGCATGCTGATCAGGCTGGAGAGCTTGAGCAACTGCACCTGAAGCTCGACCAGCGAGCTGATCGGTGTGGCGCCC
This sequence comes from Sphingomonadales bacterium, assembly GCA_031411035.1. GTDB lineage: Bacteria > Pseudomonadota > Alphaproteobacteria > Sphingomonadales > Sphingomonadaceae > Aquisediminimonas. The sequence continues at coordinate 30,751 of JANOAJ010000189.1, forward strand.
ACAGTCTGAACTCCCGATTGTCCCATCGACAAACTCCCTTGCCACCACGATCTGATTCGTTGGCGCGGCTCCCTCGCAGTTTGGCGGGAATGATGCAAGAATGCCACAGTTTCCGGGCAAAGCGTGACGGGGCGATCATAACAAATGTTGCGGCTTGCATCCCAAAAGATTGTATGTATTACTAACGATTGATAGCAATCTCTGCCATGTTGGCAGGCCCATAAAACCCCGGTTTCAAAAGGGGTTCGGGTTCAGGTTTGATCTAGGAGGGGAGTGACGATGACTTTCAATTCACACCAGAAAACCCTGTTCCGCGCAGCGCTCGCGGCAACGGCTTCGCTTGGCGCGCTCTGCGTCGCAGTGCCTGCGTTCGCGCAATCGGCTCCGGCTGCTGACGAAGCGGTGGGTAATGAAGACATTGTCGTTACCGCCCAGTTCCGCGAACAGAAATTGCAGGATACGCCGCTGGCCATCACGGCCGTTACGGCAGCGATGATTGAGGCGAAGAGCCAGACCAACCTTCAGGAAGTGGCCGATTCAGCCCCGAACGTGGCGATCCGTCCGCAGGGTGCCAGCTTCGGCCCGTCCGTCACCGCATCCATCCGTGGCGTCGGCCAGAATGACTTCAACCCGGCCTTCGAACCCGGCGTCGGCATCTACATTGACGATGTCTATTATCCCCAACTGACGGGCGCGATCTTCGATCTGCTCGATGTGGAGCGGGTGGAAATCCTGCGCGGGCCGCAGGGCACGCTGACGGGTCGTAACTCGGCCGGTGGTGCGATCAAATTCTATTCCAAGAAACCCAACGAAAATGATGGGGGCTTCCTGGAAGCGAGCTATGGCTCGCGCAACCGGATCAGCCTGCGCGGCGCGGCCAATTTCAAGCTGACGGATACGCTGGCCATGCGCCTTTCGGGCGTGTTCAAGGATCAGGAAGGCTATGTTGACCGGATCGATTATGGCTGCTCACATCCGGGCAGCGCCATCGTTGCCACCACATCGGGCAATTGCACGCTCAGCAAGCTCGGCGGCGTCGGCTACAAGGCGCTCCGCGGCATTGTCCAGTGGAAGCCTTCCGACAGCATCGAATGGACGGTCAGCAGTGACTATGTGAAGGATGAGCACACGATTGCCGGGGAAGTGTTGCTCAACACCGGCGCTGTGCCGCCGCCCAACACGGCCGTGAATGGCGTGGTTCTGTCCAATGCCTTTATCTGCGGAAAGTTCTGCAACTATGCGACCACGGGTCAACCCGCCATTGTCTGGCAGCCGGCACTCAATGTCGGAACCCCCGCTGCGCCATTCTACATCGATCCTTTGGGTGCCGCCGGGACGCAGCTTCGTGCCACATCCGGCACGGATCGCAGCACCTATAATGGCTGGGGTGTCTCTTCGAACCTGAAGATTGACCTGAGCGATAATATCCAGCTCAACTCGATCACCGGCTATCGCAAGTTCGATACCGAATTCTATACCGATGACGATCTGACGCCGATCAACACCAACTTCGGCCGCAATTTCCTGAAGAACCACAGTTTCAGCCAGGAACTGCGCCTGAACATCGCGCCGACGGATGGCGTGAACATGACGGTTGGCGGCTATTATTTCGACCAGAAGTCGGTGTACGATTCGTTCCAGGATATCCGCTACGTCTCGGTGTTCCCGTTGCAGTTCCGCCAGCCTGACCCCACCAAAGCGAGCGCCAAGGCAGTGTTCGGCAATGTAAGCTGGAAGGTCATGGATCGCCTGACCATCAATGCGGGCCTGCGCTATACGGACGAAAAGAAGGCGCAGACCTACTTCCGCCTCAATCTGGATGGCACTGTGAACCGCTTCCTCGATCCGGTCGGTGCTGCGAACGGCATTGGCTACGTCGGACCGAATGGCACAGCGCTTTCGGGCAGCACGGCACGCTATAAGGCCAACCGGCTCGATTACCGCGTGGCAGTGGACTATCGCTTCTCGGACGAGTTCCTGACTTATGCTTCCGTGGCGACAGGCTTCAAGGGCGGGGGTTCCAACCCGCGTCCGTTCAACGCCGCGCAGCTGATTCCGTTCAATCCGGAAAAGGTCACCGCCTATGAAGTCGGTTTCAAGAGCGATTTCCTCGACCGGCGCGTTCGCCTGAATGCGGCAGCGTTCCTCAATGATTATACCGATCTGCAAATACCGGTTCTGGCTTGCCCAGGCAGCCCTTGCGCGGCGCGCCTCAACGCGGGTGACGCCACGGTGAAGGGCGTGGAATTTGAACTGACGGCCCGTCCGACAGACGGGCTGCTGATCGATGCGGCACTCAGCTATATCGACCAGAAGCTGAAAGCCAGCTCGCTTGATCCCAATGCGACCTTCACGGGCGTGGTGATCCGCTCCGGCGTGGTCGGGGTCAACCCGGCGGGTGTTGCGCCGAACGACCCTCCCGGCGTGCCGAAGTGGAAAGCCAATATCGGCATGCAGTATGAGGCTGATCTGGGTGGATCGGGTTCGATTACGCCGCGTTTCGACCTGAGCTATCAGGCCAAGCAATATACCGGCCCGTCGGTGATTGGTGGCGTGCGCACGCTGAACTTCCTGCCAAGCTTCACCACGCTCAATGGTCGCATCACCTGGAAGAACGAGGACAAGGATCTCAGCATTTCGGCGGAAGTGACCAATATCACCAACAAATATTACTTCCTCAGCCGGTTCAACCTGCTTGGCGCGGGTGCCGGTTTCGACAAGGCCCTGCCGGCCCGTCCGCGCGAATGGGCGCTGACGATCCGCAAGGATTTCTGATCGCAGTTTCCGCACTTCGCGGAACAGGGGGAAGGGGCGGCTTTCGGGCTGCCCCCTTTTTCGTTGTGCGGCGGCCACGAATCGGTTGACGCCAGCGCCCTGCTGGGGCAGTCTGAAATCATAACAATTGTTAGCATATCGAGAGAGGAGAGCGGCTATGAAGCTCACGCTTCCCCCGCGCATCAGCCCGGCCGGATTTGACGCTGCGCTGAAAGCCTATGTGGGCGTTGTCGGCAAGGACTGGGTGATGGCGTCTGACGCCGACCGCGATGCCTATTCCGATATCTATGCGCCGGGTTCCGAGGAGTTGTGGCCTGCTTCCGCCGCTGTCGCGCCGTCTTCGGTGGAGGAAGTGCAGGCCATTGTCCGCCTCGCCAATGAACACAAGACGCCGCTCTGGCCCGTCAGCCGGGGCAAGAATCTGGGGTATGGCGCCAATGCCCCGCGCATGGCCGGTTCCATGGTGCTGGATCTCGGCCGGATGACCAAAATCCATGATCTCGATACCGATCTGGGCTGTTGCGTGATTGAGCCGGGCGTCAGCTTCTTCGATCTGTACGATCATCTCCAGCGGGAAAAGGCGCCTTTGTGGATGTCGGTGCCCGGCAATGCCTGGGGATCGGTGCTGGGCAATGCGCTGGAACATGGCATGGGCTACACGCCTTACGGCCAGCATGCCCGCAACCTGTGCGGATTGGAAGTGGTGCTGCCCGATGGCGATCTGCTGCGCACGGGCATGGGGGCCATGGAGGGCGCCCATGCGGCGCATCTCTTTCCGCTCAGCTTCGGCCCGGACTGGACGCATATGTTCACCCAGTCAAACATGGGGGTCGTCACCAAAGCGGGCCTGTGGCTGCAGCCCGCGCCTGAAACATCGCTGCAACTGACCTGGGATATTCCCAATGAGGAAGATATTGGCTGGGTCGTTGATACCGTCACGCCCCTCAAACTGTCAGGCGTGATTGACCAGAATGTCTTCATTCCCTCCTGGCTCGGCAAGATCGTGCTCAAGGGCCAGCGCAAGGATTTCTGGGACAAGCCCGGCGCCATGCCGGAATGGCGGGTGCAGGAACTGCTGAAGGAACACAAGCTTGGCTATTGGCAGGTGCAGGTGCGGCTCTATGGCGATGAAAGCCTGAACAAGGCGCGCGCTGAGATCATCAAAAAGGCGTTTGCCGTGCATCTCAACGCCCCGGCGCAGGAAGTGTGGTGGCGCACGGGTGATCCGCTGAACCAATTTGATCCCACGCTGGGTGTGCCCTCTGCCGTGGCGCTGCAGATGGGCGACTGGGTGGGCGGGCGCGGCGCGCATATGGGCTTCTCGCCCGTGGTGCCGGCCCATTCTAAACATGTGCTGGGCCAACTCAAGCGCAGCCGCAAAATCATTGCCGATCATGACGTGGATTTCTATGCCAGCTTCACGATCAGCGGGCGTTCGGCCAACAATATCAACATGCTGATGTATGACCGGGATAACCCTGCTCAGGTGGATGGCATCAAGACGCTGTTCAATGCCCTGATCGCGGAGACAGCCGCAGCAGGATACGGCGAATATCGCACGCATCTGGGCTGGATGGACGCGGTCAATGATACCTATGATTTCAACAATCACGCCCAGCGCCGCCTCAACGAAAAGCTGAAGGACGCAATAGACCCCAACGGCATCCTTGCGCCGGGCAAGCAGGGCGTGTGGCCCTCTGCCTATCGCGATCAGGCAAAGGAGGGGCGGGCATGAAGCGCGCTGTCCTTTGTACGCTGCTGGTTCTTGCCGCCTGTGGCAAACCCGCCGCGCCGGAACAGGATGCCGGGAAGGCAGGCGGGCCTCCGCCGCCTCCGCCCTACCAGATGCGCGCTGAAATGCCTGCCGGTGACCGGCTGGCAGCGGGACGTGATGGCGAGGCCCTGTTCACCAACCGCTGCGGCTCATGCCATCTGGCAGGCGGTATGGCCACCAATCTGCTCACCAAGCAGATGCTTGCCGCCAAGCGCCCGCCCTCTGATGGCCTGCTTGCCAACCGGACCGATCTGACCAGCGATTATGTGAAGTCCGTTGTGCGTATGGGCAAAATGGCCATGCCCCGCCTGACAAGGGTGGATGTGACTGACGCGGAACTGGACAGCATCGCCCGCTATCTTGGAAAGGCGGACAAATGAGCGTCTCGCGCCGCGCCGTGCTGAAAGGGGCGTCCGTGCTGGGGGCGGCCGTCGCGGTGCCGGTGGCTGCAAAGGCCAAATCGCCAGTGCTGGCCGTGTGTGACAGCCGCCTGCCCGAATCGCGCCTGTTCGCGGCAGCGCAGCGGCGCAAAGGCATCCGGATTGTCGATGTCGCGAAGGGAGACCGCGCGCTCTGGACGCTGGCGCGGCAGGAACTTGCCGCCACGGGGCCGGTCATCGGCATGACCGGCTGGAGCGACTGGGTGGTGCTGCGGGGGTTGATGGAGGAACGGGGCAAGCGCTTGACCCGCGAAACCCGCATCCCCCACAAGGGCGCGCGCATGGCAACGCCCTTTGAATGGGCCATGGCCTGAAGCGGCAGAATCCGAGCTTGACCGGAACCAGTGAAAAAATGTAAGCAACACTTACAATATAAACGGATCGAGGATGGCCGATGGCGCACTGGCCCATCAACCAATGGTATGCCGCCGCGTGGGACAGCGAGGTTGATCGCTCGCCCATCGCCCGCACCATCTGTGGCGAACCGGTCATGCTGTATCGCAGGCTGGATCGCAGCCTTGTCGCGATGCGCGATGCCTGCCCGCACCGGTTGCTGCCGCTTTCCATGGGGATCAAGGAAGGTGATGACATTCGCTGCCGCTATCACGGCATGTTGTTCGACAGTCACGGCCAGGCCAAGCAGATGCCGCTGAAGAATGATCCGGTGAACAGCCGGATTTGCGTGCAGACCTATGCCGTGGCCGAAAAGCACCGCTTTGTCTGGCTATGGGTCGGTGATCCGGCGAAAGCGGACGTCGCGCTGATCCCGGATCTGTGGCCCTGCAGTGCGGATGGCTGGACCTTTGATGGCGGCTATTATCATGTGAAGGCAGGCTATCTGCTCTGCCTCGACAATCTGATGGACCTGTCTCACGAAACCTATGTCCATCAGGGTTCGATCGGCCAGCACGAGATTATGGAAGCGCCCCTCACCACCCGGGTTGAGGGGGACAAGGTGTTTGTCGAACGCTGGATGCCCGGCATTGATGCCCCGCCTTTCTGGCGCGAAGCGCTGGGCAGGGAAGGGGCGGTGGATCGCTGGCAGATATGCGAATTCATCGCGCCAACCTCGGTCATCATTGATGTCGGCGTCGCCCCGGCAGGCGCAGGAGCCACCATCGAAAAGCATGATCAGGGCGTGCGCGGATTCGTGATCGATGTGTTCACGCCGGAAAGCGAAACCAGCACCCATTATTTCTGGGGCATGGCGCGCAATTTCAATGTGGCCGATGGCGGCTTTACTGCGCGGTTCAAGAACCAGCAGGCCGGTGTGTTCCTCGAAGATCTCGAAGTGTTCGAAGCCCAGCAAAAGTCGATTGATGCCAATCCCGACCTGAAGCTGCGGGCGTATAATATCGACGAAGGCGGCGTCCGCGCACGCGCCATCATCAAC
>JANOAJ010000190.1:0-3654 GCA_031411035.1 Sphingomonadales bacterium
TGAACCCGGCAAGGCGATGGGTGCCTTTGCCGAAGTGACGGCAGGCGAATATCAGTTCACCCGCGAAGCGCAGGATGAATATGCGCTGCGTTCGCTTTCCCGCGCCAAGGATGCCATTGCCAGCGGCGCGTTTGACCGCGAAATCATTGCCGTGGAAGTGGTGGGCCGCAAGGGCACCGAAACCATCTCTGTGGACGAACAGCCCGGCAAGGCCATGCCGGAAAAAATCCCCACGCTGAAGCCCGCCTTTGCCAAGGATGGCACGATCACCGCCGCGAATGCCTCGTCCATTTCAGATGGCGCGGCTGCGCTTGTTGTCACCAAGGCAAGCGTTGCCGCGGCGCAGGGTCTGCCCGTGGCTGCCACGATCCTGGCCTGGGCCACCAACAGCCAGGAACCAGCCAAGTTCACGTCCGCACCCGTTCCCGCCATCCGCGCCGTGATGGCCAAGGCGGGCTGGACGATGGATGATGTCGATCTGTTCGAAATCAACGAAGCCTTTGCCATGGTGCCGATGATTGCGATGAAGGAACTGGGCATTCCGGCGGAAAAGCTGAACGTCAATGGCGGTGGCACGGCGTTGGGCCATCCCATCGGGGCATCGGGCGCGCGCATCATTGCCACGCTGATTGCGGCCCTGCAGAATCGCGGTCTGAAGCGCGGCATCGCGTCACTCTGCATCGGTGGCGGCGAAGGCACGGCGATCGCGCTCGAAGTCGCATAACCTTTACTGTCCGAACGTACGTTGCCAGAATTCACGCCCCCCGGCCCGTCTTGTGCCGGGGGTCTTTCACCGCTTCCTGTTTCACGAAGCGGCCCATAGCCGGTTGACTTTGCCTGATATTTGACCGACATTCTTTTCACGGTCGCCTGACTTTTTGCAAGAACTGTGCATCCAATCACAGCGTTGCGCCAAGAACTGCCCCAACCCTTGCTGGCAGTTTTCAAAAAGACGGGAGAAGTTTTGTGGACAATCAAATCGCTACGACGCGCAGGAATATTCTGGGCGTCGCCACTACCAGCCTGTTATCGGTTGGCGCGCTTGGTGTGCTTGCCGGATCGCCTGCCATGGCAGCGATGAAGCACAAGGGGATGGCTGCCCATAATGGGGATATCGATATCCTCAACGTGGCGCTTGGCCTCGAACATGAAGCCATTGAAGCCTATCAGATCGGTGCAGAAAGCGGGCTTCTGGCCCAACCCGTTCTGGGCGTCGCCGTGACGTTCCAGAGCCATCACAAAGGTCATCGTGATGCCCTGATGGCCGCGATCAAAACGTTGGGCGGCACCTCTGTCGCGCCCAAGACACGAGCAGAATATCTGACCGGCCTCAACGCCGCCTCGATCAAGAACGCGACAGACATTTTGCGGCTGGCGCAGAAGCTCGAAAAGGGTGCGGCCAACGCCTATATCGGGGTGATCCCGTCGCTGGGTGACAAGGGGCTGGCGCAGGTTGCCGCCAAGCTGGCTGCGGACGAAGCGTCTCACTGGACGATCCTCAGCAACGCACTGGGCGATCCCTATCCCGCTGCTCCATTGATGTTCGGCTGAGAAGGCCGGATCGGCCCCGCGCAAGGGGCCATGCAAGGGCCTGGCCGGAACCGCTCGCTCCCCTCCCCCAGAGCGGGTCCGGCCGACCCAAGCCCCGAATTCGAGGATATGAGATGAAACCGATCTTCCGGTCATTTGTGCTGGGATTTGCCCTTGGTGCTGCCTGGATGCTCTCAGGTCATGCTGCCAGGGCAGCGGTGCCCGCGGGCGATGCCGCGCGCGGCGCGCAGGTTTATGATGATTATTGCGGGGCCTGCCATTCGCTCGATGCCAATCGCGTTGGCCCCGCCCATCGCGGTGTCTATGGCCGCAAGGCAGGATCCGCCCCGGGCTTTGCCTATTCGCCGGGTGTGAAGAGATCGAAGATCATCTGGGGCGATGCCACGCTCGACAAGTGGCTCACCAACCCGCAAGCGACCATCCCCGGCGCGCGCATGGCCTTCCGGCTGGGCGACCCCGCCAAGCGGGCTGATGTTATTGCGTTTCTCAAGCGCGAAAGCGGGAAGAAATAACGATCAGCCGCTGACAATTTTCCACAGCAACTGCCCCGCCACATACAGGATCAGCACAGCGGTTGCCCGTCGCACGATGATCTGGGGCAAAAGACGGACGGCGGCATGGCTGCCAATCTGGCCGCCCACCAGAACCGCCAGCATCAAGGGCCAGTAGGGCGTGATCGCCGCCATGCCTTGTGCCGAATTGCCCAGCTTCATTGCCTGCCCCGCCAGCCCGGCCAGCGAATTGACAAGAATGAAGACGGACGCGGTTGCCGCGATTGCCCGCGCGCGGCCCCAGCGCGTCAGATGGAGAATCGGTGCCAGAAAAATCCCGCCGCCGATCCCGACGAGCCCGGCCAGATAGCCCGTGCCTGCCCCGGCGGCGAGATCAAACCAGGTTGACCGCGTCCGCGCTTGCGCGCCATCGGCCGCGGCTTCACGCTGGAACAGCAGCAGCAGTCCAGCCGCCAGCAGGCTGAGCGCCAGCACCAGCTTGAACAATGGCTGGCCAATCGGGGTCAGCCCGCCCAGCCAGGCGAGCGGCGCGGAAATGGCCACCAGCGGCAGCACCCGTTTCCAATCCACTTCACCGGCCCGGATGAAGCGGTATGATCCGCCCGTCACCACAATAACGTTGCAGATAAGCGAGATGGCCGGAAGAATGCGGTAATCCGTATCTGCCAGCGTCAGCAACGCAGTATAGGTCGATCCTCCGCCAAAACCGACACTGGCATACAGCGCGGCAGTGAGCGCAAAAAGGGCTGTCAGCCATGCCACTGCGAAATTCCTTCCCCATTGCGGCCCCGGGGCCGCATCGCTTCATGCTATATACGATGGTATATAGGCAAGCGGAAACAGGAGGAAGAAGGCAGCCTCAGCCCCGGCGCGGAGTCGGCTAAATCTGCACTATACCCGTCACGCTGAACTGCCCGTCACAGTGCGCCGTGGCAGTGCTTGTATTTCTTGCCTGATCCGCACGGACAGGCGGCATTGCGGCTGACCCGGCCTTCCCAGTCGGCAGGATCATCCCCCAGTCCTGATCCGTCATCGGGCTGGACGATCTGCAACGGGGGCAGGCGTGTGGTGACAAGGCCCATCGGATTGGCCGAGATCGCATCATTCTCACCCGTCAGCGGATCAATATGGCTGGTGAAGATTTCCGGCATTTCGGGCAACTCGGGCGGTGCCGACTGGAACTGGGCATAGGCCAGCACCTTGGTGACATCCTCCCGGATAGCCACGAGCATGCGTTCGAACAGGGCAAAGGCTTCGCGTTTATATTCGTTGATCGGTGTTTTCTGGGCATAGGCGCGCAAATGGATAACCTGGCGGAGCGCATCCAGCGTGGAAAGATGTTCTTTCCAGTGATGATCGAGGCTCTGGAGCAGCACGCTCTTTTCCACCTGCCCCCAGACACCGGGTTCCAGCTCTGCCTGCTTGGCGGCCATATGGGCGTCCGCCGCATCGCGCATCCGCTCTTCGATGGTTTCCGGCTCCATCCCTTCCTCGCGGGCCCATTCGTCCACCGGCACTTCAATGGCCAGCACATCGCGGACACGGGCGTTGAGGCCGTCAATATCCCATTGTTCGGGATAGGTGCCGGGAG
>JANOAJ010000191.1:0-1672 GCA_031411035.1 Sphingomonadales bacterium
CGCGGTGCCGACCGGGTCGGTCTCGGCGCGCGCGGGGACGTCGGTTGCCGGGAGCATGACGACCGGTGGGGTGGTGGCGCAAGCCGAAAGGGTGAAACCGGCCAGCGCCGATGCTAGGATGAAGGGGCGCATTCGAATTTCCCGTTTTCAAGCTAAAATCGTCATTGCGAGCGAAGCGCGGCAATCCAGTGTTGTGTAGCGCCGCTCTGGATTGCTTCCCCCGGATCAAGTCCGGGGTCGCAATGACGGGAGGGGTTAGAAAGTGAAACGAACTCCGCCGGTGTAGCGGCGACCAAAGCGTTCCCATTCGATCGTGTAGCGCGTGTCGCGGACATAGCGGCGACCGGGCTGGTTGAGCAAGTTCGAGGCATCGAAATAGATTTCGAAATTGTCAGTGACCGCATAGCGCGCCGAGAAATCGAGCTCGTCGTCCGCCGCCCAGTAGAAATTGCCACCGTCGGCAACCGGACCATAAGCGTCGATCCATTCCGAACGATACTGGTAGTTGAGGCGGATCGACAGGCCATATTTCTCGTAATAGCCGCCGACATTATAGACGAGGTCCGACGTGCCGGGCAGTCCGATGGTGCTGCCGTCGGGTGCCTCGGCTTCGCTGTCGTTGAGGTTGATATTGGCGTTGATGCCGAAGCCACCCATCCAGTCGGGCAGGCCCATATCCTGCGTATAGGGTTCGAGTTGCAACTGCACTGCCGCTTCGATGCCGTAGAGCCAGCCCGAGCCTCCGTTGGTGATGGTGCTGAGCGTATATTGCGAGCGGTCGATGCCGCCCGAGTTCAGCACGTCCGAATTGAACACGCGGGTGTCGTCGAACAGCACATCCTCGGCGCGCTTGTAATAGACGCCGATGCTGAGATAGCCCTGCGGCTGGATGTAATATTCATAATAGAGGTCCGCGCCATAAGCGCGCTCGGGCTTGGCGAGCGGGTTGCCGCCCGAGACGGTGAGGTTGGTATCGCTGAAAGTGAAATTGGGGCGGAGCTGGTCGTAATCGGGCCGCGCCGCGCCGCTGTTGAACGACAGGCGGATGCGCTGGTTGTCGCTGAGGTTATAGTTGAAGTGCAGGCTGGGGAAAAACAGCGTGCTGTCGCCTTCGGTGGTGATCGGCGTCTGCACGCCGCCGAGCAGGACGAACGCCTCGCCGCTATTCTTGACATGCTCGACGCGCACACCGCCGAGGATGCTGCCCCAGTCGGTGCGGACCGTGCCCATCGCATAGGCGGCGAAAACCTGTTCGCGGACATTATAGAAATTGGCGGGGATCGGCGTGAAATTCTGCTGGACATCGAGCTGATCGACGAAGCGGCGCATGGTGGCCACGTCGAAGTAGCGGAAGCTGTAGCTCAACGGAATTTCGCCCTGAAAGCGCTGATTGTTGGCCCAAGGGGCGAAGGTGGTTGGCAGACCGGCGGCGGCGAACTGCGCGGCGGTGTTGGCGAGCAGTTCGCTTTCGACCGCTTCCTTGGTACGCTGGTCGAAGCGGACGCCGAATTGCAGCGTGGTTTCCGCCCCGAACAGCTCGCTGCGGTTGGTCAGGTCGAAGCGCGCAGTATAGGCGTCGGTGGTGTCGACCGCGTCGAGCGAGCGCAGCGACGTCAGGCTGCGGGCATAGGCATCGATATTGCTGTTCTCCGCCCCACGGCTGAACTGGCCA
>JANOAJ010000192.1:0-21125 GCA_031411035.1 Sphingomonadales bacterium
GTTGGCAAGATCGCCAGCTTCAGCGCCAATGGCAGCGAATTTTCGGCTGAAGACCTCGCCAAGTGCAACGAAAAGGCGAAGTAACCCTCTCCCAAGGATGACGCTCTCCCGCGTCCGCCCTCAGCCCTTCCGCCACACCCCCGGCGGAAGGGCTTTTTTTGTCAGCGTCCGGCGTCCATTTTCAGGCTGTAGCGGACGGTGGCAGCACCATTGGCTTCCACTGTGACGGGCAGTTTCCAGCCGCCATTTCCGCGTTCAAGGCCATCGGGCTTTTTCTCGAGATCATAGGGAATGATCACTTCTGCCATCACCGGCATTGGCAGTGCATTGGTAATATCAACGCGCCAGCCTTGCTTGTGATCCTTCTCGCTGACCCGACGGACCGTCCAGAACACGTCAAGGCTGTTGCCCAGCCCGATTTCAACATCCTGCCCGATGGCAAGATCAGCGAGCGGATATTCGCCAACCAGCATTGTCCGCCGTGTCCCGGGCTCAAAAATGGCAACGCTGCCTGCTGGCAGCGGCAGGCCCAAGCCCTTGTCCTTCACGTTGCGCGCGCGCAGCAGGGAGGGGGCTGCGCGCGGAGCGAAGCTGCCATTGGCGACATTCATCGTGTAAATCTTCGCGAAGGCCGCCGCAGGCTGGCTGATCATCGCCACCTGCTTCTGGCTTTGCGCCGCGACTGTTACGGGCATCGGCACACGATAGAGTTTCAGATCCCCCAGATCCTCGACACCAGCCTTGGCCCCCTGCGCGATGGCGACATTTTCGGCCATCACAGGCGGGGGAGGCGGTGGGGGAGGTGGTGGGGGGGGCATCGCCGCGTCGGCTGACATCACGGCAATCGGCGTGTACTGGACACGACGGGATTTCATCGCGCGGCCGCCGCCAACCATAGTGCCTGTGACAACAATATCTTCGCACCCCTCACAGCCACCGCCATATCCACTGGCTTCAGCCATCTGCCGTTCCAGCTTTTCCCGCCGTTTGCGCTGTTTGCGCGTTTCGAAGCTGCCCGGCGGATTGCGGCCCACATCATTGTAGCGCGAAAGATTGTCCCCCGCCGGCAGTGGCAAGGGTGTGAAAACCTGCGCCGGATGCGTGCTGGTATTATCCATCGGCCAGCATTGCAGGTTGAGCGCAGCCGGCGGCGGCGAAGGCGGCGGATTGTTGGGCCGCTTGTTGACCTTCCCCGCAATTACCTGAAGCCGTGCGTCGCGAAAGCTCTGCTGCCCCCCATTGGCGACTGTGAGCCAGGCAAAGAGCCCCATCTTGCCGCCTTCCGGCGCGATATTGCCGACATAATTGGCCGACCAGTCAAATCCTTGCGCCATATAGGTAAGCTGGATTTGCGCAGTCACAGGCCGGTCACTGCGGGTGCGGATCGACAGTGTGGGCTTGGCGGACAAATCATCGGGGATGCCGCCATAGATCATGCGTTCGGGCAGGCCTGAGCACTGCAGCGCTTCGATTCCCTGATCCGTCTGGAGGATGACGCCGCCATCCGGGCCCGAACGGATGATCGCCAGTTGCTCTCGCGCCACGCCGGTCGCCGGATCCGTGCGGCGGATCAGCACACGACGTTTGAGATATGCGTCAACCAGACCAGCAGGCGAAATCAGCCGTGCGTCGCGGTTCTTCTCACGCACACCCGTGGGCAAGCCGGTGATGATGGCAGTTTCAGGCAGCAACCCTTCGGCCACATTTTCGAAGCGGATCACGCTATCGCCTTCCGGCAGCGTCACCGTCCGCGTTTCAGTGATCAGCGCATAGCCGCCGGGCCAGCCGGCATTCATCATGCCTGCATCGCGATAGGGATCGCGATAGATGGTCACCGCGACATCGCCGACAGTATCGGATCTCACAACCTTGTCCGCTGCCGCCGCCAGTGACGGCAACGCGGCCAGAAGAAGCAGGAACCAGCGCACCACGCGCACCTCAGTAACGGCTGTCGAATGTCGCCGTCAGGTCAGCGCTGCCATTGGCAGGCACGGGCACCTTCCACTCGACCCGGTCCGCCGATACGCGTTCGCCCACAATATTCTGCGCTTCGATTCTGACATCACCCCACAGCCCGTCCTGCGCAAGATCGACCGTGACGCCCGCATCGCGCGCATTGGTAATCGTGTAGCGCATCCTGGTCCGCCAGCGCCGCTTGGAAATGCGCGTGCGCTCTTCCACGACAGTCTTCACCTTTACATCAAAGGCTTCGCCCGTGCGGATCGACATGGATGAGCCCATCGGCGTGTGCGTGATCCGGTTTTCTCCGATGAATTGCGGATCGCCCCGCGCGTCCCGCATATAGACGCGGATGGTGCCCGCAGGCAGTTGATCGCCCAGACCGCCACGTTTCGAAGTCGAAAACTTGATCGCCGTCGCCACGCTGCGCGGCACATCATTGCCGCCCATCCAGCCATTGGTGAATTCATAGGCACGGCGCGCGGCGGCCCCCTTCACGTCAAGAAAGCTGACCTGCTTTTGCTGCGCGTTGGCAATGGTCGTGCGTTCGGGCAGCGGATAGAGATAGAAATTGCCCAGCCGCTCACGCGGGCTGCTTTCGGTGCCCGCCTCTTCGATTGTGGCATCGTCATCCGCAGCCAGATAGGCGAAGCGGTTTTGCCCGCCGCTGACATCCCCTGCCACCAGCAATGTGTCGGCGTTGGTGAACGTCGTGCCGGTATTGTTGTTGAGCGTGACCCAGCCCTGCACGTCAATGGTACCGGCTTTCTCATCGAACAGGGCCACATAGTCGCTCGTCCAGCCCATGCCCGGTGTCAGATAGGACAAGCGGGTGGGGATCTGCCCGGCCCGTTCGGCCTCCACCGTGACCGATAATGTCGGCCGCGCGCGGAGATTGTCCGGCACCTTGTCAAACACCACCCGCACGGGCAGCCCGTCATCGCGCAGCACTTCGATGCGCGTGCCGATCTGGAGCACGATCCCGCCATTCGCGGCCAGCACCTTGGCCTGTTCGCGTGTCTCCGCACCTGTTGCCGGGTTTGTGCGGACAATGGTGACCACCTGCCCCACCGCTTTTTCCATCAGCTTGTCCGGGCTGAGCAGATCATAGTCAAAATTCTGTTCGACAATGCCGATGCCGGGGCCCGAGAGCGTCACTGTTTCCGGGCGGATCTGTGCCGATACGTCCGGGAATTCCTGGCGGCTGCGCCCCGAGGGAATGGAAAGCGTCCGTGCATCCTGCACCAGCGCGATATTATTGTTGTAGATGGTGACGGAGACATCGCCTTGCGCGCTTTGGGCAAAGGCGGGCGCGGCCAGCGCGAAAGCAGTGATGAAGCCAGCAAAACGCAGCATCGGCATCCTCCATGTTATACTGTAACACGAGGATGCCCGATTTGGGGCGGCTTGGCTAGCGGAAAAATGCTTCGCCTACTGCCACCGATTCTAATCGCCCCATCGCCTGGGCTACATCGTTCAAAACTCTACTTGCGCCCTCACGGCCACAGCATCGGTACTGTATTTCCGCTGGTCAACCGGCGCGGTGGAAAGGGGCTTCGCTGTCGCTGCCAAGGGGCCGCCTTCCACTTCGGTATGGATGTAATTCACAATGAAACGCAGATAATCCGCGGGCCACCAGTTGATACCGAACAGATAGCCCGTCTGCTTGCCGCCGCGAGCGAGCCTTGAGTTAGCTGCGGCCAGCGATGACACACCCGTAGCGAAATTGTTGGTCGCCCCGTTTTTCAGCGCGCCAGAATCCAGATCAACATAGTCAACCCGGCCAACCACCTGCACGGCGCCCCAGCCGCCCTTGTTGAAAGGGTGCGCGAGTTTCGGACGGTTCCAGGAACCCTCCCTGTAGCTGCGCGTCTCGCCGGTCAGAAAATAGCCAAGCTCAGCATAGCCACTGAAGAATGTCGGATCGCTGGTGGGCGTCACGGCAGAGCCGCCGGCAAAGGCATCCAAACCCGTTGCGATGCCGCCCGCACGATATGCGTTTACCCGCACCCACTGCGCTTCGCTCGCAAAGTGCAATGATTTGAAGATACCGGCAAACTCCAGCCCCAGCAGATTGTCGCCATGTGCGGCAAAGCTGCCCGTATCGACAAAGCGGACGTCCGTATTCTGGAGGAAGGGCCGCGCCCGATACCGGGCCAACTGGTTGGTGGACGGCGCACCGTTCGAGGTGGACGCCACGCCATTGTCATTCGACTGAAAATCCCGGTGCTGGGCATTCACCCCGAAATGCAGCCGCCCGCCCCCGACCATCGGCGCATAAACAGCGCGAGCCGAGCTGATCCAGCCATCATTATCAAACGAACCATCAATCGAATGCGCGGTGAAAAGGCCGATATCCAGCCGCAGCGTATCCGCCTTGTCATGCACCCCCAGCACCAGACCCAGCCGACGCGAGGCATTGAACGCATCGTTCATCTGCGCGCGTTCCATGAAGCTGACATGCGAGCTGCTGGTCATCTGCTCCAGACTGGGCAGAACTTCCTGATTGCCCAGTTTCAGACCCCAGGCCGCGCCTTTCGGTGCGTAGGTCAGATAGACATCCTCAAAAGCGACCGAGGCATTGGCGAATTCGGTTTCCACCTTGTAGCCGAACCCGCCCGGCAGCGTGCCTTCCGCGCCAAGGTTGAACCGGCGCACGCGACTGTTGAAGCCCAGATTGCGATTGGCCGCATAGCCATCGGGAATGCCGATATAGCCGCTATCGAGCTGCAGGCGGCCACGCGGCTTGAAGCTAAAGCCGTCTTCGCCAGCCCATTGCGGGGCACCCTTCCATTGCGGGGCGGCCTTGGCGGCATCCGCCTTCAAAGCCTCAACCTGCTTTTGCAAGGCCTCGATCTGGGCTTGCAGCATATCAAGCCGCGCACTCTGATCAGCGGATTGCGCGGCTGCGGTAGTGGCGAAGGCAAGCAGCGACAGCGCTGCCAGAATATGCCGCGTCATGCGAACCTCAGTCCGCCTGTTCGACCGCCGCTTCCGCAACCTTGCGCGGGCGACCGCGACGGCGCGGGGCCGGGGCTTCGGCCACCTCTGCCAAAGGCGCATCATCCAGATCGGCAATCGGTGAGATCGGACCGTCACTGCCAAAGGCGGGCGGAAGGACATTCACATCGATCGAATCGACATTGTCCTCACGTTCTTCCCGACGCCAGCCGCCATTGCGGTTGCCATTTTCGCGCGGAGCATAGTCGCGGTCACGCGGCGCTTGTTCGCGGGCACCTTGTTCGCGATTGCCCGTATCCCGGTTGCCATCGCGATTGCCGGCTTCACGGTTACCCGTTTCGCGGTTGTTCGGGCGGCGGGCGTTGCGATCATTGTCGCTGCGTTCCGGGCGCTCGGCACGGGCGGGACGCTCAGGCCGGTCCGGCTGGCGTTCTCGATCACTGAATTGCTGCTGCTGACGGCGCTGGCTTTCATAGCCGCGATCACCGCCATCATCGATGTCGCCTTCCACGCCCTCGGCAACGCCGCGTTCATCGAACCCGCCATCATCGCCGTCTTCGCCCTGCCAATCATCGCGCTGCTTGCGATTTTCCTCGAAGCGGGCGCGCATTTCGGCCGTGACGCGGAAATAATGATCTGCGAACTGAAGATAATATTCGGTCATCACCCGATCACCCTGCATCTGCGCGTCGCGCGCCAGGGTCTTGTATTTCTCAAGCAACTGCGGCGCGTTACCGCGCGCACGGTTGTCGATCCGGTTACCGTTATCCTGATTGCGACCACCATTACCCTGGGGCCGCTGGTTGTTCCGGCCGCGACGGCGACCGGCCTGACGATTGTTAAGCAAATCCTGTCCCTTCACTTGGAAGTCGATGCGATTCGTTCTGTCCCGCAAATCCGCACACCCCCGGGCTCAGGCCAGGCATAGCCCGGCTGCCGCCTGCCAAAGCCGGATGCTTACATCACTGCGGCTTCAGATGGTGGGGGCAAGAGACCCGAACTGCCCCAATAACAGCTTCGATCATCTCTTGAATCCGGCCTCTAGCGGGCTTCGCACGCCCTGCCAAGCGATAATCTTTCACCGCGTCACAGCGGTGCGATCAGCACCTTGTCGATTTTCCGGCCGTCCATATCCACCACTTCAAAGCGGTGGCCCTGGTCCTCAAACACCTCCCCTGTTTCGGGAATATGCTTGAGCACATCCAGCACGAACCCGGCCACGGTTGCATAGTCACGATCTTCAGGAAGGGTGAGCGCCAGCCGTTCGGCCAGCATGTCGGCAGCGCACCAGCCTGCGACCAGCAAGCTGCCATCCTCGCGCCCGACAATCGCCGGCTCATCATCATCATCCTGATCGGAAACAAAATCGCCCGCGATCGCCGCGAGCAGATCAACCGGGGTCACGATCCCTTCAAAATGGCCATATTCATCATGCACCAGCGCAATCGGCACGTCTGCACTGCGCAGCGTTTCCAGCACGTCCATCGCATCCACCTGATCCGGCACGATGGGCGCGCGCCGCATCAGGGCACGAATGTCGAGCGGACGGCGCTCAAGCAGCGCGGACAGAAGGTCACGCGCCTGGATGACGCCGCTCACCTGATCAATCGAGCCTTCGCCCACAAGCATCCGGCTGTGGACCGATTCCTTCAGCCGCGCCCGCACCTGGGCGGGCGTGGCATCGGCATCGATCCATTCGATTTCGGTGCGTGGCGTCATCACTTCGCGTACCGGCCGATCCGCGAGACGGACAACCCCCGAAATAATCGCCCGCTCGCTCTCCTCAATCAGTCCGGATTTGGACGCCTCTGCCACGATCAGGTGCAGTTCCTCCGCCGTGACGTGATTTTCCGATTCGCGGTCAAGCCGCAACAAATGAAAGATCAGGGCGCTGGTGCGATCCAGCAGCCAGACAAAGGGCGCGGTGATTATGGCAAGCCACTGCATCGGCAATGCCATCGCTGCGGCAATCGGTTCGGGCGCGCGCAGGGCGAACTGCTTGGGCACAAGCTCACCGATTACAAGCGACAGGAATGTGGTGACCGCGATGACCAGCGCATATCCCACATTGACCGCGAGTTCGTGGCCAAGGCCGAGCCGCTCGATCCGTTCGGCAACCGGCCCGCCCATGCTTGCCCCGGAATAGGCGCCGGCAATAATGCCAATAAGCGTGATGCCGATCTGGACAGTTGAAAGGAACCGGCCCGGATCAGCGGCCAGCGCAATCGCCCGGGTCGCGCCCTTGTGCCCCTTGCGCTCGAGCGCGTCGAGCCGTGCACGGCGGGCAGAAACGATCGCCAGTTCAGACATGGAAAAGACGCCATTCAGGGCAACAAGCCCGATGATGATGGCAAGGTCGCCCCAGGGAAACGGGCTGAGCGTAGCGTGATGGGCGGCGTCCATGATTGTGCCAAGGCTATGGCCGATTTGCGGGCACGGGGCAATCGGTCAGCGCCGTTGGGCAAAAAACGCTTTCAGTTGCGCGGCGGCCTCTGCCTCACCGATGCCGGAATAGATTTCCGGGACATGATGGCAGGTCGGGTGCGAAAATACGCGCGCGCCGTGTTCGACGCCCCCGCCTTTGGGATCGGCAGCCGCATAATAAAGCCGCGCAATCCGCGCATGGGCGATGGCCCCTGCACACATCGCACAGGGTTCCAGCGACACCCAGAGATCGCATCCCGATAGGCGCTGGCTGCCCAGCCGCTCTGCCGCCGCGCGAATCGCGATGATTTCCGCGTGCGCCGTGGGATCGCTGATGCCACGCATCGCGTTGGCCGCTGTGGCGATCACGTCATCGCCGCGCATGATGACAGCGCCCACAGGCACTTCGCCCGCCGCTGCCGCAGACGCGGCGAGGTCAAGCGCGCGGCGCATCGGGGCTGGCAAAAGAAGTGACATGTTTCGGGCCTTAGCGGCGCGAAACGGTTGACGAAAGCGGGAAGCGTCGCTAACGGCGCGGACTTTCCGGGCAACCGAAACCAGATTCAGGAAGACTTGATTATGTCGCGCATTTGCGAGCTGACCGGCAAGGGCCGTCTTGTCGGCAACAACGTATCCCACGCCAACAACAAGACCAAGAAGACCTTTCTGCCCAACCTGCAGAATGTCACGCTGATCTCTGAAGCGCTTGGCACCGGCGTGAAACTGCGCGTTTCCACGCACGGCCTGCGTTCGGTGGAGCATGTGGGCGGCCTTGATAACTGGCTTGCCAAGTCCAGCGATGCAGACCTGTCGCTGCGCGCCCGTCGCCTCAAGCGCGACATCGCCAAGAAAGCCACGGTCGCCGCCGCAGCCTGATTCGCGTCTTCCCGGCGAAAGCCGGGAGGTCGTGCAGCGTCGCGCCGAAAAAATAAGCCCCTGCTTTGGCGGGGGCTTTTTTTGTTATCGGGCCAGAAGCTCGAACTTCAGCAGATAGGTTCGCTGAAGCCAGAGATAATTGTCATCCGAAACAAGCCAGACAAATGTGTGGCCTGCTTCCTGCGATACCGCCACGCCTTCGAAATTGTCCGTCAGGCCCTTTTCATCCAGCGAGGCGATGATGCGTCCCTGCAACAGCTGTTGCGGATCGCGCGGGATCGCCTCGAGAATCGCCAGCTTCGCCCGGAAGCGAAAGGGCGGCTTGAAATTGCGGTGGAGCACCCGCAATCGCCCATCCGGCAATTGTGCCGCGTCCGTGGGACGGAAATAGGGCAGCGGGTCCTGATAGGCCAATTGCCGCGCCCGCGCGCCCGGTGCCACCGGGTCAGAGGGAAACAAGAGGGCGGGCCCGACAAAGCGGCCATCGGTGGGCCGCTCTTCAATCACCAGAAAACGCCCATCGGAAAGGCGCACCATCGCCTCCGGCCCGGTCGTCCGTTCCCACCCGCGCATCTGGGCGGGCAGCGCCAGTCCGTCGGCGCGCTTCAGGCTCGCGTCCGCGCGGCAGATGGCGTTGCGCCACTCAAAGCCGATCCAGAGCGCTCCCGTGGCGGGATCGCGCGTCATCGATTCAGAATCGCGATCTGCCTTGAACGCATCGGCGGCGCATCCCCTGGGTAAAGGATCAATCCGCGTGCCCGAAACATGGCCCGCATCATCCATGCCAAAATGCACCAACAAGCCGCTATCGCTCAGCGCGGTAAATTCATGGCCGTCTGTCAGCAGAGCCGAAAGCCCGCCAAAACCGGGATCCTTGCTGACCAGCACCCATCCACCCCGTAACGCGAGTTCCGGTTCCGTCTGAACTTTTGGATCGGTGAGCCTGATGGCCTGCAAATCAATGGCATGTGCGATTACCGGTTCCACCGACGAACGCCCCCCCGAGCCGGCGGGCAAGGCAATCAGGAAAAGCGAGAAAAGCTGACGGAATGCACGGATCATGCCGCGCGCTTTAGCCGCTTTTGCACGTTCCGCCAGTGGGCGAACCTGAACGCCAGACAACGCCAAATGAACGGTTACTGACAGTGATGTTCAGCAAACTCTCAAGCGAATCAGCGCATAAAGGCTTCATCGGACGCAGCACGAGTATCTGTAACGCTGCGACCGAAACGAAAGGAATTCATGATGGCCCGGATATTGTCGAAGAGCATTGCCGCAATAGCACTTGCCTCCGTTTCGCTGGCATCGGCAACACCAGCTCTCGCCCGTCACTATAGTGGCGACGGATACTACCAGAACAGTCGCGGTGATTACTATCGCAACTCGCGCTATGACAATCGTGGATATGATAATCGCGGGTATGACAACCGCAATTATGATTATCGCCGGGATCGCAACTGGCGCGGCAGCCGCAACAACCGTTGTGACAAGGGCACGGGCGGTACGATCATCGGCGCGATTGCCGGTGGTCTGCTCGGCAGCGCCGTAGTCGGACGCCGCGGCGACAAGACAGCTGGCGTAATCGTGGGCGCCGGTGCCGGTGCTCTGGCCGGTCGCGCGCTGGATCGTTCGGACAGCAACAACCGCTGCTAAGCGCTTCAAGAGTTTCCCTCGGGTCGCGTATCGAGGGCGGAGGCCGACACCGAAAGGCGTCGGCCTCCAACACTATTCCAGCTTCCCTCGGGTCGCACCTAGAGGGCGGGGGTCGGAGTTCCGCAAGGGGTTCCGGCCCCCAACCATTTCCGTCAGGCGATGTCGTCAAACTTGTCGCGCTTGCGCTTGCCAAACAGCATGCCGCGTTCCAGACGCGTCCGCACGGCAGTGTAATAAGCGCTCAGGAACGCCCTATCATCATGTTCATAGGGCCAGCCGATCTTGGCGCGGATCGTTTCGGCGACCAGATTGACTGACGCTTCGTCCCTGCCCCGCAGCACGGCTTCCAGAGTCTGTAATTCATAGGCGCCATAGGCCGCGAGTTGGGCCTCCGAAAAGCGGAACCGGGCCTCCTGTGGGTGCTGGCGATCGCTCAGATCATGGCCTGCATCGGGTTTTGGCACGCGGATCACCCAGGTGCCGGCCAGCAAGTCCCCCGCGCGCATCCTGTCCTTGTTGAACAGGGGGAAGAGCAGGAACAGCATCGTCCAGCCAAAGCCGAGAAAACCGGAAAGCGCGTCGATGGAATCGCTGCCAACCTGTTCAACCATAAAGCCAAGCGGCAGGAACAGTTCCACATCACGCAGCAGGTTGCGGGCAACAACCGCCCGCGCCTCAAGCCGTCCGCCGCCCCGTGCGATAACCCGCAGGCGCGAAATCCGCTTGCCCGGCGTTGCGCCGCGCGGGCCCATTTCAAACAGGATGAACCAGAAATTCCGCAGCACGAAAGTGGTGAACAGCCAGATGACCGCCAGGAATTCCAGCGGCCCGTCCTTCCCCGCCCCGATCCCTGTCCAGACAATAAGGATGGTAACCAGGATGATGATCCCCCAGATCATCAGCATATCCAGCAGAAACGCCCCTATGCGCGTGCCGATGCTGGCAATCTCAAGCGACAGATCCACCCCTTCGGGCGTTTCCAGCGTCCGTATGTGCTGCGGCAAATAACGATGGGGATAGGCACTAGCCATGAGCGATATTCCTGCGGGGCCAATAGAAATAGCCAAGCCACAGGGACAGCATTACCGCGCCAATGGCATAACGCGCGACATCATCAGTGATCAACTGGCGCGCGAAGCCTTCCAGAATCCCGGCGAAAAACAGCATGATCATCACGCCGATCATCACTGTCGCCGCGCTCCGTCCGGCTTTTGTCGCAGCGGCCACACGGCCAAGATCGCCGGGAAAGGCGGCCGCCAGACCGATGCGGAACCCGGCAGCGCCTGCCAGAATGATCGCGAATAACTCTGTCGTGCCGTGGATCATCAGCCAGCCGACCATGTTCAGCCCCAGCCCCTTGCTGGCATAAAGCTGCACCAGCGCGCCAACGGTGGCGCCGTTCTGCAGGATCAGGAAGGCGGTCGGCACGCCAAAGGCAAAACCCAGCGCAAAGCACCAGATTGACACCTGCGTGTTGTGCGTGAAGAGGAAAGTGGCAAAAATGCTGAGCGTGCCGCCCGCATTATTCTCCCTGCCGTAAATGATATCGCGCAACATCTTGGCCGAACTGTCAGGTCCGCGCCCTTGCGCGAGAGAGGGATCAATGAAGGATGCATACCAGGCCGGATCCGACTGGACGAGCAGATAGCCCGCCACGATGCCGACCGCGAGCAGCAGGAAGGAAGCCAGCGTTTCCCGCCAGAGCCCCCGCACCGCGTCCGGCCAATCCTGGGTGAAGAAACTGGCCAGCCCCTCCCGCGCGCGCGTCCGCACGCCATAGACCAGAAAATAGGCGCGCGTTGCGAGGGCATCGAGATAGTCGGTCAGCGCCTTGTCCAGCGAAGTTTCCCGCGCGATGGCAAGCGATGACAGGGTTGCCCGGTACAGCACGGGCAGGCGCATCAGTTCCTCGACTGACAGCGCCCTGACCGAGCGTCGTTCGGCGCGTGACAGCAGATCTTCCAGTTCGTTCCAGTCGGCTTCGTGCTGACGGCGGAAGTTACGCTGGCCTGCTGCGATCAGATCTGAGGTATTGCTCATAACCGCCCCTTCTGCTTGAGCGCGATATAGGCATTCACCAGTTGCAGGCCGATCCGGTCATGCTCTGCCTCGATCACTTCCAGGCCCAGCCGCCGCAGGCGCGCGATCACCTTGCGCTGTTCATTGACCAACGCGGCTGCCGTTACGGCCTTTGCCACGGTAATCCCGCCATCGGGTTCAGCCGCCATCATCTCCGCCAGATCAGCGTCGCGCATCACCACAAACAGCACCACATGCCGTTCGAGCAGCCAGCCCAGCGCGCGGACAAGCAAATCCGCCCCCGTGGGGTCCGTAAAATCGGTAAACAGCACAATCAGCGCCCGGCGCGACAATTGCTGGGCGAGGCTGGAAAGCGCAAATATATGGTTGGTTTCTTCGGTGGAATAGTCAATCGTTGCCGCAAGTCTCTGCAATTGCGCAAAATTCTCGACGCCGCTCAGCGCCCCTGAATGCAGCCGGGGGCGGGAATCAAAAGCATAGAGGCTCGCGCGATCTCCCAGTTTCAAGGCGGCCCAGGCTGTCAGCAGCGCCGCTGACACCGCCCTGTCCACGCGCGGCACGCCTGCCAGCGGCTCGCTCATCGCCCGCCCGCAATCGACCGCAAAGACAATCCGGTTATCCCGCTCGGTGCGATATTCCTTGGCGAGCAGCCGCGCATGCCGCGCGCTCTGTTTCCAGTCGATGGCGCGCTTGTCCATGCCGGGCTGAAAATCGGCCAGTGCCTCGAAGTCCGTGCCCTCACCGCGTTCCAGTTGCGCGATCAGCCCGTGCAGGGCATCCCGCTGGAACAGGCGGACGCCTTCGCTGCGCACGGGACGCACATCGGGCGTCACCACAATATCCCGCCTCCACGGGAAGCGCCGCTGCTGCGCGATCAACCCCAGCGGCCCGTGCCAGCGCACCCAGATTTCGCGAATATGTGCGGTGCCCCGCCTTTTGGGCGTCAGCCAGATTTCGGCATGGCCCGCCTTGCCGTCCATCACCAGTCCGGCGCGAACCGGCACGCCGGGATCAAGGATCTGTCCCACCCACAACGCCACCTTGGCATCGCTCAACTGCGCGCGCGGGGGGAAGGCAACGTCAATCAGCGCCGCAAACGGCTCCCCCACGCTCACGGCGGGCGGGGCCGTGGCCCCAATCTCCACCGTGCCACCCGGCGCGGAAAGCAGCATATCGAGTAGCGTCAGCGCCAGCACGAACAGCACCCAGACCAGCCCCACTGTCCACCAGGCAGGCAGCATCACCCCCAGCAGCAACGCCACCGGCGCTCCTGCGGCAATGAGCAAGGTCGCCCGCCGGGTGGGGGCCAACATCATTTTGGTGCGTCCACCTGTTCGATCATGCGGGCGATGATGGTTTCCGCGCGCAGGCCGTCAATCTGGGCCGTGGGGGAAAGGATGACACGGTGGCGGAGGACGGAGGGGGCCAGGGCCTTAACATCGTCGGGAACAACGTAATCCCGACCGTCAAGCGCTGCCCGCGCCCGCGCCGCCCCTGCCAGCATTGCCGCCGCGCGGGGGCTGGCGCCCGCTTCCAGATCGGCACTTTCGCGCGTCGCCCGCACCAGCGCCACGACATAGGCGGTAATCTCGTCCGCCAGCCGGTTGGCCTGGACGATTCCCAGCGCTTGGGCAATTTCCGCCGGCTGCACCACCTGGGACACGCCCCATGACGCGGGCTTTGGCGCGCCGAAGCGGCTGCCATGATCAGCCACAATCCGCCGTTCCTCCGCTTCATCGGGATAGGCAACGACATGTTTGAACAGGAAGCGGTCAAGCTGCGCTTCGGGCAGGGGATAGACACCCTGCTGTTCGATGGGGTTTTGCGTCGCCACCACCATGAAACGGTCGGACAACGCATGCGTGACCCCGTCGAGCGTCACCGCGCGTTCCTGCATCGCTTCGAGCAGCGCCGCCTGGGTTTTGGGCGGTGTGCGGTTGATTTCGTCCGCCAGCAGCAATTCACAGAAAATCGGCCCGCGCGTCAGGGTAAAGCTGCTGGTCTGGAAGTTGAACAGGTTCGATCCCAGCACATCCCCCGGCATCAGATCGGGCGTGAACTGGATGCGTTTGAAATCCAGCCCAAGCGTGTGGGCAAAGCACTGCGCGGCGAATGTCTTGGCCGTGCCGGGCGGACCTTCAAGCAGGATATGCCCGGCCGAAAACAGGCTGATCAGCAACAGATCGACCATTTCGTCCTGCCCGACCAGCGCCTTTGCCATTTCGGCGCGGATACGATCCGCCAGCCCCTTGATATCGCTGAGAGTCACCCGGTCTTTTCCTTTCGCCAGTGATAAAGTGCCCGCGCGGCGGCGAGCATCTCGTCTGAAGTGGTCGCGTTGTCGGCCGATGCAGCGAGCGCCGAAAAGGGCGGGCCCGCGCGTGTCACCCGGTCAAGCCTTTCGCGCACGATATCCGCGCTCATCCCCGCTGGAAGGCCCAGCGCATGGGCAGCGGCATCACGTGTCAGCGCGGCATAGCGGCCGCCAATCTCCGCCTCCAGCCCCGCCAGACGCAGCAGGTCTGCTGTATTGGAAACCAGCGCGCCTTTGCCCGGAGCCACCGCCCGCGCCTCCCGCAGGGGCGGGCCAAAGCGCATCAGCCCGTTGGCGAGCGCCATCAGCGCGGCAACAAACAGGCAGAGGCTCAGCGCCAGAAAGGGCGGCTCGAACGCCAGCTTCAGCAGCCCGCGTGTCGCCTCGAACCCGTTCAGGGTGACATCGAACTCGACTTCCTGCGTCTTGTCGGTCGAGAGTCCGTCAAGAATGCCGCTCGCGGCATAGGCCATTTGCGGATTGCCCATGCCCAGATTGTTCAGCACATCGGGATCGGAGAGAATATAGACAGGGGTATAATCGTCATCCTCGTCATCCCCTGTTTTGGCGCGCCGGATCCCGCCCAGCAAGATGCGGCCTTCATCGTCGG
Source organism: Sphingomonadales bacterium (assembly GCA_031411035.1). GTDB lineage: Bacteria > Pseudomonadota > Alphaproteobacteria > Sphingomonadales > Sphingomonadaceae > Aquisediminimonas. The sequence continues at coordinate 14,838 of JANOAJ010000192.1, forward strand.
TGATATAGGCCTCGATCATGTCGCCTTCGATGGTCTGCACCACCGCCCCTTTGGCGAACCGGACATCGGGTGCCCAATCGGAGCTATAGATTTCCTCAGCCTCTGTCCGGTGTTGCCTGACCATCACGCCCGCAACCTTGGCAATGACATCACCGACATCGCTTGGCCGCGCAATCTCCCGTCCGAAAACCCAGCCTTTCTTGACCGGATTGGGCAATGTCGATCTTTTGGGCAGCACAATCAGGGTCGGTCGGGTATCACGATCCGCCACCAGCTTTGCCAGCGCGTCCGGATCGCTCGTGAATTCCGGCGTGACGACAACAAGCCGTTCGTTTTCCAGCCCCTTGGCATCGCGCACAATATTGGGGCTGCGGCTCAGCGCCTCACGCAATTTTATGATGCCGGAAAAACCGATCGCGGAGTTGGAATAGGCATGGCCGCGCCCGTCCGATCCGGACCGCATTTCGGGCGCATAGGCCGCCAGCAGCAGATATCCCACAAAGCTGAAGATCGCCGCACCAACAACAAGCAGCATCACCCGGCCATTGAATGGGCTGGTTGTGGTGCGCTCTATCGCGGCTTGGGGGGCGAGTGTGTCAATCACCGCCATTCCCCCGCCAGGGCAAAACGGCCATAGGCTTCGCGGCACTGATCCCAGCCACCCGCATCCAGATCGCGCCCGCCAAACAGGCTGGCTTCCACATGGCGGGCGATCAGGGCAAAGGTAGTCCGCGCCTTTTCGGGCAGCCCCAGCGTTCCCGCAATCTCGCGCGCCGTGGATGACGGCTTCAGAAATGTCGGCTTGCGCGCCTCGATATCTTCGACGCTGCGCAGCAACAACAAATGCGCTGCCTCACCGAACCGCCCCTGCGCCGCGAGGGCATCCGCTTCGGCCAGCAGCGCACGGGCGGGTGCGGCATCGGGCACCCATTCCGCTTCCGTGTCGTCTTCCGTCTTGCGCCAGGGCCAGCGCAGATCGCCAAATTCCCTGACGATATAATAAAGGATCGCCGCCACAATCAGCGCGAGAACCCCCCAGAAGACATATTTGGCAAACGGGGCAAGAAATTCCAGAAACTCGGCCACGGGTTTCAGCGCTTTCAGCCAGGCCGGAGGCTTGAATTGCGGCACCGGCCCCAGCGAAAACTGCATGGCCTTGTCCGCCACCAGCGCCTTGTGCGCGGCCACGAAATCCGCAGGAAGCGGTGTCCCCTGAATTGGCGGAACTGGCTGTGTCACTCTGCCCCCTGATACGCGCAGACTGCATAGGGCAGCCGCCCGGTGACATGCAACTGCGCGCTGAAAATCGGCGGGTAATTTCCCGCATGTCGCAAGCCAAGGAAAGCCTGCCTGACCATGCGAGACGCGACGACAGACGGCTACCCGTCAGACTTTTCGCCGTATCTCCGATGCTTGACGCCCGCCATCACCAGGCATAGGGCAAACGCGCCCGCACCGGCGCGGCCCCTTCGTCTAGCGGTCAGGACGCGGCCCTCTCACGGCTGAAACACGGGTTCGATTCCCGTAGGGGTCACCAACACAATCAATGATCTGGCCGACAGCGTTCATTGTCGCACAGCGGCCCGCGTTCGACTTTGGAGAATTTGCGTGCCATCCTCCCGCATCATTCCCGGTTCCGGCAAAGGATGCGTCATGCCACGTGCCTTATCGTCACTTGTTTCCGCCATGGTGCTGGCAGCGTGCCCGGCCCCTGTGGCTGCAGCAGCGCCAGCAGTTCAGCCAGTGGCCGCATCGGCTGCGATGCCGTCAGGCCATGCGGAACTTGTCAGCCTGTTCAGCGCATGGCGTCAGTTTGTTCAGCCGTCCCTGCGTGAGGGCATACCGGATTACAGCCGCGCCGCGATGGCCGACAAGGCGCGTGGACTGGCGCAGTTTCGCGAACGGCTGAACGCGATTGACCGGACGGGCTGGCCGGATTCCGCCCTTACCGACTATCATCTGGTCGAAGCGGAACTGAACGGCTTCGATTTCAGCCTGCGCGTGCTCATGCCCTGGGCGCGCGATCCGAGTTTCTACCAGACCATATTTGGCGAAGAGAGCGATGTCCCGGCCCATGAAGGGCCATCCGCGAGCCCGAATATTGATCTTTTCGCGTTTTCATGGCCGCTGTCACGCGCGGATGACCGGAAGCTGACGGCGCTGATCGGGGCGGTTCCCGGACTGCTCGATGCAGCGCGGATCAACCTTGCTGACAGCAACGCGCATGATCTCTGGGCCTATGGCGACCGCGCCTTCAAGGAGCAGAGCGCCACCCTGTCCGCGCTTGAAACCGGCACGTTGGTGATGCGTACGCTTGAAGGGGCGAAACCGGCAACGATGACGGGCGCAAGCCCGGCGCTGCGGCGCGCGATCCACGACGCCAGGGCAGCGACAGAGGGTTTTGCTGCCTGGATCGCTTCCGAAGCGCCGCGAAGGACAGGCGCGTCGGGGATCGGCAAGGCGAACTATGACTGGTATGTCTCCCATGTCGAGCTGTCTCCCTATAGCTGGGATGACCAGATCCTGCTGCTGCAACGCGAGCTTGATCGCGCCCTTGCCTCGCTGCGCCTCGAGGAAGCGCGCAACCGCAATCTGCCGCCCATTCGCCCCATCGACGATCCCGTGGCCTATCGCAAAATGGCCGAAGCCAAGACCGCGCGTTTCAACGATTTTCTGGTGGAAACGGGGCTGGTGCCGGACAAGCCCTATTTCCGTGCGGCGATGATGGCGCAGACAAGCCGCTATGTTCCGCCTGCGGAGCGCAATTTCTTCTCACACGGCACCGCGCTCGATCCCTTGCCGCTGCTTTCCCACTCCACCCACTGGATCGAGCTCGCGCGCCTGAAACATGAGCCGCGTTCAAGCCCCATCCGCTGCGTCCCGCCGCTGTTCAACATTTTCGCGGATCGATCAGAAGGCTTCGCGACGGCGATGGAAGAAATCGTCATGCAGGCCGGCTTGTATGACGATATTCCCCACGGCCGTGAACTCGTGTGGATCATGCTCGCCAACCGGGCGGCCCGGGGGCTGGCATCACTGCGTGTGCAAGCCAACGAGATCGATCTGGCGCAGGCAGGCAAATTCCACGCAGCCTGGACGCCGCGACACTGGTCAAACCCCGAAAGCCCGCTCGTCGGTTTCGAACAGCTCCTGTACCTGCGTCAACCGGGCTATGGCCCCAGCTATATCATCGGCAAGCTGGAGCTAGACCGGCTGATCGCCACGGCCTCACACGAAGCGGACGCAGCGGAGAGGCCCTTTGTCCTGCGCGATGTGTTCGCACGCGTCATCGATGCCGGGATCGTCCCGCCGCCCCTGATCGGGACGGAGATGTTCGGGGGGCAGCGTCCGGGCGGAGAATGAAGGACATGGTGCCCGGCGGCCGTGACGGCTTTACGGCGTGTCCGGAAACGCACCCAGCATATGGGCGACCATATGCGCCGCTGAGTCCTTGAGCGTCGCAAAACTCATCCCGGGCTGTTCTGCCGTCGTGGGGCCCACGGCTGCCAGCCGTTCGAGCAAGGTGAGCACCGCCCCGGCCGACGCCCGCGGCTGAAGGTGTCGCGGCACCCTGTCGGCTGCCTGAGCGCTGGCAACGCGGGCGGAAAGCGCTTCGATAAGCGGGGTAACAGATTTACGGCGCGCCGCCAGAAAGCGTTCGTCTCCCTCCTCGGACGCGAGATTCCGGCACCGGAAAACGGTGCTGAACTCCAGCCAATGGGCACAGTAAAGTTCCACAAACGCGCGCGCCGCCCGGTAACCATCGGCTCCGGTCCAGTCACTTTCCAGCATTGCCATTAATTCCGGGGCGCTCTGCGTCGTCTGCTCAAGCGCGGCGAGAAGAACTTCGGGCACGCCTTCAAAATAGACATAGAATGTCGCCGTTGAGGTTTCAGCGACCCGCGCGATTTCTGCAACGGTCAGATCGCGCAATCCATGTGTTTCGAGCAGGTCAACCGTAACGCTGATCAGCTTCTGCCGGGTGCGCAGCCCCTTGGCGCCAATCTTCTGCCCGATCTGGTTGAGCATCGTTTCCGCTGACGGCGGGGCCATGATATTTGTTCCGACGTTCAACCTGATCCCCCTGCCCCACACTCTGCCCTGCCATGCCATGCCACATGATCTTAGCCAGGCACGGCACACAAATCAATAATTGACGAATCGTCAATCATTGGAATAGCTGGGCCTCGAAAAAAAGAGGAGAGACCCCCGTGAAACCACTGGCAGGCAAAGTTGCGATCGTCACTGGTGCCTCAAAAGGCATGGGGCGGCACTTCGTCAACATTCTTGCGGGCGCGGGCGTTCAGGTTGCCGCGCTTGCTCGACCGTCCGACGCGCTTGCCGCGCTACAGCGGGACGCTGGCAGCGATGTTCTGGCATTGGCATGTGATGTCAGCGACTCCGCGCAGGTGGCGGAAGCCGTCGCGGACTGCGTTGCCCGTTTCGGCCGGCTTGATCTGCTCGTCAACAATGCGGCGGTCTTTCACCCCTTCCTGCTGGAAGAGGCAAGCGACGAGGATGTCACGCGACATCTGGACATCAATATCCGTGGCACAATGTGGATGACCCGCGCAGCCATCCCGCATCTGCGCCAGACGCAAGGACACATTGTTTCAATCTCCTCGGAATCGGTGCGAACCCCCTTTCCGATGCTGGCAACCTATGCGGCGACCAAGGCTGCTGTGGAGGCATTTTCCGCCGGGCTACGCGATGAGCTGCGCTCGGAAGGCATTCGGGTAACGGTGTTGCGATCCGGCTCCGTTGCGGGCGGCAGCGGCAGCGCAGGCTGGAGCGAGGCTACCGCCCACGCGTTCTACAAGAAAATTCTCGAAACAGGGCATGCCCATATTTCCGGAGAACCGGCGAGCCCGGAATCGATGGCGCAGGCTTTGCTGGCCGTGGTCTCTCTCCCCGCCGACGTCAGTGCCGATCTGATCGAAGTCCGCTCGTCCCGCGATGGTGTGCCGGATGGCGCCAAGGCCCTGCAGCGCTAGACCAGCCGAAATAGGGGCACGAACACATCCCCCCGCGCTTCAAAGGCGACAGCCACCGCAGCGCCGATACGAACAGCGCTGACATCGTTCGTGAGCAATCGCGCGGTGATGCGAACACCCGGCTGGTCATCCAGATCAATCACGCCAATGGCATAAGGCACGTCCAGATCCGGCATCCACGCCTGCCGGTTGATCGTGTAGCTGTGGATTGTCCCCCTGCCCGACGCCACGACCGGCACCACTTCACGGCACAGGCAGTGGGGGCAGATGCTTTGCGGCGGATGAATACGATGATCGCACGCCGTGCAGGCCATGATCCGCAATTCTCCTGCTGCGCCGCCCCTCCAGAAATCCTCTGTTTCGGTCGTCACCTCGGGGAGCGGAAAGGGCACGGAATTTTTCCTTTGCAAAAACTGACGGTTCGTTAATAATGAACTCAGGCAGTAGATGCAATGGGAGAGACTCGACGTGCTGAAGGCGGCAATCACCGGGATCGGTATGTCCAGAATCGTGCGCACTGCCGGATTTTCCTGCCTGTCTCTGCTGGTCGATGCTGCCCTTGAAGCGCTGGCCGATGCCGGGCTGACCCGCGACGATATTGACGGGATCGCGACCTATCCGGGGCGCAGCGACACGTCCCCCGGCATGTCCCCGCTGGGATGCACCGAAGTGCGCGAAGCCCTTGGCCTCAAGACGCGCTGGCACAGCGGCAGTGCCGAAGGGGCCGCGCAGATGTCTCCCTTGCAGATCGCCGCCATGGCCGTCTCAACCGGGCAAGCGCGGCACGTGCTGTGCTTCCGAGCGCTTTCGGAATTCTCCGCGCAGGGCGGTGGCAAGCGCGGCGGGCTGACCGGCGGCGGGCGCGGCATCGGTGGCTGGATGCAGTGGCTGGTGCCCATGGGCGGGCTTTCGGCCGCCAATTGGGCCGCGCAATTTGCCATGCGGCGTGCGCATGAATTCGGCGTCACCCGCGAACAGACCGGCATCCAGTGCGTTCTCCAGCGCGCCAACGCCCAGCATAACCCGCGCGCCATTTTCACCGGCAAGCCGATGACGATGGAAGATTATCTTGCCAGCCGGATGATTTCCGATCCGCTTTCCATGCTGGACTGCGACATCCCGATCGACGGCGCGTGCGTGATCATTGTCTCTGCTGCTGACGCCGCGCGCGACTGCCGCAAGACTCCCGTCCGGATCGAAGCCTTCAGCGCGGCGCTCACAGGACGCGATAGCTGGGATCAGCGCCCTGACATGACCCAGATGGCCGCACAGGACTGCGGGGCGGACATCTGGA